>CAJXVA010000319.1 GCA_913061055.1 uncultured Pseudomonadota bacterium
GGGCTCGGAGATGTGTATAAGAGACAGCGTGCAAGAGCTCTTTCCGAGTCTCGCCTATGCCGCCGGGGTCATCGCAAGCCCGCTCATCCGCAACATGGGGACACTCGGTGGCAACGTGAACCTCGACACGCGCTGTCGCTACGTCAACCAGACTCACTTCTGGCGGACCGCGATCGGTGGCTGTCTCAAGGCGAAAGGCGATGTTTGCCATGTTGTGCCCAAGGGACGGATCTGCGTCGCCGCGATGAGCAGCGACCTGGTTCCGGTCTTGGGGAGCCTGGATGCGACGTTGGTGAACCAGGGGCCGAGCGGTCCGCGGGAGCTCCCGTTGCTCGAGTACTACGGCGCCGACGGGACCAAGCACATCAAGCGGCTCGATGGCGAAGTGACGCGCGAAGTTCGGGTGCCGTTGCCGACCGGAGCGAGCCGAGCGCGCTACGCAAAGTGGACGGTGCGCAAGAGCATCGACTTCCCCCTGGTATCGGTGGCGTTGCGGTTTGATCTCGCGTCTGACTCGGTGGATGCCGAGGTGACTGGCGTGTCGGTCGTTGTCGGTGTGTTGGGCAGCAAGCCGCGCGCGCTCACGCGTCTCGATGAGGTCGTGGGTCAACAGCTGTCGGATCCGGCGGTCGCACAGACGGTGGCGGAGCGGGCCTACGCGCAGTGCAAGCCGCTGGAGAACGTGCCCTACGACGCGCCGTATCGACGTCAGATGATCCGCGTGCATACCCAGCGGGCGATCGAGGCGATCGTCGCAGGGGGCTAGGCTACGGACTGAACGTCAGCTTGTCGTCCAGTCCGTAGGGCGTCAGCTCCTCCGCGACGTACTCTGCCTCCGGTCGCGGCTCGAGATCCGTCCGCCAGGACTGCTTGGCGTCGGCCAGCACGACGCGCTCAAAGCCGAGTCCACTGAGTTCGTCCTTGAGCGCTTGCGTCACGATCTTGGCCACAATCGCTTCGTCGAAGCTTCCGCTTCCGACTCGGATGCGCTGGTGGTCATCCCCGGTGAGGGCGATGGACGCGTTGATGCTGTGCGCGTCCTGCAGCCGCTTCTTGAGCGTGTCCTCGAACGCATCACGGCCCGCGACCCGGTCCCGATGGACGTTGTAGGCCGTGGCCCAGCGAACTTGCTTCCGGCACCCCTCCAGCTTGCGCGCGACCGCTTTCACCCGAGAGGATCGTGCGTCCTGCGGGATGCCGGCAACCTGAGCCCAGGCTTGCCCCACCGCCTTGGCGTCTTTGCAGTCCTTCTGGCTTTCGTAGACCGATCGTGCCGAACGCAGCACCTTCCGGATCGCGGTTTGACGCTCGCCGTCGTCGCTCGGCAGGGGCTCGGTTGGCTCGAGCGCAGAGTTTCGCGCAGGGGGCGTCTTGTCGTCCGGTGCGGCGTCGTCCTGCGCTGGTGGGGCGTCCGCCTCGTCCTCGGCCGGTGGGTCCTGCGCGGTGTCGTCGGGGCCGGCGGCCTCAGCAGCGGGCTCTTCGGACGCCGCCGCAGGCTCGGTCGGCCCTTGCGCAACGCGCTGCAGCGTACCCATCGCAGCGCACGCCAGAAACGCAGCGGCGGCCAAGCCCGTCATCATGACGGGGCCGGTCCGCGAGCGGATGGCCATTCGGCGCGCGTTCACGATCACGAGCGAGATGCCGAACACGGCACCGCTGGCGATCATGGCGATGCCCCAGGGGTCCTCGCTGGGAATCCAAGCCATCAGCACGCTCAGCCGCTGCAGTACGTGTTGACTTCGCTGACCAAGGCTTCCTCGGTCTTGCGAATGTCGTCGGCCTTGGTCACCACAGCCTGCAGCTTGGTGGGGTCGCTTGCAGCGGCCTTCATCTCCGTGCCGATCGCTTTGGCGTCGCCGAGCAGGGACTCGTAGCGCTTCGCGAAGGCGGAGACCTTCTCGTCACCCAGGTCGAGCGCCTTGACCTCATCGATCGCGCCCTGGACCACACCTTCGTACTCCTCGACGACTTTCGGGTTGGTCGCAATGTCGGCGAACTTCCCGGTGGCCGCGGTCATCTTGGGCGTGTGGGAGTTGATCGTGTCGATCAGCGAGTTGCACTGCTTGACCTTGTCGCAACCGGGGAGGGCGACGGTGCAAAGCAGGGTGAAGAGGGCGACGCTTCGAAGCTGCATGGGTCGCGCACAGGGTACGACGATCCGGGAGCTGTGTGGGAGGCTCAGTCCGAGACGATCTCGTAGCAGGCGAACGCCGCGTTTTCGTTGGCGGGCAGGGACGTTCCGAGCGTGGCGCCCGCGGCCGCGATCCCGCGGTACTCCATGATGTAGGTACCGGCGGTCAGCGGCTTGGTGAAGTTCAAGGCGTTCGTGTCGCCAAGGAAAACGCTGTCGTCCGTCGCGAGATCGCGGAGGAAGAGCTGGCCAACCCCTTCGTTGGGGGCGGGCTCGGAGCCTAGGATGCCAACGCTGCCGATGAGCGTGGCCACCGGCACGTCGATGTCGATCAGGGCATCTGCGTCCACGACGAGTCCCTCGAGCAGCAGCGCGCCGCTGTTGACGGGAAGGATGGTGTCGCTGAACTCGTTCGAATAGACGACGTTGTAGGTGCCAGGGACGACCCGGGCGGCGTACAGCCCCTGCCGGGTGTTACCCAGCAACACGGAGTCGCCCGTCTCGGGGCTCCGCAAGAACAGGCGTCCATCGTCGTACGGCGAATCGGGAGCCAGCTCGCCACCAATGGTCATCGTTCCGGACAGTTCGACAACTGGGATGTTGATGTCGAGCGTCTCGTCGCCCCGGATCGCGATGCTGTCGACCGTTGCCTGCGTATTCACAGGCATGCTCAGGCCGGCCGTCTCCTGTGCGTAGACAATCTCGTAGTCGCCCACGAGCACCCGTCGGGAGTACGTTTCGTTGCGGGTGTTGCCGAGGACAACTGTGCCCCCCTCCGAATCGCGCAGGAGGACCACACCGTCGTCAAAGTCGGTGCTCGGAGGTACGGCGTCGTTGACGGTGAAGTTCCCGGAGACGAGCGCGGTGCGAAGGTGGATGTCTTGCCGGGCTCCACCGGGCTTCACCGTGAGGGCGCCTGCCACCGTACCTCGGTTGGCCGGGTTGAGCGGCCCGATCTCGCGGGCGGTGTAGACGATGTCATAGTCGCCCGGCAGGACCGCGGCCTCGTACGTCTGCTCGGAGGTGGTCCCGAGCAGGAATCGCTCCCCGGTCTTCGGGTTGACGAGTTCGATGTCCCCGTGGTCGATGCCACTCGGGTTGAGTTCGCCGTCGGTCAAGAAGCGGCCGCTGATTTGGGCGACGGGGACGTCGATCGCGAACTCGTTGCTCCCTTCGTAGAGGCTGACGGTCGTCACCAGTCCGTCCGGGTTGATGGGCGCCGCACCCTGAGTCTCGCGGTACTCGTACCGGACCTCGTAGTCGCCCGGTGTGACCCGTACATCGTAGACCTCGTCTTGGGTCGTCCCCAAGCGGACGCGGTCGCCGGTGGTCGGGTTTACCAGCCACAACTGACCGTAGTTCAGCCCAGGCATCGCGAGCTGTCCGCCCGCGATGGTGATGGCGCCGCGGAGAGTTGCGGTTCGAATGTCGACCAATAGATCTGCGTCGCCGGCGGGCACCTCGAGCTGCCCAATGATCGACGCTGAGTTCTTCGGCAGCGTGTTGCCTTCGCGATGTTCGTACATCACGTCGTAGAGGCCGGGGACCATCAGGACAGTGGCGGCCTCGTATGTCGTACCGGCGCGCACGATATCCCCCGAAGACCGGTTTCGAAGCGTGACGCGTCCGTAGTCGATCCCAGAGCTCGGGGGGTCACTTCCGTCGAGCAAAAAGGTGAACTTGGCCCGCGTGGTCGGGACGTCGGCAGGCAGGGTTCCCGCGGGGATGGTCTCGCAGCGCAGACAGTTCAGGCCACTGGACACGAACCCCGCATCGCATGCACACACCGGCCCATCATCGCCGAGCTCGCACGTCCCACCCTCGCCGCACGCGAACGTCTCGCAGTCTGCCGTCTCGGGCTCATCGGGCCCCGGATCGGTGCCGCCGGAACCGTCGCTTGCAGTGTCGGAACTCAGACCGGTCTCTCCACCCGTGAGGGCGCCAGTCGTGGCGCCCGAGTCCGGGCTCGTGTTGCCCGGGGCCCCCGTCGTGCCCGGTTCATCCGTGTCCGCGAGGCCGTCCGCCAGGTCGATGCCGCACCCCGCGGAAAGCATGAGCACGAGCCCTGCTGAGCTCCACAACCGATCCAATCCAACCACGACGCTACCGTACCATGCAGACGCGCTGTCACAATGCCGGGGGCGAGAGCGTGTTGTTGTCTCAGTCGGAGGTGAGCTGGAAGCACGCGAACGCAGCGTTCGAGTTCGCGGGTAGGGACGTTCCCAGCGCCGCGCCGGCGGCGGCCGTACCCCGATACTCCATCAGGTAGGTGCCACTGGTCAGCGGCTTGCTGAAGTCCGCAGCGTTGGTGTCGCTGATGAACACTTGGTCGTCCGTCGCGACGTCGCGCAGGAAGAGGTTGCCGACCCCTTCCGCCGTCTTCGGGGTTGATCCCTCGATCGCGACGCTGCCGACCAGGGTCGTGACGGGGACGTCGATGTTGAGTGTTTCGTCGGCCGAAACAAGGACGCCGGAGACCAGGACGGCACCCTGGTTCACGGGAAGAATCGTGTCGCTGAACTCGTTGGCGTAGACGATGTCATACGTCCCGGGGACCAGCCGCGCAGCGTACGATCCCTCCCGTGTGTTGCCCAGGAGTACGGAATCCCCAGACTCGGCATTTCGCAGGAACACGCGCCCGTCGTCGTACGCAGAGTCGGGAGCTTCGACGCCGCCGATCGTCATCGTGCCCAAGACCTCCACGACGCCGATATCAATGTCGAGGTCGCGGGTCTTCGTATCGACGAGGACCGGCTTGCCAAGCTGGGCATGGGTGTTGACCGGCATGCTCTGGCTGGCCGTGTCCTGGCCATAGAAGACGTCGTAACTCCCGACGAGGACACGACGGTTGTAGAATCCGGACCGGGTGTTGCCCAGGACGACCGGGTCGCCATCGGCTCGCTCTAGCGTGACGAGCCCGTCGTCGTAGTCCTCGGTGGGAGGCGTTTCGCCGCCCAGCGTGAAGTCACCGCTCACCTCGGAGGTGCGCAAGTTGATCTGGATGTCGTTGTTGCCCTCGGTCACCTGAATCCGGTCGACGACGGTGTTCCGGTTGACGGGAGTGAGGCTGCCCAGTTCGCGCGAGGAGTAGACGACTTCGTAAGTTCCCGGGATGACGGTGACGCTGTAGTCGTCGGGGCTGTTGGTGTACCCCAAGTGAAAACGATCGCCGGTGTGAACGTCGCGGAGTTCGAGCTCGCCGTAGTCGATGCCGCTGGCAACGAAATCGTCGTCGACCGTGACCGCGCCGGAGACCTGCGCGACTGGAATGATGATGTTGCGCTCGGTGTCGCCGGGATCGAGGATGCTGAGGTCCATGACGAACCCGTCGTTGTTGAGCGGAGCATCGCCTTGGGTCTCCTGGTACTCGTAGTGGACCTCGTATTCGCCCGGGAGAACCTTGACGTCGTAGACGTCGTCCTGCGTTGTCCCGAGCAGAACGCGGTCGTCGGTCGTCGGGTTCACCAGCCACACCCGACCGTAGTTCAGCCCCGGAGTCGCGGGCTCACTGCCAGGCGCAAAGCCGATCGCCCCACGCATGACGATCGGTACGATGTCGATCTTGAAGTCGGCGTCGTCCCCGACCTCGATGCGCTCGAGCACCGCTGAGCTGTTGCGGGGGAAGTCGCTCCCCTCGCGGTGCTCGTACAGGACGTCGTAGACTCCCGGGACCATGAACACCGCGGCTTGGGCATTGGTGAGTCCGAGTGGGACAACGTCGCCCGAGGCCCGATTGCGCAGCTTGACCCGGCCATAGCTGAGGCCCGAGTCGGGCGCGTCTTCGCTGTCCAATAGAAAGGTGAACTGGGCGCGCACGGCGGGCACGTCGGCGGGCAGCATGCCTGCGGAGATGGGCTCGCACGGCAGGCAGTCGAGTCCGATCGAGGCGTATCCGTCATCGCACACGCACACCGGCCCTTCATCGCCGACCTCGCACAGGCCCGCGCCCCCACAGTCGAGGTCTTCGCAGCCGGAGTCTGGCGTGAAATCTTCGGAGTCTTCTCCGGTCGTTCCGCCTCCTGCGGTGGCTCCGTCGGTGTCCGAGGAATCGGCTGGATCGGGAGTTCCGGTGCTCCCGCCGGGATCGGTCGGATCGGTTGTGGCCGGGCCCTCGTCCCCGGTCTCGGCTTGGCCTGTGTCGCCGTCGGTATCGGCTCCAGCTTGGTCGCCGGCAAGGTCCTCTGCGCACCCGGGAACTCCTGCGAGGGCGGCGAGCACACCAACGATCGAACACCCGCGAGTCAAGCTAACCATGGCGCGATCCTACCACCCGGCGTCGGATCCGCCAGACGTCTCCCGCCGCTGGGCCACCCGCTAGAGCCGGCGATTCGGCTCTAGGGCGTGGCGAGTATGATCGCGATGCCGCCTTGGGGGCCGGCGCTTCCGGTGGCCACATCGAGCGCGCCGTCGAGGTTGAAGTCACCCGCTGCGACGGCCGTAGGATCCGACATGGTGGCAAACGCCTCCTGCGGACCCAGTCCGTCGGAGGCGTCTCCGCGCAGCACGCCGACCGCGTTGCCTGCCTGCAGCGCGACAATCATGTCAGGGTGGCCGTCCCCGTCGAGGTCTGCGGCGTGGGCATCGCGGGGGTTGTCGCCGAGTTGCACGAGAAACCGCTCTCCAAGACCGCCGGACCCATCACCCGGCCAGAACCCGGCGGTCGCCGCATCTTGGTGAATCGAGGCCAGATCGATCGCTCCATCGCCGTCGAAATCGGCCAGCAGGACGTCGCGCGGGCCCGCCTGGGCCGTGACAGAGACCGGGGGCGCAAAGCCGTCGACCTGGCTGAGGTAGGTGCCGATGTTTCCGCTTCCGAAGTTGGCGACCGCAAGGTCGGCGCCACCCACTCCGTCCAGGTCTCCCGCTGCCAGACCCAGCGGTGACGTGCCCGCGGTCACGGTGAGGGCGCCGAGGAAGGTCCCGTTCCCGGTGCCCAGTGTGACACCGATGTCACCGTCGACTTCGAGGGCGACGGCGAGGTCGAGGAATCGATCACCGTCGAAGTCCGCGAGGGCAAGTGCGCGGGGCCCGGCACCGGTGCTCAGGTCCTGGCCTGCGTCGAAACTGCGATCGCCGTTCGAGAGCAGAACGTGGACAACGTCGGCTGTGGGTTCGGCGACCACGAGATCAGGGACGTCGTCCCCGTCCAGGTCGGCGGCCGCGAGCGCGAGAATGCTTGCGCCGCCCAGGAGATCGATCGCGCCCTCGAAGCTCCCTGCGCCATCCCCAAAGCGAACCGAGAGGCCGTCATCGTGGCCGGCGGCGATGTCCACGGACCCGTCGTTGTCAAAGTCCGCGATCGACAGGACGGCCGTGGAGCGACCGCTGACGATGACTTCGTGGGGCCCCAGGCAGAGCTCGCCGGCCGCCACCACCCCATCGTCGCAGGTCACCTCTGCGGTGTCGGTGCCCGTGGTCGTTTCGGCATTGGTGGTGGAGCTGGTGGAGCTGGAGCTGCCCGTGGAGCCGAACGTCGTGCTCACGTCGGTGGTGCTCACGTCGGTGCTGGCCTCCGAACCCGGGCCGGTGGACGTCTCCCCGGTACTGGACCCGGATGTCGAGCCGTCGTCGCCAGAACCACCGCTGTTGCGGCACCCGACACAAACGGCGGCTACCACCAACAGATTCAACGCACCGCGATCCCAAGCCATACCTCGAACAGTACCCAACCCAGCCCGGCACGCAAAGCGGCACGGGGTTGGGCGGACGCGACCGCGACTGCTATCGTCTGCCTCGTCCGCATGATGCTGCTTTCTTGCCGAACGCCCTTTCGCGCTGCCGTACTGTCACTGCTGGGTCCAGCCCTGGGCGCCCTGCTGCTGTCCGGATGTTTCCTCGGTGACGCCGCCGATGGTCTTTCGTGTGAGCAGGACGCCGACTGCGGAATCGGGGTGTCGTGTGCTGCCGATCCGGAAGCCGCCGGTGCCAAGTGTTGCGGAGGCTCGTGCTTGGTCGTGGGCAACACGACTGCGCCCGGCTCCACCAGCAGCACGACCGGGACGGATACTTCCACCACCGAGGACGACACCAGCACGACGACCGTGGATGGGCCGTGCGGAAACGGGGTGATCGACGAGGGCGAGGAGTGCGACGCAACGGCGCCCGGTGGATCGCCCTGCAGCCCGACGTGCACGCTGTGCGGCAACGGCGAACTCGACGACGGCGAGCAGTGCGACAACCCTGACAATGCAAACTGCGTGGGATGCAGCTACGAGTCGCCCTGCGGAGACGGGGTCGTCGGTGACGACGAGGTCTGCGACGTGTGGGGATTGCCCCCGGGGCAGGCGTGCAGCGAGAATTGCGACGCGTGGACGGCGGTAGATTGGGACGCGCGCGACAAGTCTGCGGCCAGCGAGTTTTGTCCCGAGGAAGTCGATTGTCCTCAATGGGTGCAGAACGAGTCGACCAAGGTCTGGGGAAGCGGCGAGTACCTGCGAGACGACGAGGCCTGGAACGATGGCTCACAGTGGCCCGAGGCGGTGCTTCGCGGCAGAGCGATCAAGCTTCCCCGACTCGCGCCGGACGACCGGATCACGGTTTTCCTCGAGCACTCCTACTCGTTGAACTTCGAGTTCCTCAACGGCATGCGCCGCTACGTCGACTATGCGGAGCTTCACCTCGAGCCGATCAGCGGTGGTGGCCAGGCGCTCCACGTTCCGCTGGGCAACGAGGCGATCGCGTGCGACGACGCGAAAGGCTCGAACGTGATCGATGCGGCCTGCACCGTGTTTGAATCGGCGGAGTACTGCGCCGCGCCGTTTCTGCGCGCCGCCGGAGTGCTCGAGAACGGGTCAAGCGACCATGAGTACGTGGTCCCGAAGGACGGCCTGGAAGCCGAGGACCGCAGGCTACGTTTCACCCTCCGCTACGACTGCTTCAACTTCACCAACTCCGGGGATACCCCGCTCCCGGAAGATGATGCGTGGAAGATCTCGTCGGTCCGCGTCGTCGTCTCCAAACAAGGCGCCGACATCCCAGGCGCGTAGTGTGCCGCGGGGTCGTCGTCGTGCCCGACGGAGCGAGCCAGGCTAGAACCGGCCGCCGACGCTCAGCCCCGCCGTCCGGCGTCCGCCCCAGGGCGCGACCGCCATCGTTCCGGTGCTGCGCTTCTTGAGCCCGATTCCCAAGAGCACCGCGCCCGTGACGAGAAGGACTCCGCCGGCAGCTCCACCGACGTAGGCGAGCGTGTTCCCGGTGCGTCCGCGGTCGAACTGGTCGCGGCGATCCTCGAGCGAGACGTCCTCGCCGAGGTCGTTGGCGGAGCTCCCCATGGCGAGTCCGCCGGCCATGAGCCCCAGGCCTACGACCCCGAGTCCGGCCGTGACGGCGCCGGCGATGATGAGAGGCTTGGCCCGGGGGTCCGGCGTGAAGGTGGGCTCGATGACCTGCGGTCCGGGATCCGGACCCGGATCTGGATCGGTCTGAGGCGCCGCCGCTTCGGCTTCCTCGATCCGCTGCCGAAGCTCCGCGAGTCGTTTTTCGATCTTGTCGAGCTCGAGCTTGGCTTCGTTCTCATCGCCGTACAGCGCAGGCACGCTCCGCGCGTAGGTCTCCATCAACACCGCGGCTTGTCGCAGGTGCGTGATGTCGGTGTCGATGTCGTACGCCTTCTCCTGCGCCGCCGCGATGTTGTAGATGAGCGCAGCCTTGATCGCGGCGTTCTCCGGAACGTCCTGAACCAGTCCGTAGGCTTCCTCCCACAGGTCGATGGCTTCGAGGTAGTTGGCGGTTTCGAAGCTGGTGCGGCCGCGCTTATAGAGGGCTTCGGCGTCTTGCAGCGCGCCCGCGTCTTCTGGCGCTGCCTCGGGCGCCCCTGCACCGTCGGGCGCTGCCGGCTGGGCCGCGGCCACGGTGGGCAGAGCCAGGCTCGCGGCACAGCACAGCGCGATCGGACGGAGCGACAACATCACCGCCGCGATCGTAGCCGAGTGTGTCGAGTTTCACCACGTGCCGGTGGGTTAGGGTCTGCACATGCATCGATGGGGACAGTTGTTGGTGACCGCAGCGGTGTTCGCGGGCGTCGCGGGCTGCGACGGGCTCGAAACGGCGGACACAGACGGCGCCACGGATGGGGCAGGGGGGGCCGCCGCCACGCCGGGGACGGTCCTGCTGCTGGTGGACGTCAACCCGGAGCCGTTTTGCAACACGGTTGGGGTGACCGGGGTTCAGCTCATCGCGCGCCGGGTCGGTTGTGAATCGGGGCCACCTGCCCCGTGCACCCTCCCGGCGGAGCCGACGACGATCGAAGGGGACCTCTTTACCTGCCCCAATACGGATCCTTCGACCCTCATGGGGGTCGAGGTGGGGCAAGGCGGTCGTTACGAAGTTCAGACCGTGACCGAGTTCACGACCGGTGAGTCCGAGGCTCGTTGCAACGCGCAGGGCGGAGATCCCGAGATCGTGGTGCTGGCCTCCGAGGTCGAGGTCGGGACCGTCACGATGCTCGACGACGCGGACGTGCCCTGTCCCTGAGCCTGCCCACGGCTCGGGAACGTTTGGGCGTTGGCAACCGCCGCAATCCAAACTAGCGTGCGAGCCATGGGTTACGACCCCCAAGCGATCGAAGCACGTTGGCAGGCCAGCTGGGACGAACACCAGACGTTCCGCGCCGAGGTCGACCTCGAGAAGCCCAAGTTCTACGTGCTCGACATGTTCCCGTACCCCTCGGGCGATGGACTGCACGTCGGGCACGTCGAGGGCTACACCGCGACAGACATCGTCGCCCGCTACAAGCGGATGCGGGGCTTCAACGTGTTGCATCCGATGGGCTGGGATGCGTTCGGTCTGCCGGCTGAGCGGCACGCGATGAAGACCGGCCGGCATCCCGCAGAGGTCATCGAAGAGACCAGCGGGAACTTCCGAAAACAGCTGAAGCGGCTCGGCTTCTCGTACGACTGGTCGCGCGAGATCAACACGACCGACCCTGGCTACTACAAGTGGACGCAGTGGATCTTCCTGCAGATGTGGAAGCACTACTACGACCACGAGGCGAAGACCGCCAAACCGATCGAGGCGCTTCCGATCCCCGATTCGGTCAAGGCCCAGGGCGAGGAAGCCGTGGCTTCGTATCAAGACGACCGACGGCTCGCGTATCTCAACGAGGCGCCGGTGAACTGGTGCCCCGCGCTGCGCATCGTGTTGGCCAACGAGGAGGTCGCCGAGCACGTCGAGTCGGGCTATGAGGTCGTTCGTCGGCCGATGAAGCAGTGGATGCTGCGGATCACCGAGTAT
>CAJXVA010000320.1 GCA_913061055.1 uncultured Pseudomonadota bacterium
CGAGATGTAGAGAGGTCTCGTGGGCTCGGAGATGTGTATAAGAGACAGTCACGAGCTCGGGCACAACTACTACTACAACAACTACTACACCAAGCCGGTCCTGTTCCAGCAGGGCGCGCACGACGGTTTCCACGAGGCGATCGGCGATGCGATCGCGCTTTCGATCACACCGAAGTATCTCAACGAGGTTGGCCTGCTCGGCAAGGTCTCGGAGAGCGACGAGGCCGTGGTCAACAAACAGATGCAGGATGCGCTCTCCAAGATCGCGTTCCTGCCGTTTGGCAAGATGATCGACCAGTGGCGCTGGGACGTGTTCTCCGGGAAGGTGAAACCCGAGCAGTACAACGCCCACTGGTGGAAGCTCCGCGCCAAGTACCAGGGCGTCATGCCGCCGACGGCGCGCGGCGAGGAGCACTTCGATCCCGGCGCGAAGTATCACATCCCCGCGAACACTCCGTATGCGCGCTACTTCATGGCGCACATCCTCCAGTTCCAGTTCCACAAGGCCATGTGCCAAGCGGCCGGGCACGAGGGCCCGCTTCACACGTGCTCGGTCTACGGCAGCAAGGAAGCAGGCGCGAAATTGGCCGCGATGCTGGAGATGGGCAGCAGCAAACCGTGGCCGGACGCGCTCGAGAAGCTCACGGGCACCCGAGAGATGGATGGTGGCGCGGTATTGGAGTACTTCGCGCCGCTCATGGGTTACCTGAAGGAGCAGAACGAAGGTCGCAGCTGCGGCTGGTAGGGCTGGACGGTCGGCGGTCCTCGGGGGCAAGCAATTCGCCGAGCGAATCGAGTGGAAGCCGGCTATGGTCCCAGGCTTCGGGGTTCTGATGCGTCGCGCTTGTCTTGTTGTTTCTTGGATCGCTGTACTTGGGCTTGGTTGTGGCTCCGAGGTGATCAATCCGTTCTCCAGCGCCACGATGGGGGCGATGGAGGGCAGCTCCAGCGGAGCTCCTGATGCCACCACCTCTGGTCCGCGGACGACCGGGATCAGTGGAGCCAGCATCAGCGCCAGCGGTGGCTCGACGACGGACTCGACATCGTCCAGCACCGCGGCGACGGGCCGCGTGGATTCGAGTTCGACCACCGACGATGAGACGACCACCGGCGTGGTCGACGAGACAACCACGGGTGTCGTCGATGAGTCGACATCGTCGAGTTCCAGCTCGTCGAGTTCCAGCTCGTCGAGTTCCAGCTCGAGTTCGTCGAGTTCCAGCTCGTCGAGTTCCAGCTCGTCGACCGGGGACCCGTGCGACCAGCCTCCCACCGACTATGACGACTGCTTCAACTCGGGCAACGGGGTTTGCGATGAGCCCAACTCTACCTGCCTCCTCGACGACGTGATGAGCCCGACGCACGGTGCCTGCGCGGCGCTCGAGTGCTTGGAGGACTGTGACTGTCCTGCAGCGCCCGACACCGGGACGGCCGAGTCCGTCTGCGCGGACATCTTGTCCGGAGGTGGGACCGCCTGCATCCTCGAGTGCTCCGGCGGAGCGACGTGCCCCGACGGAATGGACTGCATCGGCAACCAGGTGTGCATGTGGCCGGACCTGATCTGCGACGACCCTCCGCCAGAGGGGACGTACGGCGACTGCCTCACCGAGGGCAACGGCGTGTGCAACAACCTGTCCGCGACATGCCTTCAGGATGACACGATGGCGCCGACCGTCGGCGTCTGTGCGCCACAAGGCTGCGAAACGGACTGCGATTGTCCGGCTGCTCCGGCGACCGGGGATGCGACCGTTTCGTGCGGCACGGTCGTTGAAGGGGGCGGGAACGCCTGCTTCCTGAGTTGCTCCGGTGGAGCGACGTGCCCCGACAGCATGGTCTGCTTCAACGATTTCCTCTGCATGTGGATGCCCTAGGGGGCTTTTGTATGCAACGGTCGTGGCGTCATGCATCTCGCCAGGATCTCGCGTTCCCTGCTTGCCGCGCTGTCGCTCTTCGCGACCACCGGTTGTGACGACCTCCTCGGAGGCTCGTCGGACGAGAAGGTCGAAGAGGCCAAGCCGGAGCCTGAGGAGAAGAAGGAAGACGAGACGAAGGAGGCCGAAGAGGATCCTGAACCGGTCGTCGAAGCCAAGGTGGATGTTCCTCCGGAGGCGCCCACGGAGATCGCTGGACTCCCGTGTTCGGACGGGACGGTGCCGCAAGGCGCGGCTCCGCCCGGTGGTCACGAGGCTTGGTGCGAGAAACCTGCCGAGGGAGACGGCGTGGGGGTGCGGCACGGTCGGTTCATCCGCTGGCACGACGGCACCGAACAGAAGTGGCGCGAGGGCGACTACCGTGATGGCAAGCGCCACGGAGCGTGGACGACGTGGCACGAGAACGGTGAAAAAGCAGACCAGGGGGAGTACGCAGACGACAAGAAGTCCGGCTCCTGGACCCACTACGGTGAGGACGGCAAGAAGACGTCCGAGGCTCAATTCCGCGATGGCAAGCGTCAGGGCACTTCCAAGACGTTCTTCGCTGACGGGACTCCGCAGACCCAGTCAGAGTTCAAGGACGACGTCGAGACCGGAACCTTCGTTCGCTTCCACCCCGGCGGCAAGAAGGCCGAGGAGGGTTCCTACAAAGAGGGTCGCAAAGACGGGACGTGGCGGACCTTTGACGACAAGGAGGCGCCGCTGACCGAGGAGGTCTGGAAGGACGGCGTCCTCGAGCCCAGCGACACGATTTGCGGCGAGGAGCTGGTCGCCGGCGGTGCCGCTCCGCCCAAGGGGCTCGAGCAGTGGTGCGAGACCAAGGGCGGCGAGCGCCAGGGCCCGTACAACAAGTGGTTCGAGGCCAAGACGGAGGACCCCGCGCAGCTCGAGCTCACCGGCTCCTACGACGAGGGCCAGAAGACCGGCAAGTGGAGCACCTACTACGAAGACGGCGACCTCCGCGAGGAGGTGACGTACCGAGAAGACCGTCGCGAGGGCGAGTTCCTGGGCTACTGGCAGAACGCCCAGAAGCGGGTCGAAGGCGAGTACTGGGACAACCGCAAGCAGGGCGCGTGGACCTACTGGTACGGCGCGGGTCAGAAGAACGAAGAGGGCGACTTCAAGCGCGGTCAGAAACAAGGTGAGTGGCTGGGTTGGCACCCCGGCGGAGAGCGTCGCTACATCGAGAACTACAGCGACGGCAAGCGAGAGGGCTTGGCCGAGACCTTCCACAAGAACGGCAACCTCGAGTCCAAGGGCAAGTACAAGGACGACAAGAAGCACGGCAAGTGGACGTTCTTCGACGACACCGGGAAGAAGACCGGCACGTCCAAGTTCATCGCGGGCGAAGAAACCGAGCCCGACGAGGTCCCCGTGAAGCCGGATACGAAGCCGGATACGAAGCCAGACACGAAGCCAGACACGAAGCCAGACACGAAGCCAGACACGAAGCCGGACAACAAGCCGCCCGTGCCAACGCCCGACGCGAAGAAGAAAAATAAGAAGGGCAAGAAGAAGAAAAAGAAGAAGGGCAAGAAGAAGAAATAGGCCAAGCGATTCGCTTGCGAATCGCGTGCCCTCGAGGACCATCTCCCTGCACTGCCCTCACGTCCGGACCAAGACTCTGCGCCCCGCCTCCCTTGTCGCCCACCGCCCGGTGGCGTCAGTCGCTGGCCTACCGCCGCCTACGCCGGGATGTGAAAGCAGAGCCCGCCGTCACACGTCATGCCGTCGGGGCAGGTCTGCCCTTCATCGCACGCGAGCACGCACGCCGTGCCGCCCCCTTTGAGCGTCTCGCGGCACACGGATGGTGCGTCGCCGGTCGCCGGTGGGTTGAAGCAATCGCAGTCGTCGACGCAGTCGCGAATCATGCAGACGTTCGAGCCCTCGGTCGGCCCGTTGAGGCAACCAACGGTTCCGACGGACGCGCCACTGCCCATGTAGTTGCACAGTGTGTTGTCCGTGCCGCCGTCCTTGCCGACGCACGAGTTGTACTCGCCGATGACCGGTGGGTCGCAGGCGTTGGGGTTGCCGGTCGAGCTGCTCCCCTCTGCGCCGCCACTGGAGCTGCTTCCTTCAGCACCGCCGGAGCTGCTCTCTTCGGCGCCGCCGGAGCTGCTCCCACTGGTGGTGCCCGGGCCGCCGGTTGAACCGCCACTGGAGGTCCCCACCGTTGTGGTCGAGGCCACACCGGTACTTCCAGAGGAGTCTGAACCCTCCTCATCGCCGTCACAGGCGCCAAGAAGCAACAGTGCTGCACATCCCAAGGCAAAACGCGTCATTCCCCGAGTATGTCGCAGGCACGGCGCGCCCCACAAATCTCGTGCGGAACGTATGCTCCGCGCCGATGCGACGCCTCTTGCTCGTGATCGTAGCCATCCTCGCTGGTTGTGCCCACAAGGCGGCCGCCAAGGTCGTGGACCCGGTGCTCTTGTCGGAGGGCACGATGATCGAGCGAAGTTCGGGCTCGCGGGGCGGTTTTGTGCTGGGCGACTACACGTTCGAGCGGACGAACCTCGACCGAACTCCGGCGCCCAACGCAAGCACCGGCCTGTCCCCCGACGGTTTGAGCCGGCCCGCCGAACGACTCGATCTCCAGCTGGCGATGCAGGTCCAGGACCGTCGGTGGACCGGCGCATGCCAGGCGCTGCGAGAACCGACGGGGCGTCAAGACTACGCGGCGGTCACCGAGGAATTCCACGACATGGTGCAGATCGATTGCACATTCGAGAGCGGTACCAGCAGCTGGAGTTTCACGATGAAGGGCTCGCTCGCGACCAACCTCGGTGGAACACTCACGCCCAAACACCGGGAGGTGGAGGGCGGCGGTCTCGAAGTCGAGGTGTTGATGTGGCGCGACGTCTGGGGCCGAGTTCGGCGACAGATCCCCGAGCCCGTTGCCCAGGTCCGGCTCAAACGATCCACTTCGGCGGCCATGATTCTCGCTCGACCGGAGCAGGCGTGGTTCGCACCGAGCACCCCGCAGGAGATCCTCGATGCGGCGATGGTCACGCTCGGTGCGCTCCGGATGCTGCCGCTCGGCTTCGAAGGGTGAGCGCAGGGATCAAGTCGTGGTGGGTTCGGGCTCAGGCTCGGGCTCCGGCTCGGGCAGAGATGGCTCGTAGCTGGGCTCGGCCGACATCCACCAGTCGAGGTCCAGGCCCGCCGCGATCCCGTCAGCCGCTTCGAGCTCTCGAAACAGTCGTGCGTAGCGGCGCATCAGATCCTCGTCGGTGCGCTTGACGTAGTCCACGGACTCGCCAAGCGCGACGACCCGCGGGAGCGAGGGTTGCAGCTTGTCGGTCGTGACCAGATCGTCCCCGCCCCCCTCGCGCCACGCGGTCAGTTCCGGCACGCCGAGAGAGTCCTTCTCTTCGAGGACACGAGAGGCCCACGCCTCGAGTTTGAACGCGTAGTGCTCGTACGTGCCGCGCTCGGGGTCGAATCGCACGATCGCGTCGCGGTACATCGCGAACCCGCGGCCGAAAATGTCGTCCGCGAAGAACAGCAGCTCGCTCGACTTTGCGTACGGCTTGCGCCACCCGGTGAGGCGGTTCCAGGCTTGGACACCGGCGGTCGTTGCGACGCTCACCGAGGGCCGAATGAGCAGCGCCCCGTCGAGGGCCCGAAATCCATCGCGCAGGTGCAGGACTGTCTCGAGCTCGATGCGGCGCTCTTTGGCGAGGGTGACTGGGAGATCCCGTAGCCGCTGCGGAGTGCGGCTGACCGGAACCCCCGCCGACTTGATCAGCTGTGCGAGGGCCGACATGGCAGGAGGATAACAACGCGGTTCTGCTGCGCATTTCACGTTGCGCAAGCTGAGCAGCGGGTTGCTCAAGTCGGGCAATCGGGATCCGGGGACCCCGCGCAAGTCCGTGAAACTCCGTGACGTTCCCTCGGGCACGGTCGGTGCTTTACCTACCTCCCGTGAACGCGCATCGGACCCTCTCGCTCCTGCTCGCGACGCTTGCCTCCTGCTCGCATCGACCCGCACCGACCGAGGCCGCCTCCGAGGAGGCGCGGAATCCAGTGGTCCCAGACATGGCGTTCGAGCGGGCACCGACCCGGCGCGCCCCCCGGGAGGTGTCGCGGGGCGTCGAGGACGAGGAAGTCATCGTGGTGGAGGACGTGCCGGAGGGTTCGTACATCCTGCGCGCCCCGTCCATCATTCGTGTCGCCCCGGATACCGAGGCGGTCGCGTTGGGTGTCCTTGCTGTGGGGACCCGCCTGCCACGACACGAACCCATCGACGCGCCTGGCTGCAAGGGCGGCTGGGTTCCGGTGCAGCCGCGCGGCTTCGCCTGCGTCGCCATGGACGTGGTGGAGGCCGAGCCGCGCGCGCTGGTGCAGCCGGTCATGCGCGGCGCCGCGACACTGCCCACCGTATACGGGCGAGTCCGGAGCAGCGGAAAAGTGTACGCGGACGCGGATGCCGTGCGTGCGGGCGTCAGTTCGCCGCCGGCGGTCTCGCTCACCGTCGAGCGCCGCGGGTCGGTGAAGATCGAGGGCGAAACGTACTGGCGAACCCGGCACGGCTTGATCTCACGCCGGGATGTTCGCCGCCTGCGAGGGTCGCGGTTCGAGGGCGTTGCGCTGGACGAAGATGTGAGCCTGCCGATCGCGTGGACGCTCCCGGGTGAGCGCCGCTCCGTACCCGTTCGCTCCAAGCCTTCGAAGCGTGCTCGAACCACCGGCCGCCTGCCGGCCCACACGGCGCTGACCGAGCCGGACTTGGGGACCGATGCAAACTTCGTCGAGGTTCCCGGCAAGGGCTGGGTGGCCCGCAAGGACATGCGGGTTGCACTTCCCGCCGAGCCGCCGACCGACCTCCAACCCGATGAGCTTTGGCTCGACGTCAACCTGCAGGAGCAGACCCTGGTGGCCTACCGCGGGGAGACCCCGGTCTACGCGACTCTGGTCTCCACGGGTAAAGCTCGGTACGAGACACCTGTGGGCGAGTTCCGGATCGAACGCAAGGTTTCGATGCGGACGATGAACAGTCGCCAAGGCGCCAAAGAGACGTACGCCGTCGACAAGGTGCCATGGACCGCCTACTTCAAGGACAGCTACGCGCTGCACACCGCGTACTGGCACTCCGGCTTCGGCCGCGTCCGTTCCCACGGGTGCATCAACCTCGCTCCGGCCGACGCACAGCGCATCTACGGCTGGATGGGCCCCCACGCCGCGCCGGGATGGCGCGAGGTGTATGCGACGGACGAGCAGCCCGGCACCCGGGTGGTGATTCGGGCCGGGGCCTAGACCGCCGTTCGACTGCGACTCGCGATGCATGGAATGGGGCGAGTCGCGCGAGTCGGGGCGTCAACCTGAGGTACAACACCGCCGAGTGATGCCGATGCGTACGAAACGATTCGCGATGGGGACCCTGTTGCTCGTTGCCACTGGGGCTGGCTGTTTCTCCGAGCCGGCGAGTTCGGGGGCAACATCGGGGACGAGCAGCGGAAGCTCGGGAGGCGGGGCGACCGAGGGTCCGGTGGAGACCACGGAGGTGGGTTCCACGGAGGTGGGTTCCACGGGAGTCGACACTGTGGGGACCTTCTCCACCGGCCGAACATCGTCCAGCTCGACGGGGCTTGGAACCTCTGGATCCAGCAGTGGGTCGTCGAGTACCTCCGAGGGTCCATCGGAGACGAGCACGACCTCGGACGTGAACATGGAGCTCTGTCCGGAGTTCATCGATCCATTCGATGGCAACGTTGTGGACCCGGTTTGGGAGAGTGAACACGGGTCCAACATCGAGCAGCTCGGCGGAGCCACGGTGATCACGCTCAGCACGGCGGCCAACGATGTCTACCCTCGTCGCATGATCCCGTGGAGCGCTCTGGGGGTCGTCGGACAACAGGTCGTCTCGTTCTCCGTGCAGCCCGTCGCCGCGCCGACCATCGGCGGGACCCAATTCAACCTCGTCTTCGAGGGCGCGGCCCCGGGCAATGATGTGACGCTGAGCCTCAACAACCCACCATCCGGGTTGGAGTATCGGATCACATCCAACATCCAGGGCACGGTGGAGGTCCTGCTCCAGCAACCGACGACCTTCCCCCCGGGGGGCTCGTTGCAGGGAGTGGTCGACGGCGCCGAGATCACGTTCGCCGTCTTCGACGCCGACGGCGTCTTGGTCGAGGAACTCGTCACGACGGGCATCCCCTTCGATGTTGAGACCAGCCGGATGGGGTTCGCTGCGAATAACTACCTCGAGTTGGTCGACCCCGCCGAGCTTGCGGCGGAGTCCTTCGCCATCGTTTGCGAATAGCTCCGCCGGATCCCGGCGGTGGGCAACCACAAAAAAAGCGCGACGACCGGAGAGGGCGTCGCGCTTTTGTGCAGCATGTAGCTACCAGCGGTAGGTGAACAGAAGCCGAGCCTCTTGCGAGTCGGCGAACGTGCCCTCGGCAAACGCGGTCTCTTCGCGGCGGTTCTGATAGACGGCCGATGCGAAGAACACGTTGCGCCACAGGTATACGTGGGCTGCGGTGCGCCACTGCGTGGACTGCAGCTGACGCCGCAGGCTGTTTTGGATGTCTTCGGGGGGCGACTCGAAGTCGGTGGCCAGGTACTGGCCGAAGTCACCCGCAAGCAGGATGCGCTTCTCCCAGGCGAGGAAGCCCAACTGGACGTTGTAGGCGTTCTGGAAGTTGCGGAACTCCAGCTCGCGCTTGCCGTAGTACTCGCCCTGCAGGTGGAAGCGCCAGTAGCGGAAGATCGTCTGGGCGTTCCAGGCGGGGTAGCGCTCCTGCGTGCGCTGGTCGTACTTCACACCCCCGACCAGGGCGAGCGTCATGGGCGACTTGGTGTACAGGAACGGGGTGTCCCACCGGTTGTAGTACCCGATGATGTTCGACCAGATCTGACCACCGACCGACCAGGTGTAGCGCGTGTTGCCGTCGGGGAAGAACGTGCCGCCAAGGTTGCCGTTGAAGCGGCCCGATCCGCCGGCCGCGAAGGCGCGGTACAGGAACCGGCTCTTGCTGTCGATCGGCCCACCGAACTCGAGCGCGGCCCCGTTGCCCTGCTCGAACGCGTTGTAGAGGTAGAACGCCTGGTCGACGAGCAGCCGCTTGTGAACCGAACGAACCGGCTCGAGCGCGAGACCGCCACCACCACTGTTGATGTTGAAGTAGTGGCCCTTCTTGCCAATCGGAACCTGGAAGAGCGCGAAGGTGACACGAGGGGTCTTCTCGACGCGGGAGCTGATCAGGAAGAACGAGTTCTGGATGAACGGCATCTGGCCGAGCACCCGGAGCTGGAGGCTCTCGAACTCGGTGTTGAACTGCTCTTCTTGGAAGTCGTAGCCGAGGGCTTCGATACGGCCAACCAGCGACAGGCGGAAGTCGCCGGAGGGCTGGCAGATCGTGACCTGGGTGTCGAGCCGACAGCCGATGTCTTCGCAGTCGATGCGACCGTCGTTGTCGTTGTCGATACCGTCGGAGCAAAGGACGTTGGAGTTCTCGCCGAAGTTGTCGTCTTCGGCGACGACCGTGGGGGCTCCAGTGACGACTCCGCCCGTGGTTCCGCCCACGGTGCCGCCAGTTGTACCCGCAGGTCCCGATGTCGGCACTGCGCCGCCGGCCATCTCGGTGTCCCACGAGCCGTAGCAAGCGGTGCTGCCGTTGCAGTCGTCGTCATCGCAGTCGACGTAGCCGTCGGCGTCGTTGTCGATCCAGTCTTCGCAACGCTCGGGCGTGTTTTCGGGCTCGCCGTCGGAGGCGCAGGCCGGGTCCTTCTTGCAGTCGTTGTCACCGCAGTCGAAGACGAGGTCGCCGTCGTTGTCGATGTTGTCGTCGCAGACGGTCTCCTTGGAGGTTTTCTCCGGAGCCGCGGTGGACGCATCCCCATCGGGTGCCGCGCTGGCGGTCACTCCCGTGAGGAAGGTGAAGACGAATGCAACCGGCCCGAGTAGGCGCAGCAGGTTGGTGGAAGAGCAGAGCGTCATCGGATTACTCGGTGTCGGTTTCGGATTCGGGTTCATCTGCGGGCGAGCCGATCGGGCCCATCCATTCGCAGACGCGGGGGCCGTCGTTACAGACGGTGACCAGGGGGTCGTACGCACAGTCGAAGTCCTCACAGTCGATGAAACCGTCGAGGTCTTCGTCTTGGCCGTTGCTGCAGAACTCGTTCGCCATCGCCGTTTGGGCGCCGCCAGGGTCGTCCTGCGAGTCGATGAACCCATCGAAGTTCATGTCGAAAGCGTTCGTCCCGCTCTCTTTGCAGGCCAGGACGACGAGTGGATCGTCCGCCTGAGCGCAGCTGAAGTCGGCACAGTCGACGAAGCCGTTGCCGTCGTTGTCCTCGCCGTCGGTGCATCGCTCGAACGTGTTCTCGAGAGCTTCGGAGCAAAACTCGACGGCTTCCATCGAAGCGCCGTCCATGGCGTCCTGACAGCTGAAATCGGCGCAGTCGATAAACCCATCGCCGTCGTTGTCTTCGCCGTCGGTGCACTCCTCGAGGCTGGTCTCTTCGAATTGAGCGCAAGCTTCGACGACCGCTTGGTTGTCGCTCATCGAACAGCTGAAGTCGTTGCAATCAGCGAAGCCGTTGCCATCGTTGTCTTCGCCATCCGTGCACTTCTCGACCGTGTCTTCGGCGCTCTCACGACAAAACAGCACGACCTGCTGGTTCGGGTTCATCGAGCAGCTGAAGTCGCCGCAGTCGGTGAACATGTTGCCGTCGTTGTCGACGCCATCCGAGCACTTCTCGAGTGTGTCCTCGGGCTCGGGCTCGTTGCCACAAACGGGGTCCGCGAAACAGCCCGCGAGGTCTTCGCAGTCCGTGAGGCCGTTCTGGTCGTTGTCGATGCCGTCGTCGCAGTTGCCCGGCTCGGCGCACTGCCCGATACCGAAACAGTCCTCGTCGGCGCAGTCGATCCCGTCGCCGAAACGAGCGTTGTTGTTGTTGTCGATGCCGTCTGAGCAGCGCTCCGGGGTGTTCTCGGCGCAGACGGTGACGAACTTGGCGTTGCGACACCCGAAGTCTTCGCAGTCGGCGAACCCGTTCTGATCGTTGTCGAGGCCGTCGCTACACAGCTCGTTGGTGAACTCGCGCAGGCAGCAGGTCTCGGCGATGTTCTGGCACTTGCGGTCGCCGCAGTCGAACTGGCCGTTGTGGTCGTTGTCGATGCGGTCGAAGCAATCTTCGAAGGAATCCTCCGGCTGGACGATGTCATCGTCGGGAACGACCTCGCCGCACAAGACAGAGAACACCAGGCACTCGGGATCTCGGCAGTCGATCAACCCGTCGAAGTCGTTGTCCTCGCCGTCTTGGCACGCGAACTCGTCGATCTCGTAGCCGTACACGGGCAACGTGGGGGCTTGCCCGCACGAGGTCAGACCGAGCGCCGCGAGACCGGCCAGCGTCAGGACTGTCTCTTATACACATCTCCGAGCCCACGAGACCTCTCTA
>CAJXVA010000321.1 GCA_913061055.1 uncultured Pseudomonadota bacterium
ACACTAGATCGCTCGTCGGCAGCGTCAGATGTGTATAAGAGACAGAACCAACACCATGTTGGAGTGGCTCGATGCTGGCGCAGCTCCGCTGACCGACGAGGCGCAGCGCGGCCTCGGCACACCGGCCAACGCGGCAGCGGTGGAAGAGTGGGAGAACTTCTTCAACCCCGCCGACCCGGACGAGCGGGACCAGCTCATCAGTCGCTACCTGTATGAGCACATGTTCTACGCGCACCTGCACCTTGAGCGCAGCTCAGGGGAGTTCTACCGGATCGTGCGCTCCCGAACCCGCACCGGCCCGATCGACCAGATCAACACCGAGCTGATCAACGATACGCCCGATGATGACGGCCCGATCTACTACCGCCTCTCGAAGATGACCGAGGTGCTCGCGGCCAAGCAGCACATCGTCTGGGAGATCGGACCGGACGACCTCGCCAAGTGGCAGGCCGCGATGTACGACGGTGACTGGGAGTTGCTCGACCACGACGAGGTTCGTCCCAACAGCGACAACCCGTTCGCCTACTTCGCCGCGATTCCGTCCAACGTCCGGTACCGGTTCATGATGGAGAACTCGCGCGAGATGATCGACGCGATGGTTCGCGGTTCGGTCTGCATCGGCTCGGGTGCCACGTTCGCGATTCGAGACCGCTTCTGGGTCTGGTTCCTCGACCCCGACTCCGATCCTTCGGCCCTCGAAGAGGTGGCCGGCGAAGACACCCACGGTCCGCTGCTCGGCGAGAGCTCCTGGTTCCACCTCAACCCGCACGAGTCGGACACGCTGCGCGAGATCGACTACATCCGCGCGTACCGGCGCTACCTGCAACAGCACCGCCCCGACGGACTTGCCGTCGAGGACCTCTGGGACGGCGATGGGGGCACCAACCCCGACGCATGGATCACCGTGGCTCGCCACGGCACCACATCCACCGTCACTACAGGCCCGCAGTACGGCCAGCCCGAAACCGTCTGGGTCCTGGGCTACTCGAACTTCGAGCGGCTCTACTACAACCTCGTGGTGGAGTTCGAAACCTGGGCCGGCGTCGGGCACAAGCTCGAGACCTGGGGACTGATGAGCAAGGTGCGCTCCGAGGGCGAAGACATGTTCCTCACCATGCTCCCGCCGGACGTGCGCGAAGAGATGCGCGAGCACAAGACCCGAGGCTGGGGCGCGTGGAACGATGTGCTGCTGCCCGACTACGGGAGCTGCAGCGGTGAACTCGAGGACATCGTTGGCGATGACTGCCTCGCCTATGGCACCTCGGTCGAATACGACGTCGACGAGTTCGAGACGGTGGACGAGCGCATCGACGCGCACGTGGCCGACGTCGCCCAGCAGGTTCGCGAGCACATCGGGGGCGCCGCCCTCGAAGACGACCCACTCAACGAGGCACACGGTGGCGATGCGCCCGACGAGATGCGCAGCCGCGAGGACGTGGACGCCGCTTTCAACGTGCTGACCGGCTATCAGAACCCCGGCTGGGAGTATGTGCCCGAAGCGACCCTGATCAGGGTGCACAACGGCGACAGCACGTGGATCTACACGATGCTGGCCAACCGCATCTACCTCTCGCACGACCGCGTGTACTTCGAAGGCCTCACCCGAGTCCCCGAAGAAGACTCGCTGTCCTTCGCCCGCAGCGTCGTGGGGGCCCGGCCTCAGTTGTTCATCAACGTGAAGCTGGAGGCTGTGCCAGCACTCGTGGCCTCGCTGGCCGCGGTCGAATCGGCAGACGATTGGGCGCAGATGTGGCGAGCGGAATTCGATGACACCGGGTTCCAGCTGATCGACCGGAAGGACGAGGAGCTGTGGACGTTCGTCGACGCCATCCACCAGCAATGGTTCGCTGAGGACCCCATCAACGCCGCGGTCCTCGACATGAGCGAGTACGTCTGGCCGCAAGACCTCTAGCCCATCGGTAGGGCCCACGAAACGAGCGTCACCGGAACTCCGGCGACGCTCGTTTTTTTGTGATGGGTGGGTGTCGGCTGGCCCCAGCTCGGGCGGCCCCGCCGGCTACACAGCTTCGAAGAAGGTGTCCCCGGACTCCGCCATCTTCCGAAGCGTATCGGGCACGGCATATCGCTCGCCATACCGGTCCGCGAACGCATCCATTTGGGCCACGAACGCGCTGAGCCCCATGCGGTCGATGTACGAGAGTGGACCGCCGGTTCCGGGGGCAAACCCAACCCCAAAAATCGCGCCGACCTCAGCATCTCGGCGACGCTGGATGACGCCGTCGGCGACGGTGCGGGCGGCTTCGAGGGCTTGAATGCCGAGCAGACGATCGCGCAGAAGCTCGACCGAGCTGTCGTTGGGCGTGCCCTGGGCATGGGCCTTCAAGCCGGCCCAGAGCCCGCGGCGCCGGCCGTCTTTGTACTCGTAGAACCCGGCGCCGGCAGCCTTCCCGGTCCGCCCGTCCGCGACGAGGGCCTCCACCATCGAGACGCCGGGAAGATCCAGATTCCGTCCGTACTTGCGCCCCATCGTGAACGCCTTCGCGCCCAGGGAGAGGGTGACCTCGTCGAAGACCTGCAGCGGCGGCACGACCATGCCCGCACTGCGGCCCGCCCACTCCACCAGGACGGGATCGTGACCCTCGGCCACGAGTTGCGCGCCCTCGAGGATGTACGCCGAGAACACGCGGGTCGTGTAGAAACCGTAGCCGTCACCGACCACGATCGGGAGCTTGCCGATGCTCTTGGTGAACGCGAGCGCCCGGGCCGTGGTGGACTCAGACGTTTGGTCTCCCACGATGACCTCGAGCAACTCCATCTTCTCGACCGGGGAGAAGAAGTGCAGCCCGATGAAGTTCTTTGCGTTGCCGCTGACCTTGGCCAGATCCCCAATCGGCAGCGCGCTGGTATTCGACGCCCAGATCCCATCGGGTGCCAGCATGGGCTCTGCCTCCTGGGTCACGCGGTGTTTGAGGTCGAGGTTCTCGAACACCGCTTCGATGATGAGGTCGGAGCCGCGCATCGGCTCGAGCTCCAGGGTGGTCTGGATACGGGCGAGCAGCGTGCGGCGATCCTCGTCGCTCAAGTGCCGAAGCTTCGCGGCTTGAGCGATGCAGTGGGCGTTCGCGGTCTGCAGCGTTGCTTCATTGATGTCGCGCAGGACGACGTCGTAGCCGGCCTTGGCGCAGACGAACGCCAAGCCGGCCCCCATCATGCCGGCCCCGAGGATCGACACCTTCTTGATGCCGGCGGAGTCGGTGTGCGGCAGGCCTTCGTGTTTCTTGGCCGCGTTGCGGTGGTACCAGAGCGTGCGCATCATGTCCTTGGCCTGGTCGGAGATGGCCAGCTGGACGAAGGCTCGTGCCTCGACCTCGAGCGCCCGATCGAAGTCGATCGCGAGACCCTCTTGTACCGTCGCGAGCGCGACGCGCGGGGCTTCGTAGGCGCCTGCAGTCTTCTTCTCGATCATGCCGCACGCGGCCATGAACAAGTTGCGAGCGTCACCCGAGCCTGCGCGCGGACCTGGCATCCGCCCCTTGCGGTCCCACGGTTGCGCCGCACCTGGGTTGGCCGCGATGAAGTCGAGGGCGGCCTGGCGAAGCGAGTCGGGGTCGGCTGCCAACGCGTCGACCAACCCTGCGGCCTTGGCCTTGGGCGCTCGCAGGATCTTGCCCTGTAAGATGATGTCGAGCGCCGCCTGGATCCCGATCAATCGGGGGAGTCGCTGGGTCCCGCCGGCTCCGGGAAGCACCCCGAGGGTGACCTCGGGAAGCCCGACTTGAACCCGCGCGTCGTCCAGCGCGATGCGGTGGTGGCAGGCCAGGGCCAGCTCGTAGCCGCCGCCCAACGCCGACCCGGTCAGCGAGGCGACGACCGGCACGCTCATGGTCTCGAGCCGTCGGTACAGGCCGGCGAGATGTCCGACCCGCTCGAGCAGCGCCTGGGGGTCGCGCTCGGGAAACAGCGTGTCCAAGTCCGCGCCCACGCAGAAATCGCGGTGTGCGGTGTCGATGATGATGCCGCGGAGTCCCTCCTGCGCGGCGGCCCAGTCGAGCGCTTGCCCGAGGCCGACGCCGAAGGCCGCGTCGATGCGGTTGACCTTGGGCATCGCCAGGGTAAGCGTGGCGACGTGGGTCTGCGCGTCGAACTGGAGGCGGACGGTCTGGTTTTCGGTGGTGGTGGCTGCGTTCATCGCGATGGCTCCGGGTTCAGACGCGTTCGAGAATGGTGGCGATGCCCATGCCGCCGCCGATGCACAGCGTGACCGCACCGACTTGCTTGTCGTGGTCTTCGAGGGCGTCGAGGACCGTTCCCAGGAGCATGGCTCCGGTCGCACCCAGGGGGTGCCCCAACGCGATGGCGCCTCCGTTGACGTTCACGGTGCCCGGGTCGACCTCGAGTTCGTTGATGAACGCCAGTGGCACGGCGGCGAACGCTTCGTTGACCTCCCAGAGATCGACGTCGCTGGCCTGCATGCCTGCTTTGCGCAACGCCTTGCGGGTGGCCGGCATGGGCCCCGACAACATCAGGATCGGATCGGTGCCGACAACCGCGACGGAGCGGATCTTGGCGCGCGGCGTGAGACCCATTGACTTGCCGGCCTCCTCGGTGGCCACCAGGACCGCCGCGGCACCGTCGACGATGCCGGAGCTGTTGCCGGCGTGGTGCACATGCTGGATGCGCTCAACCTGGGGATAGCGTTCCTTGGTCAGCGCATCGAGGCCGAACTGGCGGCCCATCGTCTCGAAGGACGCACCCAACTCGGACAGCGTCTCGACCGTCGTCCCCGGACGGGGGTGCTCGTCGGCTTCGAGGACCGGGAGACCGAGGCGGTCGGTCACTGGGACGAGGCTTCGGGAGAACCGTCCCGCCTCGATCGCGTCCGCGGCCCGCTGCTGACTCTGCGCGGCGAACGTGTCGCAGTCTTCCCGGGTGATGCCGCCGAGCGTCGCCAGGAGGTCGGCGCTGATGCCCTGCGGGACCGACCCGACGTTCCACAACGTGCTCGGATCGAAGATCGCGCCGCCGTCGCTGCCCATTGCCACGCGGGACATGCTCTCCACGCCGCCGGCCACCACGCAGTCGTAGAAACCGGAGGCGACCATCGCGGCCGCATCGTTGACGGCCTGAAGTCCAGAGCCGCAAAACCGGTTGAGCGTCACGCCGGGGGCGTCGAGGTCCCAGCCGGCCTCCAGCGCTGCGAACCGAGCGATGCAGGCGCCCTGATCTCCGGTCTGGGTCACACACCCGATGACGACGTCATCCACCAAAGAGGTGTCGAGTTCATTTCGGGAACTCAGGGCGCGAAGCGACTGCGCCAGAAGGTCGATCGGGCGGGTCGCGTACAAGCTTCCGCTCTTCTTTCCGCGTCCTCGAGGGCTGCGGACGGCATCAAATACATAGGCGTCGGGCACGGTGCACTCCTGCCGCCCGTCGAGGGCTGGCGAATAGATACTAAGCATGCTTAGTATTCGGGCGCAATGCCGTCGAAGCCCCCCACTGCACCATCGCAGCCGACCGTAGGCGTTGCCGCAGCCACTGTCGCCGCCGAGGCGGGCGTCGAACCGGACACGCTGGAGCTTCGCCGGGTCCAATCCGAGGCGTACCTGACGTTCGTGGCGATTGGACGGCGGCTCGAACGACGCGTGGCGGCGCTCTTCGATGCGCACGGGCTCCACGACGTGACGCCGCCGCAGGCCAACGCTCTCATGATCCTGTTCGCGGCCAAGGAGCCGCTCCAGGCGCGCGCGTTGGCCGAGCGCATGGAGCTTTCGCAGGTCACGGTCGGCCGGTTCCTCAAGGCGTTGGAGCAGCAGGGGTGGGTCGCCCGCGACCCCGATCCTACCGATGCTCGCGCGATGCTCGTCCGGCCGACGGCGAAGGCCTACCGCACGCTGCCAAGCTTCATCGCGGTCTCGAACACGATGCTCGACCAGGCGTTCGAGGGGTTCTCGCGGCCTGAGATCCGCCGGATCGCAACGGTTGCTGGCCGGGTGCGGGAGAATCTGTCCGACTGAGCGCCACGCTACAGTCTCAGCGATTCGAGCACCCAGGTCGGCTGCAGGGGCGCATCCACAGCTGGACGGCGGCCGACGCCGGTCTCGATCAGGGCGACATCCAGCCCCGCTGCGAGGGCCCCCGCGACATCCGTCTCCAGCTGATCGCCGATCATCACGAGGCGGCCCTCGACCTGTTGAGTCGCCGCCTCGAAGATCGGCGCGTGCGGTTTCCCCAGTCGTTCGAAGGTGGGCGCGTCGGCTCCGAAGCGAGCTTGGAGGCCGCGTTCGATCACGCAGGCGGCTGCGCCCGCGGTGATGCCCACCGCACCTCCCGCCTTGGGGTACAGGACGTCGGGGTTGGGGAGCACGAGCGCGGTCGGTTGTCCCGATCCGATCCGCTTGATGAGGGTGCTCAGGACAGCTTCGAGCGTCTCGACGAAGCTGAACCCGGCCTCATCGCAGACCAACAGCACGCGAGCGTCGGTCTCCGACGACGGGACCTCGCGCAGGCCAGCTTCGGCCGCGAGTCGCTTGGATCCCTCGGGTCCGAGCACGATGCTCGGCGCGCCGGTCAATCCGTGGCGGCGGACCCAGGGCTCAATCATCATACCGCTGCTCAGAATCTCATCGTGGCCGAGTCCGATGCCGAAGCCTTGCAGTCGATCGTGAATCTGCTCCTGAGTCCGGGAAGCGTCGTTGCTGAGCAACAGCTTCGCCTTGCCCGACTCTGCGAGCGCTTGCACGAACGCCGCGGCATGGGGCAGGGGACCGTCACCATCGACGAGGACCCCATACGCGTCGAGGAGGAACCCGTCGTACGTGTCGAGCAGGGAGCGCGCAGGGGCCACGGTGGACACGATGCGAAGCGTAGCAGTGCTACGTTGGCCGCATGAGTGAGCGGATGTTCGTCGCAGGCGCGACCGGGTACACGGGGCAAGCGGTGGTGTCTGAGCTGCGGACCCGCGGCTTGCAGACGACCGCCCACGTTCGGCCAGATTCGTCGGCGTTGCCGCGGTGGACGGAGCGCTTCGAGGGCCTCGGAGCGAGCGTGGACACGACCGCCTGGGAGCTCGAAGCCATGACGGAGACGATCGCCGCGCTTCAGCCCACGGTCGTCTTCGCGTTGTTGGGGACCACGCGCCGACGGGCGGCGAGCGAGGGCATGGACACCAAGGCTGGATACGAGCGAATCGACTACGGGCTCTCGAAGCTCTTGCTCGACGCGTGCCGCGGTGCCGCCCCGCAGGCACGCTTCGTCTACCTCTCCTCTCTCGGCGTGAAAGAGGGCACCCGCAACGCCTACCTCGCCGCTCGGGCTCGGCTGGAGCGAGATCTTCGCGAGAGCGGTCAGCCCTATACCGTCGCCCGGCCGAGCTTCATCGCCGGCCCGGACCGGGACGAGGACCGCCGGGCAGAGCGAGCGGGTGCTGCGGTTGCGGATGCCGTCTTGGGTGCCGCGGGCTGGCTGGGCGCCAAGCGAACTCGGGACCGCTTCCAGTCGATGGATGCGGCGACGCTCGCGGCCGGGCTGGTGCGTGCGGCCCTCGACCCCGAGGCGAGAGACGCGGTGCTCGAGGCCGACGCGCTGCGGACGACCTGATAGGATCGTCGTTCTCGATGGAGTCTGGGGACGAGCGTGTGGTCACCGGAGAGCACGGGTCCTCGGACGAGCTCCCGCCGACGCGAGTGAGTGCACCCGTGCCCTCTGGGGACGCGCTCCTTCCCTCGCCATCGCGCGAGACGGCCGCATCGACCATCGTGACCGCCGGGGATGCCCTGGACGAGGAGGAGCGAACCCGCACCCGCCTGCTTGGCTTGTCTGGATTTGCGGTCAATGCGCTGGGAGCACTCGCGCTGCCGTTGTTTGGTGGGACCCCGCTATCGCGGAGCCTGTTTGTCGTGGGACTGCTGATCCACGCCGTCGCCAACTTCGGTTTGTTCTACGTGTCGGGTCGCCCCGAGCGGTTCCATGCGCGGTCGCTGCGGGTCTTGTGGCCGGCCTCGTTCGTGGGCCTTCATCTCGTCACCTTCTTCTTCGGGACGTTGTCGGTCGCGGCGGTTGCCCACGTGCTCGGGCTGTACATCGTCGGAATCTCGCGCCATCGACGGGTCGCGTCGATGTCCTACGCGGTGATTGCAGGAGGAACGGCGATCATGGTCGCGCTGCAATGGCGCGGCGTGCTGCCGGATGACGGCATCGTCTCGCTATCGACGCTCTCGGGCGTTGAGGTGCTCGCGATGTTGGTGCTGCTCGAGGCCATGTTCCTGGCGGTGTACGCGATCAGCCGCGAAGCCCGAGGCCGCTTGGCAACGGCACTCGAGCAGCTGCGGGTTGTCACCCGGGCGGTCGCGCAGCGTGATGCGGTTCTGGAAGAGGCGCGGGAGGACTTTCGTCGGGTCGCGCAGGTCGGGGGGCGCGGGCGGTTCACCGGCGGTGTGCTCGGTGGGTTTCGGCTGGAGAACCTCCTGGGTCGCGGCGGGATGGGCGAGATCTACGAAGCGGTCGGCCCGGACGGCGAGGACGCAGCGATCAAGGTGCTGAAACAGGATGCGGTCCACGACGATGATGCGCTGGCCCGGTTCTTTCGAGAGAGTCGGGTCGCGGCATCGCTCGTGGCCCCCAACGTGGTTCGGGTGCTCGAGGTTGGAGGGCCGCCGGCGGACGTCCCCTACATCGCCATGGAGCGGTTGCACGGGGAAGACTTGGCCTCGTACTTGGGGGAACACCCGCACGTCCCGGTTTCCGAGGTCGTTCGCATGGTCCGGGAGGTAGGACGGGGAATCGCATCCGCTGCGGCCGCCGGGGTGACCCATCGAGACATCAAGCCCCAGAACGTGTTCCGCCTCGACCCGGAGGTCGATGGGGTCCGGTACAAAGTGCTCGACTTTGGCGTGTCCACCTTGTCCCGTGGCGGTGGCACCCTGACCCAAGGCGCGATCATCGGTACGCCTGGCTACATGGCACCCGAGCAAGCCAGCGCCGAACCCGTGGACCTGCGAACCGACCTGTACGGGCTGGCCGCGGTCGCCTATCGGTGCCTGGTCGGCCTGCCGCCGTTCCGGGGCCGGGACACTGCGGCGCTTCTGCTGGACGTCACGCGTCGAATGCCACCCCGACCCAGCGACGCCGGATCGGTCGGACCCGCATTCGACGCGGTGTTTGCGGTCGCTCTCGCGAAGCGCCCGACGGAGCGGTTTCGCAGCGCGGATGCCTTCGCGGACGCCCTGGCGGATGCGGAACGTGGCGTCGTCGAAGATGCGCTGAGCGCCCGCGCAAAGCGCCTGGTCGCCCGGTGGCCGTGGAGCCGGGGCCCCGAGCCGCGAGCGCTGGCAGAGCGCCCCGAGCTTTCTTGAGGCTGCCGTGATCCGATCCGGGCCCGCGCCGCACAACCCCGTAGCGTGAAGCGACTTGTCTTGATCCTCCTGGCGACTCCGGCGTGCTTCTCCGAACCCCCTGAAACCTCGCTGAGCGGGTCGACAGGCGGTCCTGCGAGCACTTCGGGGACGTTCGAGCCGGCCGAATCCAGCAGCACCGATGCGGACGGCGAGTCCACTGGGTCCGGAACGTGGGGCAGCGGCTCAACGGGGTGGGTTGAGCAGAGCACGGGGTGGGTTGAGCAGAGCACGACCGGTGGCGAGACGGGCGAGGCCCCGACAACCAGCGGTCCCCCCGGCATTTGCGGCAACGGCGAGATGGAGGCCGGGGAGGCTTGCGATGATCCGGAGGCGTCGCTCGAGGTTGGCGCCTGCCGTCCGGATTGCGGCGGACTCATCGAGAGCCGCACGATCCGGCTGTCGAACACCAGCGCACTGGGTGACCTTGGCGAGAACCCGGTGGCAACGCTCGACGCGCTGTGCCCGGGGGGCTATCGCGCGATGTTCTCGGACGGCGAGAACCGCCGAGCGACGACGGTGGGCAACGGAGTCTTCGACCCTGTGGACTGGGTCCTGGAGCCGTACACCGCGTACCTCAATGCCGATGGAGCTCTGCTGTGGGTCACCGATGAGGTCGCGCTGCTGGGTGTCCGTACCGGAACAGCGCAGCCGCTGCTTGCACCGATCGTGGCGTTCGAGGACAACCCGCCGGGTTGCTTCACCGGGATGAACCCCGATTGGACGGCGCCGGCGAGCGCGAACTGCCAGGGATGGTCCTCCACCTCCGCCTCCGACGACCACAACGTCGGCATCCCGTGGGTGCAGGACCAGGGATCCTTTCTGAACAACGGTGGCCTGACGCCGTGCAACCTTCCCGAGCACGTGTACTGCGTCGAGAGCTGAGCGGCGTCCGGTGAGCCGAGGGGACCGGTTCAGCTCGGGCGGGGCCGAACACTTCGAGCGCCCTCGGCACTGCGTCGAAGCTCGGCCAGGTCACCTCCGGCGCGACCGAACCGAATCGCCTCGTACTGCGCCACGAAGCTCAGCAGCGGCGCACCGTCCTCGAGTTCAGGCTGCACCCGCTGTGCGAACCGGCTCGGGCTCTCCGAGGGCTCGCGGACCATGCCGTGCCGCGCGAGGGACTTCAGGACCTGTGCGTACAAGCGCTGCGCCTCAGGGAGCTTGGGCCGTGAGCGGCGACGCCACAGCCACAGGGCTAGGAGCAAGACCGCGGCCCCGCCTCCCCAGGTCGCGACGCCGCGCCATTTGACCCGTGGGTACTGCCCCGAGCTGCTCCGCATCCCGAGCCCCTCGAGCAAGCTGAGCTGCTTGGTCAGGTTGTAGTCGATGACGTACTCGAGGTACGCGTTTCGCAGCGCGTCGAAGGCCTCGTTGAGGGCGGGGATGAGGGGAGCACCGTCGCCCGCGGTGCGACCCGAGGGCGGAGTGGGGTCGAACGTGATCCAGCCGGCTTCCGGTCCGAACCACACCTCGACCCACGAATGCGCGTCGGCTTGCCGGACGGCATAGAAGTCCCCCAGGGCGTTGTAGTGGGCGCCGTAGTACCCGTTGACGAGCCGGGTGGGAATGCCGACCTCGCGGCCCAGGACCGCCAGCGCGGTGGCGAAGTACTCGCAGTGACCGGCCTGGGTGTCGAAGAGGAAACCCTCCAGCGGGTCGGCGCCATCTCGGACCCGCTGGGACGACTCCAGGTCGGTGGTGTACCCGAACTCGCCCAGGTGGGCCATGAGCGCCTCGACCTTGTCGTAACGATTGGTGGACCCCGCCGTGAGGCGCTCGGCCAGGGCAAGGACCTCTGGGGACAGGCCTTCGGTCCGGCGAAGGTAGCCCGCGAACTCGTCGTCGACCGGCGGGTCTCCGAGCTCGCGCAGCAGGCGGGCATTGGGTGTGCCTACTTGGGCGACGAACTCGTACTGCACCGGCCCCGGGGGTTTGTCGATCCGGAACTCTCGGTGCACTGTCTCTTATACACATCTGACGCTGCCGACG
>CAJXVA010000322.1 GCA_913061055.1 uncultured Pseudomonadota bacterium
GGCGCGGCCGTCCCGGGTGACGAGGACGTTGCCTGGCTTGAAGTCGCGGTGGACGACGCCTGCAGCATGAGCGCCGGCCAGGCCCCGCGCAGCCTGGAGCATGACGTCCCATATCTGTTCCTTGGACGGGGAGTCCTTCAGCCATCGGTCGAGAGAAGGCCCGTCGACCAACTCCATCGCCAGAAAAACTGCGTCCTCGTGCACCCCCGCATCGTGGACTGTGACGACGTTGCGGTGGTCGATGCGCGCCATGGCTTTCGCCTCTTGCAGCAGTCGGTCACGCTGCGCGGGGTCGGCCGTGGTTCGGTCGAAGAGGATCTTGATCGCGACCTTCCGGTCGAGGTCGGGGTCGTATGCCTGGAACACCCGCCCCATCGCGCCTTGCCCGAGCACGTCCAGCAACAAGTAGCGGCCCACCTGGTCGCCGCGCCCCAGCTCGGCGGGAGGACGCTCCTGGGGCCGCGAGGCGGCGAGTGTGCCGGCCAGCGTTGCGTCACCCGAGTCGGCCGCGGTCGTAGAGGCCTCGGTGTCCTTCGTCGGGCTAGAGCTCCGCGGGGGACGCACGCCTGATGTTACCTCCGCCGATGCCGGCGCATCTGCACTACGAACGGAAGCGTCCGAGTTCGACGGAGCCGCGCGCTTCCATGATGACGAATGGCCGATCGACAAACGTAAGCTTGCCCTCCCCATCGTGGCGCACGGCGGAGACGGTCCCCATGGCGTACCCCATGGCGCCTCGATCAAAGTAACGAACGCGAGCGGACACGGCGGAGGGGACCTTGCCGCGGCGGGAGACCCACGCTTCGGGTCCGAATCCATCGCGGACGTCGGCGTGACGGCGTCCGTCGCCCTTGCCAATCGGGTCGACGAGGAGGTCGACATCGGTGGCGTCGGTTTCCCAATCGGCGACCAACCGTAGCGAGGCTGAGGTCGCGGGCCGAACCCCGGCCGCGCGAATGCGTCGCTCGATCGAGGGGTCTGCATCGGCGGTGTCCGCGAGCCATGCGGCGGCGACGAGCTCGCGGTCTTGGCGGAGCAAGGGCTTGACGCCGTTGAAACGACCGGATGGCGTCGGGGTTTGCAGCGCATCGCCAAGCACTTCGAACGCCTCCTCGTACTTGTTGCCTTTCACCAGGGCCCAGGCGAGCAAGCGATGACCGTTGATCTGATCGGGCCGCTGCTCCACGGCCTTGCGGTAGGTGTCGAGGGCGAGTGCCCGGTGCTTGGGTCCGACGGCTTCGAGTCGAGCCCCGGCGGCACGGCGCATGTCGGCGCGTCCGGGGTACAGGTCGATGAGCGAGCCGTAGACCCGAGCTGCCAACGCGGGGTTGCCTTCGATCTCCAGCATCTCGCCCAACGCAACGATCGCGAGCGCGTTGCCGGGCTGGCTCGTGGCCCAGGCCCAGGCCTCGGAACGAGCCTGCTCGGCCTTGCCGTCGGCGACCAAGCGCTGCAGTGCGGCGAACCGACCGGACTGCGCCGAGCCGACCCACTGCGGTCCGTCGGAGGGGTCACCACGTCGGCGGCGAGGGCGAGTGGCTTGCCGCACGGACCGTCCCCAGTTGGAGCGAGCGGAACTCGGTTGGGCGCCGGGCGTCATGACGAACGGATAGCGAATGTTGACGGTGCCTGCGCTTCGGGGTTTCGGAAATTTCCAGCGCTTGGCTGCCCTCGCAATGCAGCTCGCGGCGGCATTGTTTCCTAGGGTTGAGCGCGCGACGGCAGCGGTGAGCACACGACCCTGGGGGCCAACGGAGAACTCCACCTCGACCCGGCCCGTGATGTCGGGGTTGGCTGCCAGGGCGCGGTTGTAGCAATGGCGAACTTCGTTGATATGTGCCCGGACAACGCGGCGAACGATGTCCTTGTCCAGGCCCCCCTTGACGGTCGCCTTTCCCTGTCGGACGACGGGCACTCGAGCGCCGCGCCCACCGAATCCTCCTGTTCCTGCGATGGAGACGCTGCCTCCCGCGCCGCGGCCGTAGCCCGAGCCGGTACCGCCGCCGCCGCCACGCCCAATGAGGCCGGTGTTGCCCAGGCCGATGGTGCCCTCTCCCGTGCCGCCGCCGCCGCGCCCTGTCCCCACGAGACCGAGTCCGCCAACACCGAACGCCTCTCCGACTTCCGTGCCTGTGAGCCCTCCCCAGACGTCCACGTCGTCATCCCCCACCGCGAAGGCGCCGCCGTACGGGGAGGCCAGAAAGTGTCCGCTCTCGCTTCGGAGGAGCCCGAGAACGCCGGGGTCGGCTGCCGCTGTGTCGGGGTCGAACGCGCGGGCCATTTGAGGGATCGCATCGTTTTCGGCAAGCACTGTGCCCGTGGGGCCGCCGCCGCGATGCAGCAGATCGATGCCGCCGGGGCCGACGGTCAAGATGTCGGCCAACGCGGTCCGGTCGATGCCGTAGCGTCGATACTCCCCCTCGCTCTCCAAGACGAGAAGTGCGGTCTGCGTGGTCAGGATCCTGTGACGGAGGGAGAGCTCCAACAGGTCCCCTCGCAGCGCGGACAGGGCGGCAGGGTCGTCGGTTGTTTCGAGCAACGCGGTCAACTCGCTTGCCCTCGCGGTCGCCACGGCGCGCTCCACCAGGGGCGAGGCGCCTTCCAATGTCGAGACAACATGCCGACCGAGCCGTGCATCCGAGAACCCCACCTCCACCGAAGTCGGCGCATCAGCTTCGAAGCGTGCATAGACGACGACGTCGTCACCAGGTGCGAGGCCTTCGAGTGACTGTGGATACGACCATCGCGCCCCTGGAACTTCGATGTGCACACCATCGAAACCCTCGTCGGCCAGGCGGTGCGCCAAGCTCGTGCCGTCCACGTCGGGACCGACGACGAAGCCGCTGTTGGGTCCAGCCGCTGCGAGCCCGGATAGGAGCGACCGGTCCGCGGACAGCGTTGTGGCGTAGGCGTCGATGCGCTGGGTCTCCAGCTTCTTCGCAAGCTCAGCCAGCGAAGCGCCCGTGGTCTGTCCCGCGGTCGCGATGCCGTCCGACCAGATCAGCAGCCGCTGCCCCTTCGCATGGGCCGCCAGCGGGTGTTCCAAGGCCGCGCCGAGGTTCGAGGCCCCGAATGCGTGCCGCTTGCGAAGCGCGGCCAGTCTTTGGCCCTAACCTTCGCTCGCCTCGCCGTCGAAGACGAGCTCGACATCTTGGTCGAATGCGACCACGCGAACCGAAGTGCGCGGGGGAAGGCCGGCGAGGAAACCCTCGAGCCGACCCACCTCTTGGTCGAACCCACCCGCGGTCGAGGCACTGGTGTCGAAGAGCACCGTCAACGCGCCGACAGGCTGAGCGCCGCTGCCCTCGGGAAGTCGCACTCGAACCGCTGCGAGGTTTTTGCTGCGAACACCCGCGGCCAGGCCGGCGCCGTCGAATGCGACGTAGAGGTCTTTGTCCGGCGCGAAGTCTCGCTCCGAGATCTCCACCACGCGCTGAGACGCCGTCATGAACCGGTCGGACTTCTCCCCGTCGGCGGTCTTGACGATGACACGGACGTCGAGCGCGTCGAGCTGTGGCAGCCCGGCCAGCGGCAGCCGGTATCCACCGTGCGCTCCGATCAGGGGCTGGCTGTAGGAGACGATGATCTCCTTGTCGGCGAGGGGCTCGATCGGAAAGACCCGGGCTGAAACGCGGTTGGCTGCCGCTTTTTCGAGCAGGGCGGGGTCGACCCGTGGCCGTTGATGAATGAACGTCTCGAACGTTCGCCGCGCTTTGGCACGCTCGACGATCTCGCCCTCCATCCAACTTCCGCCGATCTTCATCGCGAGTCGTGAGAACGCTGCCTCGGGTGGCAGGTCGACCTCGAACCGACCTTCTCGGCGCCGACGCTGCGGGTTGTGGAACACCAGCCGAAGCTCGGTGAAGGCGACGGGATCTTCGACCACGACGGTACCGGAAACGGACCGCAGCTCCAGCCCCGAGCCATCGCCAGCCGTCAGAGACATCGGGACTCGCTCGGTCGAAGAAGCGCGCCACTGTACCTTGGGCTCGACCGGCGCGAGCGTGTGTTGCACCAGGATCGGACGCTCCGCAGGGTCCTCGGCTGGCTCCGATTGGGGATCGTCGCGCGTACACGCAGCCGCCAACAGCAGCGTCAGCAGGCACAACAGGGGTGACCAACGTTTCTCGGCGCGGCTGAACATCGAACGGAACCTGTCCGTACGACAACGTCTTTGCTCGAGGGTTCCCAAAGAGTGCGGAGGAATGCTGAAAGATGTCGGACCGGAGCTCTAGATCCGCCGACTCCTCGCGGCTCAAATACGACAGCGCTGTCGTATTTGGCCCGGGTTCCATCCGGCTGTCGCCCCGGTGGTTATCCACGCCCCGCGCGAGCGGATCACCCGCCCAAGGAGTAGCCTTGTCGAGTGCGGAGGCTCTGCAGATGGATCGTGGCTGCGGCGCTCGCTGGCTGCACGCCCACGCCGACGCCAGGGCCCGCGTCTGCAGCCGCGGCGACAGTGCCGACACCGCCGAGCAGCACCCCGGTCTGGCTTCTGGGCGTCGAGATCGTCGGGCTCGTGGGCGAGACGGCGTACTCCTGGGACTCGGACTCAACACCCACCGGGGAGCTCGTCGGCGTTTCGATCGTCGATGGTCAGGTCCAAGAGCGGCGCAAGATCGGCGGGTCCAACGTCAACGGAAAGCCACGTTATTGGCTGCAAGCCCCCGGTGGCTACTACGCTGCGTTTGGCGAGCGACCGCTGTTCATCGCGGAGAACACCGAGGGGGAGTTGGACGTGCAATGGACAGCGCCGGCCGGCCGGTGGGGTACGCCGGTGCTCGTCGACGACATGCTGGTGGCCTGGGACTTCGCGCCACGTCAAGCCGTGGTGGCCTTCTCCACCCAAGGCGGCGCCGAGCTGTGGAGTGCCCCGCTCGACCGTGAGGCGAATGGGGTCGAGGTTGGGTTCAACGGAAAATGGATCACCGTCATCTGGCAGCAATACTCCGCCAGTGCACCCACGCCGACCGTCACGGTTGCGCAGCGCGTGCGGGCCCTCGATCCGAGGACCGGCGAGACACGGTGGACGCAGGATTTCCCGGAACACACTGGCGGAATTGCGATCGCCGGAGACGCGCTGATCGTCGCTTCGGACGCGGACCTCTTGTTCATCGACGGTCCCACCGGAGACCTCGTTCGGCGTTTTCCCACTGGGCTTCCTCCGTCGATCTACCCCGAGTTCGCGGTCGCGGGGACGACGGTCTTTGTCGGGGTCGGCGACAGTGTCTCCGCGTTCGAAGCGAGCACCGGCGCGCAGTTGTGGCGCAACACCATGGCGCTCAACAACCCGAAGCTCGCCCGGGACCAACACCACCTTTTCGTCACCACCAAAGCAGGGCTCGCGGCGCTCGACCCATCCACGGGCGCTGAGGACTGGAAGGTCAACCTCGACAACAGTCCCTACGGAATCCTCGTCTCGGACCGCGGCATCGCGACCACCGGCGGCAGGGCGACGGGGTTCGCCCTCCCTGCCCACTTCGTGCCCGAGCGTGCGACGATCCGCGGTCGCGTCGAGGCTCGGTGCGTGAAGCAGAGCGACGTTCGCGTGCGCATCGGAGCCAAGTCTCTTCGCCTTGACGCAGAGGGCAGCTACGAGGCCACGGTCGAGGTTGCCGGTCTCGTCGGCGTCTCGGCCACGGTCCACAGCGACGCAGCGATGGAGTTTGAGGAGCAGCGGTTCTTTCCGGTCACCGACATGGTCGTCCTGACTGGGAAGGGCGAGTACACCGTGTCTCCGCTCGTGCTGGACCGGTGCGAAGAAGAAGCCACGGGCCGCTGACTCGGCGCGACCCGTAGCGCCGGTCGCGGCAGTCCCGACCGACCTGACCCGTTGCGCGAGCACATCGCGCCCTCGATCCCGCCAGGAAGCGTGCCGATCACAGGCCGGTCTGGCTTCGAACCACGGATGAACAATAGCCCGCTGCGACGAGGTGTCGAAGATGCGGGCGGGTCGCTCAGGATCCACCTTTTGCCGACTCTTCGCCGCCAGCGCCCCGGGCGACGTTGACCGCGTCGCGAGCTTCGGCCGCGTCGGCGCTGCGGATCTTTCCCGTGCTCATGTACTTCAGCATTCCGCGCACGGCCACGGACGCTCCATCATGTTCGAGCACGGCATCCACGTCTGCGTCGTAAGTGCCGTACGCGTTGTGTCTGACGGTCAGGGTCGCCTTCTTGATCGTTACCGCGTCGTTCTTCTTGATCGATGCTTGGATCGCGTCGGTCGGAAGTTCGTGGACCCCTAACGCCGGCGGGCCCTGCAGCGTGAAGGTGAGCGCACCACCCACGTCGTCGGGCAGGTTTACCGTCCAGTTATCTGGCCCCTCCGGCGGGCCCGAGGCGCTGATGAGCGAGAGCCGCTCGTCTCCCCACATGACCTGCGAATCCAAGAATGGAGAGAACGGGACGTCGGTGATCTTGATGGTGCAGGAAGCCTGATCTGCTGCACCTGCCTCGCCGCGCAGGTCCAAGGTCAGGACGCCGGAGAGCACACCATCGGCGCGGGTGACGGTCAGTTTCGGCGGCTTCGCGGCAGCGTCACTGTCTCCAAGAGCCACCGTCGCCCGAGGAATGCTGTCGCCGCCGATTGGGAGCTCCATCGTTCCGGGGGTTGGGTTCCCAACATGCAGCCTCACGTCGAGGTCCAGGGAGTCCCCCGCGAACTTCACGGGCAGGCGAAGTGTCACGACGCGAGCGTCCAGGTCGGAGGTCGCCCCGGGCTTTGTCCCGTAACGGACGGGCGTACCGTGCTTCGCTGGTTCGAGGGTCAACGGCCCCGTGCAGTCCATCGCGAGCGCGACCTTGCCGGGCTCAGCTGGCGCTTCGGACTTGCCGGGATCTCCGCAACCTGCGGCCGCCCGGGGGTCGCAGCCAAGGAGGCAAGCGGCGACGAGGACGAGTCGTTTCAGCTTGGGACCGAGGGTGCTGGGCACATCCGATGTTACCAGTGCTCGTGCGTCCCCGGACCATCAGGGGTCCGCGACCGTGCATGGACCACAAATCCACACCGATGGAGGATGGCTGGGGAACATTATGCCGCTGTCGCGCGTCGAAGACGAAGTTGATGTCGTTGGGCCGAACCATCTCAGCCTGCGTCCTGCTGTGGACCATGGGGGCCTGTGGCACCGGCGCGGAGGCGGTCAGTGTCGAGCACGGGTCGAGGTTCGACCGTGAGTCGGGTCAGCTGGCGGTGGACACCGAGCAAGGTGTGGATGAGGTTCTTCGAAAGCTGCGGCGGGTACGCTACCGAGACCTGCCCCAGCCGTATGTCGAACGCACAGAGCAAAACATGGCTCCGTTCAAGAAGCGGCTCGCACGTCGGCGATATCTCGAGGTTCGAGGAACGCAGCGCCTGATGTTCATCGCCGGACGATTTCGCATCGACGATTTCCTGGCGCATGACGAGGTCTGGAGGCGGCACAACGCGACATACGACCAGAGCGAGCCTCAGTTCCTTCTTCTCGACCCCAAGCTGCCTCGCACGATCGTCCGCTTGCAAAACGCGCTTCGTCGACGCGAGTTGGACGCGGAGGCCTTCGATGTGCGGGAGGCGTTTCGTCCGCCACGGCTCAACCGCGAAGACGGAGGCGCCTCACGCAGCCGGCACATCTACGGCGAGGCCGTGGACCTGGTGATCGGGGATATCAACCGCGATGGCACCGCCGATGCGGCCGACAAGGCCATCGTTCTCGACCTGCTCGAACACAAGCTCGTACGCAACAGGGGAGGAATCGGTCGATACCCAGGGTCCCAGACCATTCACTTCGACTTCCGCGGTAGGCGGGCGCGCTGGGACTCCTACTAACCCGTCCGCTCACGCCTCGAACCCCAAAGCCTCTCCAGGTATTCGTAGGCCGAGCTTGCATCCGCGGGAGAGGAACAAATCCAAGTCTGCGCCGGTAGGTGCTTCGTGACCAAGATTTCGAGGCCACTGGCGGCCGTGCTGGCGAGCCTGCTGCTCGCGGTCGGATGTGATGCGTTCTCCGCAACCTCGGCCTCCGGTGAGGATGCGTGCAAGCGATACGCGGTTCAGTTCGAGGCGCTCAAGAAGATCGAAGCCGAGCGAACAATCGCCACGCTGGGCGGGAACGTCCGGCCCGAGGAACTGGTGGCCAGTCCAACAAACATCGCTCGCGCAGCTCGCGAGATCGAGCCTCGTTGCGAAGCCCTCTCCAAGCAGGACCGTGCTTGTGTCGAGCGGGTGGTTCCGGTGATCGCCTCCTACTTGGAGGCTCGTGCGGCTTGCGATGATCAGCCATGCAAAACCGCCGCCGGCGAAGCGGCCAAGACGAAGGTCACCGACGACTGCATCAAAGTCACTCAGGGCTTGGACTGCGTACAAACCGAGGACTGCGGGGGACGGCTCGGGAATCGGGGCGCTCTCAGGTCGCCGTGACAGCCCCTGAGGACACCCCTGTGGTCCTCAGTCGACCGAGGAGGCATCGTTCATCGAAAGCCACACGAACTCATCCAGGACGACGAGCGGGACTGCGTTGTCGGTCGTCCACGCCTCGCGCAGCGCCTTGGCTACGGACAGACGCCGCTGCGCCAACTCGCTACTCCGCGAGCGCCTCACGAGGGAGGAACGGGGCGAGGGGTGCCAACGTGCGGAGGAAGTCGTCGATCATCGCCGTCTCCGCGTAGAGCTCGGGCGGGAACGTTTGTGAGGGCCCAAGCGCCGGTGCGATTTGCGATCGGCGGAGTTCACAGGCCACTCTCGCGGGCGGAAGGGTTGCTGCTGGGAGTCCGCTCGCCGGGAAATCGTCCTGGGGGACGACCTACCTCAAAGGGGCATTCGCGTCGCTCAGCGGGATCGAGACTTCGATCGGTAGCCCATCGCCGATGGTGTATCGGCCGTACACGATCGGCTCCATGTCGACGGACGCGTCGCTGACCGGAAGCGAGTACTCGATGCGTCCTTCTTCTTCCCAGAGGATCGCCTCTTCTTGGTGCTGCGCTTCCACGAGTTCGACGAGGCGGTTTCGCCCCCCCTGTTCGGAGACTTCTGCGACCGTCGTCCTGCCGTCGCTCTCGAAGTCCCAGGGAGTGACCAGGATGGAGCGTCGTTCTCCATCGTTGCCGATGACGACCTCCACCGGTGTTGCCGGGATCGGCACTCCCGCGTGGATCGGCGCAAAGACGAAGCGATGCGCGTCGACTTCGGCCCGACACTCGGGCGTCTCCTCCGTACAGAACCCCTCTGGACCGCCTCGCGTGACGAGCAATAGCGAATACGGCATCGAGCCGGTGATCCCGTGCCACTCGATCGTCGACAGCACCTCCTGCGCCTTCGCCTCGGCAAGATCCCAGCCCACCGGTTCGAGTTGAGCGTCGGAGGGCGGCTCACCAACGGCACTGACGCGTAGCCCTCCGGCCTCGGCGTCGTACTCGACCTCGATGTCTTCGCCAAGGGCGAACGATCCCCCCGCCCCGCCAACGGCCGTGCCGGCCCAATCCGCGAACGCACCGGTTGCGAACACGCCCCCATCGAGCATGCACGCGGTGGCGAGCGCCCGCATCACGAGGTCCTCGCGCTCATCATGTGCGCGAGAGCTCGTCAGGATCGGCATCTGTGCCCCAACAGCCAGTGGCCGGATCGACTCGACGAAGGAAGGCGTCACCGGCCGGACCAGACTCTCGAAAGCATCGTTGCAGTTGGCAACGGAACCTGCGAGTGAGCCTCCCCCTCGTTCCGAACCGCAGGCGCCCAGCAAGGCGCCGAGAACCGCCACGAGTGGAGCCGCCATGCTGTAACTGTGTCGGAGCACGTACGCCAACTTGGGTTCCTTCCGGGGAGACGAAAGCGACGAGTAGACTCCTCCGCTCGCACCCGGTCCCCCGAGATTGTGCTCGCCTGCGCCCCCGGGATGCAAGGCGTAAGACCGACCGACGAGTTTGGTGAGGCGCCGAAGCTGGTTCCCGCCCGGTTTCGCCAAGGACGGTCAGGACCGCGACCGGCTCGGTATGGATACTCTCGTGTGCCATCGCCATTCATCCAAGCTCCGGCACTGGACGACAGGGCGCCATCGATGGGCTCAGGACGAACAGCTGTAGTGCGAAACGCCTCCGGCGTTGAAGAACGCCTCCGGCCTGAGCTGGTCGTACTTGTCTCGGGCGCCCTGCTCTGCCTCGTCATACGGTCGGGTGAGCACATCTTGCAGCTCGTGCACCAACCGGTAGTCTCCCTTGGCCGCCTCTTGATAGGCGGGAACAACCAGCCACTCCCGCCAGCTGAACTTGGGGTTGACCGCCTTCATGCGCGCCGAAACCTCGGCTCGATCAGCGCCGCCGAGACGCTCATGCCAGCGTTGCAGCCATGACGTCCAGCGCCCTTGGAGCGGCTCGGTCGGCGGGCGATAGAAGCCTCGCCGCAGGGCGGAGACGTCTCGAGGGATCTTGGAGAGCGCGCGAAAGAAGATGGTGTAGTCGACTTGGGTCTCGACCATCAATCGCAGGAGGTCGTTGATGAGCTCTGGCTGGTGCTCGGACAACCCGAGCTTGGCCACCCACATGGCGTCAAGCTGGTCTCGCATCTGCGCCGCGAACCCGCGTTGCACTTCCTCGAGACGCGCACGCGCGTCAGGATCGTCTTGGAGCAGTGGTATGAGAGCCGAACAGAAGCTTTGGAAGTTGGCCTCGGCTGCCGAGGGCTGGTTGAAGAACGAGAAGTGTTCACCGCCGCCGATCCAAGGCTGAAACCGAGGATCGAACAACTCGCAGAACCCGAAGGGGCCGTAGTCGAGCGTGTAGCCACCCGCCGCGCAGTTGTCACTGTTGAAGTTGCCTTGGCAGTAGCCGACGCGGACCCAGTGGGCGACCAGCGCGGTGAGGCGAGTGCGAAAGGCCTTCGCCAGCTCGATCAGCTGAGCCGAAAATGGGAGGGAGGGATCGACGTCGGAGGCGTACTCGCGTTCGATCAGATGGGCCACGATCATGCGCAACTCTTCGAGCGCGCGTGGGTGAGCATTGCCGCGAGCACGGCGAGCGAACAACTCCAGCTGCCCCACCCGAAGGAAGGAGGGCGCGACACGAGTCGAGATGGCGACCGGGTTGTCCACGAGGATGTCTGGCTCGCCGGATCGAGCCCCCGGCGAATACCAAGGCCGGCGAACGGTCTCGGACTTTGAGGCGTACAGCGTCAGAGACCGCGACGTCGGAACCCCGAGTCCATGCATGTGCTCTTGCGCCAAGAACTCGCGCACACTGGAACGCAACACCGCGCGCCCGTCCCCTCCACGGCAATAGGGCTGTCTCTTATACACATCTGACGCTGCCGACGAGCGATCTAGTGTAGATC
>CAJXVA010000323.1 GCA_913061055.1 uncultured Pseudomonadota bacterium
GTGTATAAGAGACAGACCTTCCGCACGCTCGACCAACCCCGCCCCATCGACCCCCGCGCCGATCAGGTCTTTCCGGACCCTATGGAGCAAGGTGTTGAGGTCGGTCCGACTCTTGCTCTGGTTTGGCCAGACGCGCGGAATGACGACTTCATCGTCGACGAAGTCGCCGGGCTCGAAGTCGGACGGCGGCTGCAGCAGCGCTGCGATGAGGTTGCACCGGCGCTCTGCCAGGTAGACGGTCACGGTGCGCTTCTCGACGCGCATCTCCACACGACCACCCCGGGGCAGGAACGTGAGCGTGACCGAAGTGGCGCCAGGCTCGGGACGCAAATGGTGCCGGGTGGTCTCAGCCGAGGAGGAGTCGCCCGCGAGAACACGAAGCGCAAGGCCTCCAGCCTTGACCAGGTCGCCCACCCGAGCGGTACCAACATCGCCCTCTTCAAGGAGCTTGCCGGCGACCTTCACATTCTCGACATTGGCCTCGACCGCAACGAATCCGTCTCGCGGACTCAGCGTGACCGCGCCTTCCGCGAGGGCATCGGTCCGAAGATCATCGCCAGTCCCTCCGCCGATCGTGAAGCGCTCCTTGGCCACGGAGTAGACACCGCCGCCAACCATCTGCACGAGCCATCGCGGTCCGTCTTCTTCTTTGGGCTCGGCGATGACCGAAAGCTCGAGCTCCCCGATGCGAAGCGTGACTCCTTCGGAAACGGTGACCGGCGCGTCGACCGCCTTGCCATCGACCAGGCACGGAGCGGCGCCGAGTGGCACCATTCGGGGCTCGCCCGATTCGAGATGGACCAGCATCTGGTGACGACTGATCTCGGGCTCGGACACGACGATGTCGCAGTCCGACGCACGCCCGATCAACAGGCCGCGCGCGCCAATCTCGCGGCGCGTTCCGGTCGGATCTCGAAGCCACCAAGCCACGGCGTTCACCCGATGGAGTCTACACCGCTATGGCACCAAACGTTGCACGTCGAATTGGCCCACGAGAGGGACCGTGACGGGGGGGTCTGCGGCATCGAAGTCCAAGATCTCGGAGAGCGTCGAAAGGGCTCCAGCCTGGTCAAAACCCCCGATTTCGATCAAAACGGTGACCAGGTCGTCGACCCGAATCTCGCCGTTGAGCCCCAGGACATCGGTGAACGCATCTGTGTCGACGGCGCCAGCGATCACGGCCTGCTGGACACGGATGTGCAGCACCGTACCTCCGCTGCGCTGCACGGGAATCGAGAGCAGAAAGGGCTCGGTGATGAAGCCGGCCTGGTCCCCGGTGGCCACGGCTGCGCGCTGCACGTGCTCGTGGAGGATGGAGCCATTTTCATCGGGGTCGTAGCCCAGGGCCAGCGCCGGGCCGTCGGGAATCCACGCCCAGCGGAGCGGTGGCATCACGAACGCGAGGGCCGTCTGTGCCAGCGGGGCCTCGGGCTGCTCCAGCTGCAGGCCGCCCACGGAGGTCTCTCCGAGGATCGCCGACCGAACGACCGCGCCGGCCACATGAACCGGTGCCCCGCTGGTGGTGAGCTCGCCGGCCACCGCCCAGTAGCCGGGCTCGCTGCCGAGGCTGAGTTCGGCGTCCGCGGGCCCCACCTCGAGTCCCCCGACCGACACCGTGCCACCAAGGTCGAGGATATCGGGCCAGGAGAGACTCAGCGGTGCTGCCACCGAGGTCATCGAATCCTCGAACCGCACCGCCATGGCGCCGTTGACAGAACCGCCACCCAGGATCACGGCCACCTCGTCGTGGCGGTTCTGCCAGTACGTGAGCAGGTGCGTCTTGGTGTGGACGCGATACCCGTAGGTCGTGCCGTTGGGCACGGCGGTGTCCGGTGAAAGACCGCCCCCATAGACCTGCTCGGCGGGGTAGCGATACGCCGCTTCGCGCCTGCGGATGACGTCTTCACTCGCCTTCAGCGCGACCTCGGCGAGGGCAAACTGCGCCTGGGCATCCGCGTGCGGCGGCTGCCCTCCGGCGATCTCGGCTCGACGATCCGCGACGATCGCCCGGTACAACGCTGCCGTGTGCTCGGCTCGCAGAGCGTTGATGCGAATGCCGTCGACGACTTCGTCCAACCACGGCTTCCCGGATTCGGGTACCTCCAGTCGCTCGAGCCTGTCCACCCAACCGTGACCGAGATTGGCGGCTTCATCGAGCGCCGCGAGATCGCCGGCTTCGAACGGGTCCAACAACTCGGCGTCCCAGCCATGCACGGTGGAGAACGGCACGCGCACCGGCCGAAATTCGAAACCGCTGGCCGCCGCGATCTCGTCGGCTTGGTCCTCGCCGGCGAAGTAGCTGTAGAGCCCGCCGGGTCGCCCCTGCCAGTCGCTCCGCTCAAGGAAGAACTCGCGCTGGTGATCCATCACCGCCTCGAGCACCTCGATCGCCTCGGATCGCGCCTCGCACCCCTGCCACTGCGAGGGTGCGCAGAGCGGATCAAACATCTCACCCAGCGCATCCGGCAGCGACACATCGACGTTCCACGCCCACAGTCCGACAGCGTAGTCCTGCTGCCAGTAGCCCCACTCGTGGCCCGAGTTGAACATCCGGTGCGAGTACAGCGTGCCGCGCCCACGCGCCGCGAGCAGATGTTTGGTGAGTTCGACGTCGCGGTGCCGGGTCCACAGATACAGCGGCAGATACACGGGGACGCTGTTGTCAAAGCTGAGCCACCACGAGCCCTCGGGAAACCACTGCATGGGTCGCCCTTGGGCGGAGGCTCGCTCCATCAAGCACAGTTTGTGTTCGAACGTCTGCTGGTTGTAGACGCGCGCATCCCCTTCCAGCGGATAGAACATCACCGTGTGCACCGAAACCCCCAAGCCGGGGTCGGTCTGAAACGCCAGGTCGTAGTAGTCGCCGAGACCATCATCGTTGGTCCCCGGCGCACAACCTTGGTCGTCGAAGTTCGGTGTGGGCTGGCTCCCCGTCACGTGCACATTGATCAGCACGTCGATGTCGGGGCGTAGCTCCAACGCCTTTGCCCCGGCCCACTCCATCCACTGCACGGTCTGTTGGTCCGGCGTGGTCGTGAACTCGGTGGGGCCAAAGTGGATGCCAAACCACCGGGCGTCGGGGACCTCGCCGAGCTTGCGCTCGACCAAAGTTTCGATCTGTTCTTGGACCGGCTCCGGGCGGGAAGGGTCGATCTCTGCGCTGGCTCCCTGCTGCTCGTTGTGCAGCGTGATCCCGGTGCCCCGCGCAAATCCCATGTCGGTGCGGAGCGCCTCGAGTTCATCGACCCGACGCGCACGTGATTCGTCTGAGGAGACGCCACGTCCGGCTCCTCGAAAGCGGTTGCCGCGGTTCTTGACGATCCATGCGTTGACGTTGCGCGCCTCGTCGATGGGCACATCACCATCGGAAAAGGACTCGAGGTGCTCGAGGGGATGCGAGCCGTGGAACGACCAAGAGCGCCAGTCGTAGTCGGGGATGTAGTCGAGGCCTTCGCGATGCAGGGCCGTGGGTCGGAGCGCGAGCGGTCGCAGGTCGCCGAGTGCGTGCTGTGGGACGAACTCGTGCTCGGGATGAAAGAACCGAACGCCCAGCCGGCGCATGGATTCGTACAGCGCGTACTGCTGCGACAGCACCGTGTTCCCATCGAGCATGATGAAGGCCGCGCCGAATCCACCGTCGGTGGAGCGCCATGTCCCTTCCTCGAACGCGTCGAGCACGAATCCCGACTCGCCCAGCGCATCGAGCCGCGGAGCGTCGTAGCGCTGCGGTAAAAAGCTCGACCCATCCAACACGACCACGAGGGGAGCCCGAGCCTGTCGGGCCAGGGCCCGCGCGTGGCTCCAATCGTCGGTGTGCTCGACGCGCGGAACGTCTCCGGTGACCCGCTCCAGATAGGTACTCGCCTCGAGCGCCAACCGCTCCATCGCCGGATCGGCATCCGTCGGCAGGATCAGCAGGCTCGATGAAGAACCGGATTCAGCGGCCCGGGGGTGCTCGGAGCAACCCGAGAGGGCTGCGAGCACCACGACGGGTGCGAGGCGTCGAAGCACCCTCCCACTATAGCCGCGGCTCCTCGGCCTGCGACGGTTCCGCGGGTCCAAAGGACAGGGTCAGGCGTTCTGAGTCGCACTTGAACCCACATGAAGCCGAAGAACGGCAGAGGCTCCTAGACGTCTCCTATGGACGAAAGGACCGAGTTTGGCTGCCATCTCATCGGGCCGCGTTGGTTCGGGGCGCTGCAAACCCCGTTGGTGCTCGCAGGCGGCGATCGACGCGGCGGCGCACCGACCACCCGCCCGACCGCGCTCACCCGCAGCCGTCGCCGGGACCGGGGAAGATCGGCGGTAGCGCCACCGTGCCGCCGGGGGTGCCGTCGGTCACGTGCGGCTCGCAGCCCTCCTCGGCCGAGCTCGCAAAGAAGAACACGAGGTCCGGACCGATGGACTGCACCTGCTCCGGCGAGCTCCAGCTTGGACCCGGTGAGACGTCGACCAGCATCTGGGTACCGTCGGCGGTTCCATCGGTTGCCCACAACTCCAGACCATCGACACCGTTGTTCGCCGCGAACACAGCCCAGGGTTCGTCGTCGAGGTTTGGGTTCGCCGGTGCGTACAGGTTTCCATCGTCGAAACCAGGTGCGCCGCCCTCGTCGATGTCGAGCACGAGTTCCGTGCCCTCAGGCGTCCCGTCGGTGATCCACAGCTCTCGGCCGAGCATGCCATCGGTCGCGCGAAACACCGCCGAGTCTCCAAGCGGGGTGAAGCCCAACGCATCCGAGCTCCCGTTGGGATTGAGGTCTCCGAGCGCGACGGTCCCTCCCTCCGTCCCGTCCGAGATGAACGGCTCGGAGAGCTGCCCCGGGACGACTGCGCTGAACAACACCTGATCTCCCAGCCACCCGGAGATGATGGGGTTGGAGCCTCCGGGTCCTGGCTGCGCGTCGATGACTTGCGCCGTGCCCCCGGGCGTTCCGTCCGTGACCCAGAGCTCCCGGCCGTCCTCGGTGAGCGCGGTGAAGTAGACGAGACCACCGAGCGCTCTTCCGAAGAACTCCGGCTCCGAGCTTCCGTTGGGGTTGAGATCTGCCAGCAGCATCGTTCCGCCCACGGTGCCGTCGGTCACCCATGGTTCTCGGTCGCCGGACACCTGCGCCTCGAAGACCATGACGTCGCCGAGCACGGCTGCACCGGACGTCGTGCTTTGCGTGGACGGCTCAGGGTCGAAGAACTGCTCCATCACCCCTCCAGGCTGGCCGTCGGTGACCCAAAGCGCGCCGAGGACGTGCAGATACAGCAGGCCGTCGAGGACGCCGGCGGGTATCGCCGCGGAGCTGACGGGGCCCTCGGCAATCTCGTCCAGCATCGCGGTGCCTTCGGGCGTTCCATCGGTGCTCCACAGCTCGTTGCCGGTCGGGTTGGTTCGAGCGCTGAAGATCAACCGCCCACCCACGCCCGCGACAAAGACGGGGTCCGAGCTTCCGCCGCCCACGTTCAGATCGCCCAGCATGATCGTGCCGTCGTCCGTGCCGTCTGTGATCCACGGTTCGGAGCCTTCGGCCTGAGTCCGCCCATCGAAGAGCGCCTTGTTGCCGCACCGCACCAAGACGTCCGAGACGTCGTCGTCCGCGTTTCCTTCGCCGCGATCGATCACGCACAGCTGCACGCCGGGGACCTCGGATGCCGTCACAGCATAGGCCTCCCCCGGCTCGAGTGGAGTCTCGAACGTGAAGGGGCCATCGGCGTCCAGCGTGAGGTCGTCGCCCTCGTTGTTCTGAAGCGTGATCGATCCGTTGAGGCCCGACACAACTCCGCTCACCGTGAACGACGACGCACCACTGGAGCTCGACTCGTCGGCGGCGGTCGTCGTGCTCGAGCCCGCGCTCGTATCCGTCGTCGAGGTTCCCGAGGTGCCCCCCGTGCCGCTCGTCTCCGGCCCCGTGTTTGTTGGGTTCGTGCCCGAGGTCGAATCGTCGGTGCCCGTGCCATCGTCCGTATCCGTGTCCCCGGCCACCGAGTCCCCGCACCCCACCAGCGCAAATCCGAGCAGCCATCCCCAAGTCCGCATCATGAAGTGATCGTACCGCGTCCCATGCGGCCCGCGTGGACCACAACACGACCAAGAACCGGCCCCCCATCCCCGACCAGGGGCGGAATCGAGCCTCCTCATCACCTCCTGGGTTCGGTACCGTGAAGCGTGATCCAGCCGCAGCAGTTCAACTTCAAGTACATGGTCATCGGGGTCTCTGCGGCCATCGACGGCAACGGTGGCGTGCAGGTGACCATGGGCCTGCGGAAGTTGAAGACAACGCTGGCGGCGATCAAGCACGTGTATGTGGTCCGCCACGGCGACCAGGCCGAAGAGGTGATCATTTCCCACGAGACCGCGCCGGGAAAGACGAAGATCTACCGGGCCAACGCCAACATGGGGGACGCGGAGTTCCGGCGGTTCGTGGACACGCTCGCGCACTACAGGCCCGAGGCCGACCTCCGTCGGTACGACTCGCAGACAGCCCACCGAATGATGGGAGCGACCAATGTCTCGGCGATCGTGCCGATCGTGATGACGGCGTTGTTCACCCTCGGCGCCCTGATCATGGTGATGCCTTGGCTCATTCATGGCATCGACGGCGGCCATGCGGAGGTCACCGTGGCGCAGCTCGGCGACGCGGACTTTTCCCCGGACAGCCGCAACATCACCGTGAAACAGGGGCAGTTCTTGATCGACGCGGCGCTGCAGATCGAGACAACCTCCGAGGGCAGCACGACCGTCGAATGGGCAATCCCCTTGGTCCCCGAAGACTGGGAGACCGGCGACCCGGTGCACGTGGTGCTCAAGACCCATGAGCTGAGCGCCGAGGAGGCTGTTGGCCTCGACCCCGGCGCGGGAGTCGACGGAGTCCTACGCAACGTCATGTGGGAAGGGCTTCCCTCGGACGAGGCCGACTACCTGCGCAACAACAATGGCATCACACTCGCCGAGGACGCCGTCGAGATCGAGTATCAAGCCGACACATCGCTGGAGCTCTACCTAGGCATCGGTCTCGTTGGGTTCATCTTCGTGCTGATGAGCATCGTCTCGGTCGTGGTCGCGCGCAAACAGAAGCAACAACAGGCAGCTGTCGCCACGGGTAACTAGCCAGCTCGATTGGCCCCTGACACGGCGTTGAACTCGCAGGTTGAGTCGCAGAGCGATCTGGGCTGCACTACCCGCAGTGTTCCTGCTGCTGACCACCGCGCTCCTCGCTGTCGATCCCTGCTACGGATTCTCTCAACCCGAGCAGATCGAGGGCGAACACGTCTGGGTGGAATACGACGAGAACATCTCCGCGGCGACAGCACAGGCGGTCGTCGACGAAGCGGATGCCGCGTGGGACGACTACGTGGAGACGTTCAACTGGCCTGCTCCTCCCGGGCCGTTCTCGGTCATCGCCGACTTCGACGATGACTCCGCCTTCGGACGATGCATCACCATCGAGTGCGATGGAGTCGACCTTCCGCAGTGCTCGGTCTACGAGCCCTCGTTCACGTCGGGCAACCATCTGAACACCACCGCGCATGAGATGGGGCATGCGTTCCAGTACGGCATCACGGGGCCGTTCGGGGTGAGCGTGTCGTCGTGGGTCTGGTGGATGGAAGGAACGGCCGAGTACATGTCGTATCGCCTGCGGCCGGTGCCGGGCACCATCGCCGTCGTCGAGACCTACCTGGGCAACCCCCAGTGGCGGCTTCACCACAACTTCTCGGAGTTCATCAGCGGCGCCCGAACCGGACATCTATACGGCACCGCAGTGCTCGCGATGTTCATCGACGAGTACTACGGCGGCCCGGACACGGTCCGCGAGACCTGGGAGTGGGGCTCGATGCAGGGCGAAGACCCGATCTTCTTTCGGGATGCCATCGAGGGTGTGGGAATCACCTTCGACACGTTCTGGCCCGACTACATGGCACACGTCAGCGTCGTCGATGTGGGCATCGGATCCGAGGTTTCCCAGCTCCCCGCGCACCTCGACTTCGACTCGCTGCCCGGTGCCGCAACACCCCCGGACATCTACTTTCCCGAGGGGTTGGGCATCACCTTCTTTCGCGTGCCCAAGGGACTCGGCCAACCGGACTCCGATCTGGTTGTCCGCATCCTCGGAGATGACTCGATCCGGTGGCACGGAGCGCTCGCCCGGGTCGAGGATGCAGTCCCCGGCGCCACGGTTACGGACTACGTCGGTGCGCAGTCTGGCGACGACGGCGTCGTGGAGCTGACCTTGGAGGGCTTCGATGGAAGCCACGATGTCATGGTGGCGCTCTCCCCGGAGTCGATCGCGCCCGAACCGTTTGCGTTCAGCATCGAGGCCGAGCTCCAACCCGCGGCTGGTGGAGAGGAGACGGACGGCGCCGATCCTGAACCCGGCTCCACCGGCGAGGATCCCCCACAGACCGACAGTGACACCGACACCGACGGCGCAGGCGCAGACGACAACGCCAGCTCCGGCGGCTGTTCGGTCGGGGGTTCACCAACCCCGGGCGCCCTCTTGCTCGCCGGTTTCGGGCTCGCCTTCGCCAACTCACGGAGGCGACGGGCGAAGGCACGGCGCAAGTCCTCATACCGCCGGTAACGCCCCGAGGGCGGGAGCGTTAGCCTCGGCGAGATGCTGGACCTCGCCGAGAACAATCAGGCCCCCCCGGACGCGTTCACGGGCCGCGAGATCAAGCAGACGCGGAGCCTGTGCCCACAATGCCTGGAGATGATCGACGCGAGAGTGTTCGAGCGCGAGGGCAAGGTCTGGATGGACAAGACCTGTGCAGACCACGGGAGCTACACCGCCCTACTCGCCGACGACGTCCGGCACTACTACGTGGCCGATCCTCGGGTCGAAGCCCTGGGAAGCTGCTGCGGACCCAGCGGATGCGCCCCCGCACCCCGGCACAGCGGTGACCAGGTCGCCAACCACAGCTGCAACATGCTCATCGAGGTGACGCAGCGCTGCAACCTGACCTGCCCCACCTGCTATGCGGGGAGCTCTCCACAGCGGGAGGAGATGCTCTCGGTCGCGGACTACTCGGCCTTGCTCGACGACCTGCTGGGCAAGGGCAAGGGCGACGCCGACTTGGTTCAGCTCTCGGGCGGCGAGCCTACGATTCACCCGCAGATCTTCGAGCTCATCGACATCGCCCTCGAGCGCGGTTTCAAGCAGGTCTACCTCAACACCAATGGCATCAAACTGGCCCGGCGCGACTTCGCCGAACAGCTCGCGTCCCGAGGGGACCGAGTCTCGGTCTATCTGCAGTTCGATGGCTTCGAGCGGCGTGCCCTCAAGGTGCTTCGAGGACGAGAGGACCTGCTCGAGACCAAGCTCGCCGCGCTGCAGCACTGCGAGGATTTGGGCATCGCGACCGTTCCGGTCATGACGCTCACCCCCGAGGTGAACGACGACCAGCTGGGGCGCTTTATCGGGCTTGGGATCTCGCACCCCAAGGCCGTTCGGAAGATCATGATTCAGCCCGCGATGTACTCGGGCCGGTATGAGTCACCACGCGTTGTCGAGCGCATGACCGTCGCCGAGGTCACGCGACGCATCGTGGAGCAGACGGACGGCGTGTTCACCCAGGACGACTTTGGGCCGATTCCCTGCAGTGACCCGAACTGCTTCTCGATGGCCCTCGCGCTGAGAACCGAGAGCGGCATGGTCCCGGTCTCCCGCTACTTCCCGCGCTACGACACCTGGGCCGACGCTGGCACCGCCGAGCTCATCGCGTCGGTGACCGATACGTTCGACAGTGCCACGGACCTTCGCGAGGCCGCGCAGTGGGCCTTTTCCAGCGGAGCGCTCGACGCTCTCGACGACGACACCGTGGATGCGCTGCTGGACCGAATCGCGCAGTGGCAGGCCGCCACATCCGAGACGGCGGACACCTGGGGCGGGCTGTTCGCGATCGGGATCAAGCCGTTCATGGACGCGTACACCTACGATCAGGACCGCATCGACAAGTGCTGCGTGCACATCATCGCGACGGACGGAACGCCGGTCTCGTTCTGCGAATACAACGCACGCAACCGACCCATGGCAGACCAGGGGAGACAACCGTGAGCACCACCGAGATCAACCCCGACAACCCGCCCGACAACAGCGCGGCCTGCTGCGCTGCGTTCTACGAGCAGGACTGGGTCGCGACACTGCTGGCGGACTCGTTCCACCCCGGCGGACCCGCGATGAGCGAGCGATTGCTCGATGGGCTCGAGTTGCCCGAGGGCTGCACCGTCGTCGACATCGCATGCGGCACAGGCACGACGGCACTCGAGCTCGCACGCCGCGGTCACCCCGTGATCGCGATCGACTTCAGCCAGAAGAATCTGGCCCGCCTCACCGCGCGGGCGCTGGAGGCAGGATTGGAGGACCGGATTCAAACCGTGCAAGCCGACGCGGCGTCGCTCCCCCTCGAGGACAACACCGCGACCGTCGTCCTGGCCGAATGCGCGCTAAGCACGTTCGCCGACAAGCCCAAGTCCGTCGCGGAGATCGCCAGGGTCCTCGAACCCGGCGGGCTGGTCGGCATCACGGACATGGTCCTCAATGCACCGCTGCCGGCCTCCTTGGCGAGCGTGATCGGACCCTGGGCGTGCCTGCAGGACGCGATGACGGTGCCGGGCTACCAACGGCTGTTCCTGGACGCGGGTCTGCGTGCCACCGCTTACGTCGACGAAAGCGAGGGTCTGTATTCGATGGCCCGCGAGCTCAAGCGCAAACTGGTGGTCGTGGGACTGGGAAAGATGGCCGGGGCGCTCGGCGAGATGAACCTCGATATCGCATCGACCCGTGCGTTGCTCGAGCAGTCCACGGCGCTCGTCGATGCTGGTGTCGTCGAGTACGCCCGGATGACGTTCGCCCTGGGTATCCCCAAGCGTGCCGACGCCAAGGTTGCGGCGGAGCCTTGCTGCGAGCAGCCGAGTTCCTGCTGCTGACGAGCGCCGATGTCCGATCCCAACGCCAAGATGGACGCGCTGGTGCGTACCGCCGGCCAGGCCCTCGTACCCAAAGACGATACGTATGACTTCGTCGCCATCGGGGGCGGCACGGCCGGTCTCGTCTCCACCGGTGGGCTCGCGTTGCTCGGCCTTCGCACGGCGATCATCGAGCGGGAGCGTCTGGGTGGAGACTGTTTGGTGCACGGGTGCGTTCCCTCCAAAGCCCTCGTGCACGCCGGCAAGGTCGCCCATGGGGCCCGCGAGGCTGGCGGTTGGGGCGTGCGAACCGGAGAGGTCAGCGTCGACTTCGCCGCCGCCATGCACCAGCAGTCGGTCGGGTCGCTCGGTGAGTTCGAAGACCGTCTCGTTCGTCAG
>CAJXVA010000324.1 GCA_913061055.1 uncultured Pseudomonadota bacterium
AGGGTCATGTCGCGGCGCGGGCGGGGCCTTGCACCCAGCTTCACACTTTCTTCTCGCGGGTGGGGAGCCGCCCCAGACCCGCGCCGTAGGGAGGGCGACAAGATTTGGCATGGTATGTCAGCACGATGCGACGGCTGCCCGCGACGATGGTCCTTCTGGCGCTCTCCGCTTCTACCGGGTGTGGGGACGACACGACCGCCGCCGGCGATTCGGGAAGCACCTCGGGCGGAAGCACGGGTGCGCCCACGACCGGAAGCATCCCCGTCGACCCGTCGACCGGAGCGGGCAGCGGCACGGGCGAGAGCACCGCGGCGTCCTCCAGCAGCTCGGACTCGACCGCCGGGGCCACAACCGAGTCCACCGACACGTCCGGGCCGGGCGAGTCCTCGACAAGCACCGGCTCCTCCAGTGAGGACAGCACCGGCGAGACCACCGGGCTGACCGCCTGCGATGCCGTCGGCGAGCGGGTCTACATGGGGGATGGCTGCAACTTCTGTGACTGCACCGACGCCGGGCTCGACAACTGCACCGAGCGTGCCTGCACCCCGATCTCCGACGGCTGCGACTACGGCGGCATGAGCTACGCGTACGCCGAGCAGTTCGACGCGTCCGACGAGTGCAACATCTGTGTCTGCGCTGCGAGTGGACTCGCTTGCACGCGGCGTGAAGACTGCGATCCGGACTTCGACGAGGGCGCGATCCTCCTCGAGTCGGCCGACGACCCGTGCGGTCCCTTCGATGACTTCACTGGGGCATGGGTGATGGAGAACCTCGCTCCGCTGGAGCGCACCGGCCCCCTCGACTACGAGAACGCGGGTCCGCTGTACCCCGAGACGCTCGTCGACACGACGATGACCGTGCGCGTCACCTTCCCCGAAGATGGCTACATCGTGTGCCGGATCCCAAGCCCTGGACAAGAGGCGCTGGATCTCGAAGCGGTGCTCGAGTGGCAGAGCGAGGACGGTGCGTTCGACGAAGGTCAGCACACCTACGTCCGCCGCAACTACGGTGGCTTCCTCGAAGCGTTCACGGGGGTGAGTGCACTCGAGCCCGGCGAGCTCTCGGGGACCTACTCACCGGGCTGCCCCGATGCCGGTGGCGTCTCGATCGCGCCGCGCTGGAACGACACGGGGGATGCCGAGGCTGGGCTGTCCAAAGTCTGCGAAGTCGACATTGGCCTGACGGTCGGCCAGTGGGCGGCGCCCGGAATGGACTGAGCGCGGGGCGCCGCTACGGGCAGGGGTCGCCGGGGTTGCCGCAGAGGTCTCCACCGCAAATGCACGTGAGGCCGCCAGAGCACTGGAGCGCGCCTTCACACGGCCCGTAGGGTCCCCATCCGCAGCCGGAGGTGCATGTTCTCTCTTGCATCCCGAAGAATCCGCAGCCACACGACGTCGATTGCGTCTCGCCAGGGGTGCAAACGCCCTGGCCAGTGCAACTGCCAAAAGAGCCCCAGCCGCAGCTTCCGGTGCAGGTCTGGGTTCGGGTGCCGCAGTCGCCGCAGGACTCGGAGTTGGTGGCTCCGGGCGCGCACACGCCTTGTCCGGTGCAACTGCCAAACGCTCCCCAACCGCAGCTGGCGGTGCACGTGCGGGAGCGGGACCCACAGTTTCCGCAGCCTTCGGTGTCGGTCTCACTCGGGGTGCACACGCCCTCGCCCGAGCAGCTTCCCCAGCCTTCCCATTGGCAGCTCGAGTTGCAGAACCGCTGTTGCGACCCGCAGTCGCCACAGCCTTGGTTTTGGGAGGCGCCCGCAGAGCACGGCCCTTCGCCCGAGCAGGTGCTCCATCCGCCCCAAATGCAGTCGGCGGTGCAGGTGCGAGATCGGGTCCCGCAGTCTCCGCACGACTCCTCTTCGACCTCACCGGCCGCGCACGGTGCCGTCGGGCCGCAGCCCGAGCCGACGCAGTCCTCGACATCGAAGGCGTTGCAGTCTCCGGCGCAGGCCAAGGTGCCGCCGTCGGGGAACCCTTGTCCGGCGCAGTTCTGTCCGTCGAGGTCGAGTGCATCGCAGACCTCGTTGCCTTGCTGAGCGCCGTCGCCACAGGTGTTGCAGCCAGAGGCGTCGAGGGTGCAGCTCGCGGTGCAGCTGAGCGCGCCGTCGGCAAAGCCTTGATCGGCGCAGGTGGCTCCCGCGAAGTCGGCTCCGTCGCAAACCTCATCGCCCGAGACCATGCCGTCTCCGCAGATGGAGCAGTTGCTGGTGTCGAACGTGCAAGCGTCAGAGCACGCCAGGGCGCCGCCTTCGAAGTCCAGCGATTCGCAACTCTGACCGCCCAGGTCGGCGCTGTCGCAGGCTTCGTTGCCCTCGCGAACCGCGTTGCCGCACTCAGTGCACCCCGACGTGTCGAAGACGCAACCTCGAAGGCAGCCGAGCGTGCCGTCCTCAAAGCCTGCGTCGGCACACGTCTGAGTTCCGACGTCGTCGCCGTCACAAACCTCAGGCGGGGTGACTTCGCCGTCGCCGCATGCCGAGCAGCCCGAAAACTCCACCCGGCAATCCGCGGTGCATCCCAGGGGCTCGGTCGGCTCGCCCAGGCCGACATCGGCGCAATCGTCGGTCTCACCAAAGCTGTTGCCGTCGCACTCTTCGCCGTCATCGACCGTGCCGTTGCCACAGCGGTTGCACTGGGACGTGTCGACGGTGCAGTCGAGGTTGCAGCGCAGGTTGCCACTGGCGAAACCTTCGCTCAGGCAGGTCGCATCGCCGAGGTCGGCGCTGTCGCAGGCCTCCTCCTGCTCGCGAACACCGTCGCCACAAACCGCCGGGGTTGGCGGGACTCCGGTCGGGTCATCATCGGTGCCGCTCGCCGTTCCGTCGTCGGTCTCCCCAGCCGTTCCCGTGCTTCCCGGAGGAAGGCAGAGGTCCGCCAGACCGCCCGGCGCGAGTTCGCCGTAGCGCCGGCCCGAGGCACAGGTCGCGTCAGGGAAGCTGCAGTAGCCGGAGTCTTCGCATTGCCCCGACTGCGATCCGTTGGCGCAGGAGCTGTCGTCGAGACACTGGAACGCCGGTGTCGGTTTGGTACACGCTGACAGCGCCAACATCGCCACGCTCACCCACAGCCGCCATCCGATCATGGCTCAGGATGCCATGAACTGCGGTGCTCTGGGAGACGCATCGGGCGAGCCTCGCGAGGGTACGCGAATATCCGCAGCGCCCTACACGTGGACTTCGGGTTTGGCGCCGGTGTCGCGGCACATCCTCGTAGGGCCGGCTACGCCTTGAGCACAGCGTCGACGGTCTTCACTCGCGGCGCGCCAACCAGGCATCAGCCTCCCGCACGCTCTCCTCCAGCTCCAGGGCGACGAACTGCTCTCGCGCCGTCTTCATCCACACCCGCGCGTCGCGTTTCCGGCCCGCTCGTGACTCCGCTTGCAACGCGAGTGCTTGGTGAAACCGAGCCGTCGTCATTGTTGGAGGGCCGCTGGAAGCGTCGGGTTCGAGCGCGAGCAGGGCGCTGAACGCTTCGTCTTTGGCACCGGCGAGTGCGAGATACTCCGCCCGGTCGAGTTTCATTCGCAGCCCGGTGTCGCTGTTCGGCGTTGCGTTGGACCGCTCGATCCCGGCATCGCAGGCCGCTCGGGTGGCGTCGATATCGTTGCGAGCCGCCTCGAGGGAGCACTGGACGAAGTACATCCAAGACAGACCCGGGCTCTCGGCGCCGTGGGCTTGGATCTCGTCCTGGATGAGGCTCTCGACAAGCGGTGCCGCCTCCGCGGGTCGCTCCAGCGCGATCAACCACTCGGCTTGCTGGGCGTTGGGGATCTGCGTGGACTCGCCGGCCACTTTGAGCACGGCGCTCGAGCGCTTGGCGAACTCCAAGGCTTCCTCATAGCGCTCGGCGGCACCTTCGATCCCCGACAGCGTCGAGAGCGTGCCGCCGTAGCTGAAGTGACCGGTCCCGTGCGTTTCGGCGATGAGGGTGAGGGCATTGTTCGCGGCGTCGCGAGCTTCGTCGTACCGCTGCAGCTGTTTGTATGCGTTGGCGAGCGCGCGGTGGCTCTCGGTCAGGTCGGGGTGTGTGGGCCCGAGCTCTCGTTCACTGACCTCGATGACTTCCTTCATGCGCCCGATGACATCCTCGATGTCGCCGGAGAGGCGCTTGAACATGATCAGGGATTCGCTGGTCGCCGCCCACCGCATCGGGTCGACGTCTCGAGGCGTCATCGCGAGACCTCGCTCTGCGAACTCGATCGCCTTGGGAAGGTCGTCGGCGTAGAAGGCAGCGATGCCGGCGTTGGTATAGAGCGTGCTCCGGACCGGGTCGGACAGCGTCGTGCCATCCAGTGCTGCCTCGGCGCGCCTGACCATCGGCTCGACTTGCGGCCAGGGCGTACGTAAGCGGGCCTTGGCGTAGATGTGGAGGATGAGCGCCTTGGCGATGACGCTGTTGTATCGGGACGCGATCCCGTGAAGTTCGGCTTGCTCGAACGCCAGCACAGCCTCGTCTTCGCGGACCATGTTCACCAGCAGCCGGCCGCGCGCGTAGGCGACCTCGGCCTGAAGCGGGCGGAACCCCATCTGGGTCGTTTCATCCACGTGCGCGTTGATGATCGCGAGGCCCTTCCCGTAGCGACCGAGTCGGTGCTCTGCGTCGGCGAGCAGCGCGGCGTCTCGGATCGTCGCGACGCGCTGGGCGATGGCCGGAGGCGGGATCGGGGCCTGCTCCGCACTGAGCTGCGCATCGTCCGTACAGGCCTCGACGTTGGGGAGCGCGGCGACGGTCTGCGTTGCGCGCCGCACCATCTTGGAGTCGGCCTCGGCGAGGCCCTCGATCACGCCCTGCGCCACAATGCGAGCCCGTCCCAAGCACTGACGCTGGAGCGCGGCTCGGTCCGCATCGATCTCCGCCTTCGCGGTCGCCCGGCACACCGACTGCTCCTGTTCGGCCCAGGCTTGGGCATACGTATCGAGGCGCGCGCGAACGTTGTCGGCGATGGCCGGGGCGGTCCGAAGCCCAGATGCCTCGAAGGCCTCCACCAATTGCTGCGCGGTGTCCTGGTTCCAGACCTCGCGGAGACCGGCGAGGTCTGAGCAGGTCGCGGCCGCGGTCACCGTTGGCTCTGGTGTGCGAAAGGCCATCACCGTGAGCGGGATTGCGATGGCGCCCAGACCTGCAGCGATGCCCCAGGACGCCCGTCGTCCTCCGATGGGTCCGAGCGCGCTCAGCAGGGCATGCATCGAGGGGAACCGATCCTCTGGCTTCTTCGCCAATCCGCGAAGGAGTGCAGCGCGAACGCGCCGGGGCAGAACCGGCGTGCTTGGAACGGCGGGGGTCGGGGTCTCGCAGACGGCGTGGGCGAGGGATGCCAGCGTGCGGGACTCGAAGGGCCGGGCGCCGAACAGGGCCTCCCACAGCACCACGCAGAACGCGAACTGGTCACACGCCGGGCCGACCTTCGACCGCGAGAACTGCTCGGGAGCCATGTATGCCGGCGTTCCGACGAACGCACCGCTCTTGGTGAGGTCGTGGAGGCGCTGACCGTCCGTCGTCTCGGAGGGCTCGCCGTCGAGCGTCGGGGCGGCGGCTTCGGAGGCGTCCGCGATCACGCTCCACCGCGCCAAGCCAAAGTCGGTCACGAACACGCGCCCCTTGTCGCTGAGCAAGACATTGTCGGGCTTGAAGTCCCGGTGCACCAATCCAGCCTCGTGGGCGGCCGCCAGCCCGCGGCCGGCCGCGATCAGCGTGGGGCCGATCTCTTTCCAGGTCCGCTCGGCGCGCTTCATCCACCCCTTGAGGGTGCCGGCATCGACGTACTCCATCGCAACGAAGACTTGCTCGTTCCAGGTCCCCACGTCGTGGACCGCGATCACGTTGGGGTGCGAGAGCTTGGCCATCGCCCGCGCTTCTCGAAGCAGGCGGGTGCTTTGCTCGGCATCGTCGCGACCGCGTCTGCGGATGACTTTGACCGCGACCTTCCGGTCCAACTCCGGGTCGTGGGCGAGGTAGACGACGCCCATGCCGCCCATGCCGAGGATCTCCAACACTCGGTAGCGGCCGACCGATGCCCCAACGGCGACTGGGTCCGACGTCGGGTCCGGGCCGTCCACCGACACCGCGCCATCGGCTGGGAGCGTTGCTTCGTTGTCCCCGGCGAACACCTTGACCAGCGCGGACACCACGGCTCGGCATCCCGAGCACGTGTCGAGGTGGTCTTCGAGAATCTCACGCTCGTCTGGCTCGAGACTGTCCTCGACAAACGCCGCGACGATGTCTTCCGTCGGGCAGCCGTCGAGTGTCCAGTGGGACATGCGCCATCATACCGGAGTTGGCGCGAACCGACTGGCGCCGCACGACACGCAGCGATCGCCTCGTCGACCTTTCGAGCGACGATTCTAGGCTCCCCGCGCTGGTCAACCCGTTGCACGCTTGTAGACCCCGCCGTGCCGGTTGTCCGCGCGCATCGTAAAACGCGTGCCATCCTGGAAGACGATGGTCTTCTTCGAGGGCGGGAGGTCGATACCGTCGAGGGTCATGCTCACCTTGAACTCGCCACCGGCGACCTCCGTCAGGGTCCAGCTTCCGGTCATGGCGGGGCCCGACGCAGACGTCTCGCTGTACGTCTGCGCCTCAAACGTCAACGTGGTCTGACGCTCCTTGGGCAACGACGCGCTGCAGTCCAGGCCGTCGCAGTCCCCACCGCCGAATTCCTCCACTCGGACCCAGCTGCCAACGAGGGCGGCCCCTTTTGCATTCGCTTCCTTGGAGCCGGCAGCTGCGGTCGCCGCCTCTCCCGCGTCGTCCTTCCCCCCGTCGCAGGCCGATCCGCAAACCAGAGAGACTGCCAAAGCACCAAGACTACAGATTCGTAGTTTCATCTTGGGCAGGTAGACGGCGCCGAACCTGAACTGATCCCCGCCCGGCAAAAAAAAAATCTCACGTGGCGCGCCTGCGCGTGTGGGGAGGCTCGACGTCGCGGTCGTAGTTTCCAGACTCGTCGGTTGCTCGTCGCCGACTACATCAGCTCGAGGACGCCGCGGACGACGAAGCACAGGAACCATCCGCCCACGCCGACGAGGGGCGGGACCATGTCCGCGACTCCCAGCTCGAGGCCTACAACATCGCCGTCAGCGATCTCCCCCGAGGATGCGTCCGGGTCGGCAAGACTCGATAGGTTCACACCGTGCTCGAGCTCGACCTGCTGTGCCTCGCCGGTGTCGAGGAAAGCTCGGGCGGCCCGTGCAAAGAGCCCGGTGGCGGCCAGCGTCGAGGTGAGGGTCGCGCTGTAGAAGGATAGGCGACCGTAGAGCGGCCACGTTTGGGTGGAGAGGAGGAAGTTCCAGTTCAGAGCGAGCCAGGGCAGCAGCACCAAGACTGCGACGACGATCACCCCGGCCGCCTTCGAGGGGCGGACAAAGGCCATGGCGACGACCAACCCAACGAGCACCCCACAGAGTGTGACCGTCGCCTCCCCGTGAAAGAACTCGATGAGCCCACCGCCGGAGACGTACGCGCTGTAGCCCACTTGCGCCGGGATCGCGGCGATGACCAGCAACGCGCCGAGCGGATGCGTGGTGAGGCGGTAACTCCTGGCCAGCAGCGAATACCAAAGCGCGATGGGGGTGCACGAGAAGAAGACGGCAGAGCCGTGCAGAGGCGCGGCGACCACGACGGGGACCAGCACCACGAGTGCGAGGTAGACCGCATGCAGCCGGGCGAGGAGACGCATCGGAGCTTCCAAGCTACCACTCGCACGACCTGCGACCGCGGCGGGCACGAGGCAACGGTAGGGGTCGCGGACGGCCCCGGCTGAGGAGCGAAGGTCTGGCCCCATCACGCCACCGAGCCCGTCGTGCGGTCCCTCAGACGCCCATTCGGCCAACCCGAGCCCGCGTCTAGCCCGCATCCGCCGGCCCCTGGCTCCCGCTGCTCCCTTCGCCCGTGCGCATGAACCGGGTAGGATGCGGTGTGGGGCTCCGGGAGAAGCGCGCCGTGCTCGTTGTGGGGGTTGTTCTTCTCGGCGGGGTGGCGACCTGCCGGAGGTCGTCGGGTCCGCCTCGCTGGAATGGGCCGACGCTGTCGGAGCCGCGCGACCAGCTGACAGTTCCGGAGCTCGTGTCCGGCGAGATGCCGGAGCTTATCGACCTGAGTTACCTGGCCGAGCCCGCTTGGTCCGAGTCCGGGGCGCTTCCGTTCGAGGGGTCGCTCGCACTGAGTGCGTCTGCCCTGCTGCTGGACTTTCCAAGCAGTCGGGAGCTCTACGCCGGCGAAGACCTCTTCCCCGAGGTCACGCTCGACTTCGTATCGGACGAAGGCCTGCTGGTGCCTCTCAGTCGCCGTCTCATCGCGACCGATGCCGAGAGCGAAAGCCAGTGGGACATTCTTGTTGGGGCGGGCGCGGTTTGGAAAGAACCAGGTGATGACGATGCGGGCGAGGATTGGAGCCGAGCATCGTTCCCCCTCAACCTCGTCGACCGCTACTTCAATCAGGTCCGCAACTGCGTCGCGACGTTTGTGTACCGGGCCGAGCAGGTCAGCGACGTGTACGTGCAGTGCAGCCAGGAGACCGCGGACCTGTGGGACGAACAAGTGGGCAATATCCAAGCCATGGTCCCAGCGACCTATACGCCGAGCGCGTTTCCCGAATCAGCCGACGTCCTCCAAGCCCACGCGCGAGCGATCGACCGCCGAATCCCCACACGTCCACTCCGTGAATGGGATGTTGGTGGAGAGCTTGCGGAGAGCTTCGACACCAACATCGAGACGAGCGCTTCGACCAGCGTCGGGGCGATCTATTCCGATGGTGTCCTGTATGTTCACCCACCCTGGACACGCCATGGACCGTATCCGTACCCAGAGGAGATGCGGCACGGTGTCTATTCGGTTTCCAAGAGCCTGGCCGGGTCCCTCGCAATGTTCTACTTCGCCGAGAGGTACGGAGAGGACCTCTTTGATACCCTCATCTCCGACTACGCACCCGCCTTCGCGGACCTCTCAGAGTGGGACAACGTGACCTTCGGCGACGCCCTAAACATGGCGACGGGAACCCGGGGTGGGGAGGAAGCAGCGCTTCTCTACGAGCCCGTCGTGCTCGCTGACACTGCCGAAGCCGCCATCGCCAACATCGCCGGCTTCGGAGACGCCCCCGAGGCGCCTGGTGAAGCCTTCGCCTACGCGACGACCCATACCTTCGTGGTCTCCTACGCCCTCCAGAAGTACGTCGAAGCGCAAGAAGGACCTGGCGTCCAGTATTGGGACCTCGTCCGGGAGAATGTTTTGGAACCCATCGGAGCTGGGGACTTCGACTTGCTGATGACCCGCGACCCCGATCCCGCCGACAGAATACCGACGTTGGGCTTCGGCGCCCGCCCGACCCTGGACGAGGCCACCAAAGTCGCGGTTCTCATTTTCAACGAGGGGCTGCACGATGGCGAACAACTCCTGCACGCGCAGGCCGTGCGAAAAGCACTGGGGCGCGACGAAGGGAAGGGCCTGAGGGTCGACCGGAAAACCCGCTATCGGTACTCGTTTTGGAACCGAGACGTTCGCATACCGCGCTCGTCGGGATGTGGCACCGCCTGTGTTGCCCATGCCGCCACGATGCAGGGGTTCGGAGGCAACTACGTCGCCCTGCTGGAGAGCGGCGTCATCCTCTTGCGCTTCATGGACGAGTTCGACGAAGACATCGAAGACCTTGTGGTTCGGACCGAACGGGTCGCGCCATCGTGCAACTGATCGGCGCAAGGCGACGCGCATCCACACGCACAGCCAAGAGTCTTCTGCGCGGCTCCGAGAACAGCGCGAGCTGTCCAGCCGCTGGCCCACGCGGCGGTGGCTTCGCTGTGGATCTCAAACTTCGGCGACAACTACGGCAGGGGTGCCTCTCCTCGGTTCTTTGGCACTGTTCAGCCGGCCGACGTGGACGACGATGCGGCGGGCACTGAGTTCTGCGGGCTTGGACACGCTGGTATTTTGTGCAGCACGAACGAAGACCACTCCGGGGTCGAGGTGGCCTTCGAGAATCTCCGGCTCGTCCGGCTCGAGACTGTCCTCGACAAGCGCCGCGACGACGTCTTCCGTCAGGCAGCCGTCTAGTGTTCAGCGGGACATGGTCTCATCATCCCGGAGTCGGCGTATCTGGCGTGGTGGCTGACCGAGGCTGGAGTCCTCGCCGGAGACAGTCCGTGGCAGACTGCGACGGTTGGCGCCCTTGTGACGTCAGTACTTCGCCATGGCATTCCGACCGAATCTCTCCCCGCTGTTGCAAACGTCCGCTCTACTTCTTGCGCTCGGGGGTTGCGGCGGCAAGACGGCCGACGTTGTGCGCCCCGATGCGCCGACGGCCACCCAAGCAATGGGCGAGATCGAGTGCGCAGCGTCCGAGCGTGCAACGTCCCCGCTGGTGGTCGATTGGAGCTCGCAGCAGCGTCTGGATCTGGAGGTCGCGATGAAAAGCGGCACGGTCGCGTTGCGCTACGCATGTGACGACGTCGAGTTGCTCCCGGACTGCACGATCCCTGGGGCATACGCGTTTGTGGGGGTATCGACGAAGCAGGAGGTGCTCACTGTGGCCTCGGCCGATGAGCTGCAGGCGAGCTTTCCTGTGGGCGCCGCCAAGCTAGCGGCCGAAGTCGCGGGGGAGTCGACGCTCGATCTGGCGATGGTCTTGGTCGGCAAGGCCTCGTCACCGTGGACCGCTCCAAGCCGCGCCGACTTCCCCAATGGCTGCGAGGCCGCGACGCACGTCGTGCGAGCTGCGACGCTCGGGGCCTTCTCGCTGGCACGCGGCAGCGAGGGGAGGGTGATGACGACCGCTGAGGCATTCAGTGCAGGCGCAGGTGCCAGCTCGACGAGTGCCCGGGGCAGCGTGACTACAGATGGAGACCTCGAGGCTTGCCAGGCCGCCAGCAGCGAGTCTTCCTCCGCCCCCGAAGGCTGCCGGTCCAGCATCCGGCTCCGGCTCGAACCGATCGCCGACGCCCCGGCGATGCCTTTGGGCCCGCCTCCGGTGCCGATGCTCGCATGTCCGGCAGGGACGGCGATGTCCAAAGGAGTTTGCCTGGCCGGGAGCGTACCGCACGTATGCGTTCCGGATGACGAGACCGACTGCACCACACAGTGCGAAGCGGGCAACCTCGAGAGTTGCTATCACCTCGGCCGCCTGCGGATCGATTGGACGCCGACCGGTCTCAGCGGCAACCCGCGGCAGACCGAAGGGCGGCCCTTGTTGAAGCGGGCGTGTGATGGGGGTGTTGTCGAGCTGTCTCTTATACACATCTGACGCTGCCGACGAGCGATCTAGTG
>CAJXVA010000325.1 GCA_913061055.1 uncultured Pseudomonadota bacterium
CCCTTCGGGACGCTTCGCTCTCTTGCTCTGAGGCGTCCCACGAAACCCGGAACGAGCTTAAGATCTGCGGTACTAGCCGATCTCGAAGTCGAACGCGGGCATCTGCGGATCCTCGACTTCGAAGCCGGCCTCGACGCCTTGCGGTGGCTCGATGGCGGATTCGGGTTCGATGCCCATCGGCGGCGCGACCGAGGCACCGGCGGCGACTTCGTCCTCGTCCTCGTCCTCGACCAGATCGGACAGCTCTTGCACGTCATCTTCGTCGGGGACGTCCCCGACGATCGACCCCGAGGGCGCAAATGCGACGACATCGACCTGGCCCGACTCGATCAGCTCCGTGAGTCGCAGCAGCGCGGCGTCATGCCGGTCGAAGTCCGCAGGCGTCCAGCCGAAGTCCCGAACGAGGAAGTCGACGATCCGGGCGAGCGACTCCCGCGGGCCGTGCCGGAGCGCGCGGACGAACTCCGGGGCCGGTACGGCGTGGCCAGACTCGCGTCCAGACCTCTGTCCTAGACCCACAGACCGGTACAGCTCGAATCGCTGTAGACCGTCGTACACCCGCACACAGCCATCCTAGCACGGGGGGGCGACACCGACCTGAGGTTGTGACCGCCGTGAATGCGCGCGAGACTTGCCGCGAGTAGCCGAGCACGATGACCGCCAACGTCTTCGAGGAAAGCAAAATGACCCTGACCGCTTGGATCGCCCGTGGAAAGGGGGACCGTGCGAAAGCCAAGTTCGAGTTCGAACAGGAGGGCGGGGCGGAAACCCTGGAGGCCGCCGAGCTGGAGCTCGGGGGTAAGGAGGGCGACAAGAAGAAGGTCTCCACCACGATCACCCTGCCCAAGTGCAAGGACGACGAGGACTTCTACACGTTCAGCTACAAGGTCGACTGCGAGGGCAACGCGTATCCCGGCGGCGACTTCAAGGTCTGGCTCAAGACCGCCACGTTCAAGGCGGTCGACGCCGACGGTGCGGAGCTCAAGGGCGTGCCGATCACCTTCAACCAGACCAAGGACAAGATCTACGTCACCGACAGCAAGGGCGAGGTCCCACTACCGATCAACGCCACCGCGAAGTCCACGATCACCGTGCGCTCCCCGTGCTCCGTCGACGAGTGGACGACCGACGTGGGGAGGCTGCGCGAAGCCAAGGTCACCAAGAAAGAATACAAGGCGATCATCGCCACTCCCGATGCGGCAGAGACGGCCGAGGACAAGCCCCACAAGCAGTTCGTCAACCTCAAGAACGACGACGGCAAGACGCCCAATCAGGCGAGCAAGATCAAGCTGGCGATCGGTGGGATCACCGAGGATGAGTGCATCCCGGGCATCCCCGGGGACACGGTCCACATCAAGGTCAAGTTCCACGACGACAACTCCAAGCGGAACTCACCCAAGCCGTCGCTGATCGCAGACGGAGTCACGGTTGAGCCTGATGGGGATGGCGAGGCCAAAGGCACAGTGACGTTCGACGACACGGGCGCGGCCGAGTTCGAGGTCGAGCTTGGTGGCGCGGGGGGGGATAAGACGCAGGTCATGGTCGGCATCACGGATGCGACCGAGGACTCCACGCTGTTCGTCGAGAACTGGCGCAAGCTCTGGTATCAGCTGACCCTACCAAAGGGGGCGACCGAGCCTTCCCTCGCTCGCATGGTCGGAGCGCTGGGGGAGGTCTTTGTGGAGTACGTCCAAGAAGGGGCAACCGTAGAACTCGCTGAAGACGAGGGACCCGCGGGCTCCTGGTTCCCGGGAAAATGGCTCAAGGACGCCGGCACGAAGTACTTGAACATCGGCGACCACAACAAAACCTACTTCCACGGCAAATTCGTGGACGCAAAAACGCCGCACCAGGTGCACGTGCTCTGCTGTCACACGCAATACGATGCCAAGGCGGCGTCGTGTGAGACCGACGTGACGCTCACACTCGACTCCACGAACGAGGCGACCTGGAGCGACGGAAGCAAGGTCAAGGGCAAGGACTACAACGCGGGAAGTGGTTTTTTTCCGAAATCCCTCAAGAACGGGACCAGCTCGCTGATCAGCGGAGCGTGGGAGGCCGACGACGGCAGCGTGAAGGGGAAGATCGAGGACGCCGATGTATGGGTCGATGACTACGACAACCACGGCTGGCTCACGGTCAAGCTCCCCGACGCCGCGAAGACCTATGTCGAGGCGAAAGCGGGGAACAAAGTGGAAGTCGAGATGACGCTGCACGTATCCAAAGGGCCGTACCTGGGCGAAGCCGACGGGACGAGTGGATGGTTGCAGCTGATCGTGTTCAAGGCGGCCGAGAACGTCGTCAACGACGTCATGGCGCACGAACTCGGGCACACCATGAACCAGGTTCCACAGGCTGCGGGCGGCAAGCCTCCGGGACTCTCCGCCGTGGTCCATGGGCGGCACTACACAGGCAATGAACACCTGGGCGGGCACTGTGCCGATGGCATGAGTTCGGCCAACTACAATTCCGGCGCCGGCAAGGTGGGCTCGGCGTATGCGGGAGACTTCTCCGGTAAGGCCGAGTGCACGTGCATCATGTACGGCGAGAACGGAGCAGGGTCGACGTGCGCGGGCAAGTTCTGCACACGCTGCCAGCCGTTCATCAAGGCGGAAGCACTCGCCAGCCTGCACTAGGCACTACGAAGGGCACAACGTGAGCAACGGTCAATTTTCACTCGACGACGACGACTTCTGGGACAACCCCACGAAGAACAAGGGGCAGTTGATGAAGGGGTTGATGAAGGCAAAACGCAGCGGCGTCGTGCTTGACGCACCGCGGCACGTGCCGACCCCAGATCGCAAGACACTCCCGGTTGCGGGGATTCACGTGCGTACGCTGCGGGAGAACTATCAGATCGACCAGGAGAAGCACCTCCTTGCGGTTGCGGTGGATACCGACGACAACACGGTTCGCGTGGGGGTTGCGTTGGGCACGGGCAAGACGCCCGGTGCTCGTCCGGTGCCGCCGCAGGAGGACCCCGGCGAAGGGTTTGTCGGGAACATGTTCGTCTGTGACCTGGCTCGGCAACTCAGTGTCCCGGTGGAAGGCCGGCATGCCGTGACGATGATGGTGCGTGAGTACGTCTCGAACACCTGCACGTTCGAAGTGGGAGCAAGCAAGCACGCGTTCGAGGACGACGAGGTGCGTCGATACGTCGAGGCGCGTCGCGGAGGGCAGCAGCCATCCGGGGTGCGTCGGGTGTGGCCGCCGCTCCCGGAGATCTCCGGTGCGATCACTCGCGCCCTGCAGGGGGGCCCGGATCCGTTCCCCAACTACAAGCAACGGGATGACTCCCCGCCTGTTCCCGACGATGTGGGCGTGAACTTCACGATCGACCGAGTGACGGAGGCCATCCCCGGCCGACGTTGCCTGCTGCGAGGCGCCTTTCGCCTGCCGGTGACGGTCCACGAACGCGTCGGATTCGACCCCGAGACGGGCCGATTGCTCGACGTTGGGTGCCCGGGAGCAACGGCGGTGGTCGGCATCCATCTCGTCGCAACGGGCACCAACCTCACCGGGCCGTTCGTGTTCCCGCTCCGCGTGCCGAGCTTTGATGCGCTCGAGCCGACAGGGGATACGACAGCCACAGGGTTCTTCAACATCGATCTCTTCGAGCTCGATGCCATGCCCAAGCGCGCTGGCACCTATTTTTTCACCGCGTTCTCGCGGGGAGTCACGCGCGGGCCCGTGTACGTCGGCCTCGCGCCTGCGCTCAAAGTGAGTGACGAATGAGCCCCCGGGCCTGCCGATGGCCGCTGGCGGTGTGGGCGTTCGTCGTGTTGGGCTGCAACGACGCGAAGACCGTCGATCCGCAGACGCCCGCGGAAACACTTGATGCTCCCGGTGCGGTCGATCCCGCCGAATCAGACCCAACCCCCAACACGCCGATGCCTACAGATCCCGCACCACCAATCCACGCGCTGGGCATCGATGACACGGCGTTCTTCGACGGCAGCGCCGGCAAAGCAATGGCGGTCGCTCGCAAGGAGTTGAGGAAAGGCGGTGTGCCGGCACTCCGCATCGACGCACCGTTTGCCATAGACACGGAGCAGCGGTCCTCGTTTCCAATCCTTGGCGTCTTCGCCCGCAGCGAGGCGGACGCAGGGGATCTCGAGCAAGACAGCATCGTCGTAGCGGTCGACTTGACGAACGGCGGGTTCTACGCCGGGCCCGCGTTGCGAAGTGGGAAGCTTTCGGGCAAAGGCGCGGGCTCAAAGGCTGGCTCAAAGGCTGGCTCGGAGGGGGCGACCCAAGCTGCGTTCGTCGCCTCGTCGTTCGACCTCGACGTGTTTGAGCGGCTGCCCGGTCTGCCCAAGACCGGAGCAACGCACAAGGTCTACGTGGCTCAGCACGGCTTGCTCTCCAACGGAACAGCGTGCGTCCTGAGCGGGAATGCAGCAGGGGGCACGCCGACGGAGCCTGCCGCACTTGCCGCCAACGTGGCGGAGCACGCAGACTCACCACAGGCGCCAGCAGCAGGGGGCATCACACTCTCGCTTCCCGCGGAGGCGGTGTCCGAGCCCGGCGGATCCGTCGTGCTTCGAGGAGCTGTGCGTGCCAGAGGTGACAGCGCTCGGGTGTTCCTGATGGCCACGAGCGACAAGTCCTCCGGCCCGTTCAGCTTCGTGGTGGACGTCCCGCTTCGCGACGGCGTTGGCTACTTCAACGTCGATGTCATCGCAGATGAGGGGCCGCCCAAACGACCGGCGCAGTGGCACTGGTATGCCTTCGAGGGCGAGCGCAGTGCAGGGCCGGCGAACCTACGGCTCACGCCAGGCAGGCCCTGGTAGCGCCGCTGATCGGACGCCGTCAGATCATGATCTCGATGATCTCCGCCGCCTCTTGGTGCTCCGACTTGGGCGCCTGCGCGTCCTCGGTAGCGACCGCGGCGGACTCCAGCGCGTGCGAGAGCGGACAGCGCCCGTCCATCGAGTCGCCTCGGCGATAACATCCGAGTAGCTTGCGAGACCGGTCGGCGAGCATGCGCCGGACCTCGCGACGCATGCCTTTGACCCTCGGGATCTTCATGTCGTCGTAGGCGGTGGTCTGGTGTCGCATCCAGGCGATCGTGGCCGCCTCGGCCCGGCGGTCGACATCGATGCGCTTGGTTCGAGCGACGGTGCCACTGCCTACGGGCGTCGCGTGTTCGGCGATCGCCCGGGCCATCCGTTCCTGAAGCTCCCGGTAGCGGGCGTCAAAGGCCAGAAACACGGCGACGGCGGCGGTGAACTCGAGGACGTAGGCCTCTTGCTCCTTGGCCCGGCGAGCGCGACCGGCCTCCAGGCGTTGGGTGTACTTGGGGTCTTCCTTCTCGCCCGCGCGCTCGGCCTGAAGCCGGGCGATGGTGTCGGCGGGGGCCCAGATCCCCTGGGAGAAGGTTCGGCGGCCCTTCTTGGCCTGGATGACCCACGAGGGCCCCGCCGCTTTCACGCGCCGGGTCAGGGCGGCATCGCCGGGCGGGAGCAGGGCCCACCCGGCGGGCACCTCGAGCACGCGCCCGTCTTCGGTGCGAGGGCGGCTTGGGTCTTTGGTCGCCCAAAGCTTGAGCGTCTCGGGCTTCATTCGCCCTCGAACAGCGCATCGTGGAGCGCGGGTACAGCCCTGGCGATCGCGCCGTCTTTCACAACGAGCGAGATGTTGTTGCTGGCCATGCCGAAGCTGTGCATCTCGATGTTCACCTTGGCGCCGGCGAGCGCCTTCATCACGCGAGCACCGATACCCGGCGTGGTGTGGATGCCTCGTCCGACGACGGCGAGGATTGACATGCCCTCGCGAAGGTCCGTGTCTCCGAATTCCCGCATCGCGGGCTCGCAGGACTGGAGCGCCGCGGTGTCGTGGGACGTGACCGAGACGCTGACCTCGGAGGTCGCCACCATGTCGATGACCGCGCCGTGTTCCGCGAGGGTCGTGAACACCTTGGCGAGGAACCCGACCGACTCGAACATGCGCGGCTCGGAGATGGTCAGGACGGTTTGGTTCTCCTTGTAGGCGACGCTCGTGAAGGCATCGTCTCGCTCCGGAGGCGTCGCCGAGATCGCGGTCCCGGGGTGGTCGGGGCGGTTGGTGTTGAGCACACGAACCACGATGTCTTGCTCGACCGCCGGAAGCAGCGTGGCCGGGTGCAGGACCCTGGACCCGAAGAACGCCAGCTCGGCCGCTTCGTCGAAACGCATGTGCGGGATGCTCTTGGCGCGCGCGACGATGCCCGGGTCGGCCGTCATCACACCGTTGGTGTCGCTCCAGATCTGGACCTCCTCGGCCCGGAGCGCGGCGCCCACCAAGGACGCGGTGAGGTCGCTGCCGTTGCGTCCAAGGGTGGTGATCACGCCGGCCTCGTTCTTGCCCACGAAGCCGGTGACAATCGGGACCACACCCTGCGGCACGCGCTGCGCGAAGGCGGCCTGGAGTCGCTCGGGGAAACCGGGCAGCGGGCGGGCGCGCCCGAAGTTGCCGTCGGTGATGAAGCCCAAATCCCAAGCATCGAACGCCTGGGCTTGGAGCCCCTCGCGCGCGAAGAAGTCCGCGATGCACCGCACCGACATTCGCTCTCCAAAGCTGGAGATGTAGTCGAGGCTGCGAGGCGAGAGTTCGCCGACGAGACGGATACCGCGGAGCAAGTCGCGAATCTCGGCGTACAACGGCTCGAGGAGTCCCGCGTCGCAGCCAAGCGAGGTGGCGACGGACTGCTGCTTTTCGATGACCGCGGTGCCCCCGTCGTCCTCTCCGACGGCAGCGGCGTGCGCCGTGTTGATCAGCGCATCGGTCACCCCTTTGTGCGCGGAACTCACGACGACCGGTTTGCGGTCCTTCGCTGCGGCGACGATGTGGCGGACCTTTTCGATCTGGGCACGGTTGGCGACGGAGCTGCCGCCGAACTTCATCACGATCATGGCGCCGCAAGGAGTACCAGTCCCCGCGGGTGCGGTGCGCGCTATCCCGCCGCTGGCGGCACCGAGACGACACGAAGGCCAGCACCGCCCGGATAGGCGAAGCTGACGGCCTCGTCGTAGCCGAAGACCGACACGCCGATGCGTCCGCGGGCTTCGATGATGTGCTGTCCCTGTGCAACCGGGAGCTGGGCGTAGCGGAACTGCTCACCATCGAGCACCCCCAGCGGCGTGAAGCTGCTGTCCGGGATGTCCTCACCATCGAGCGTCACCGTGCCGTTTCCCTGGGCGACGACCGAGATGTGCGTCTCGACGTATCCGGCGGGCACCACGAACGCGAGGCGTGACTCAAACTGCAGCGCGGAGGGGACCACCATCATGGCCGGGTCTCCGACGCCCTCGCCTGGAAGTAGTTGGCTGCTGAGCAGGAACTGCGCGAGACCAAAGGCGTGATCCGGGTTGGCGGAGGCCACGGTGAAGGGCTGGTCGGTCTGGAACTCGAGCGTCTCGCCAGCGTCCACGAAGCGGGGGGCGCCATCGGGCCGCTCGGGGCAGTACAGCAGCTGAGTGCCGTCGAAGGAGCCGGTGATCCGATACAGGGCAGGATCGTCCTCACCGTTGCCGGCCACGCTCGGGGGCGGGGCGACGGCGTAGCGACTGCTCCATGCCGTGCGCGGGGACAGTTGGTGCTCGAGGTGATCGGCGCAGCATTCCCCAGCCTCGAGCGGTTCGATGGTGGCCACGTTGCCGCCGAACACGGCCACGGGCGCATTCGCGGTGACGCGGGTGCCGGAGAGGTTGCCCGTTTCACCCGTCTCCTGGGTGGAGATGATCGTCCACACCTGACCCTCGCCCATGACCTTGGTCTTGGTCGTGCCGCCGGCGAGGGGGGCGGTCGGCTCGATCTCGACCTGGGTCCCGTCTTGGGTCGCCACGACGCTGACGAACGCGCCCGCATTGCGAGGGTTGGTGTCCGTGGGTCCTTGGGACAGAAGAATCGCCGAGCCGGTGACCGCGACGTAGTCATCCCCCAAGGCGTGGGTCGGCAGCAGCAACGATGCGTCGTTGGAGTAGACCTCGGTCGTGTTGTCGAGCGGGTTGAACTGGTACGCGACGATGGGGGTGTTGCTCGCGATCCTGTAGGCCAGGCCGTCGGCCGTGCCGAAGTTCGGCTCGATGGATGCCGAGGGCAGGGTGAAGGTGTGGGTTTGGCGAGGTTCGACCACCGCCATCGCGAATGGGATTTCTTCGCCGGGCAGATAGACGTCGACTTGCGCGGGGGCCAGGCCGGAGGGGTTCCCGACCGCAACCGAAAACTGTTGGTCGGCAGCCGGCGGGCTCATGAACGTGCCGCGGTCGTCGTTGGGCAGGTCCACCGCCCAGAACTCGCAGCCGAGGTTGGTGCTGAACGCGTCGGCTTCGTCGCACCCGAACTCGAACGTGACCCCACCGTCGGGCGCTCCAACATCGAACTTGAATCCATCGTCGTCGGTCGTGGATCCCGTGGAGGTCGGCGTATCCTGGTCGTCGACTCGGCAGTGGGCAGCCGTTCCGTCGGAGCCGCCGGACGCTCCGGTGGGGTTGGGGATCGAGGGCCCGCCGGGGCCCGCGGAGGCTCCGGACGTGCCGCTCGCACCGGGTACGGGCGGAGGGTTGCCCTCACTGGCCTCGCCACAGCCAAACAGCGCGGTCGCCATGAGCAATGCCAAGGGGCTCTGCGCCGTTCTCACTGATCATCGATAGCGTCGCCGAGGACCGGCTTCAAGGTGGGCGCTGTGCTGTCCTGTGGTTTTTTTCGGGGCACGCGCGCCGAGCGACACCCCCAGCGGGCCCTCGTGGGCGTATGCTCGGCCCAGATGGTTGCTCGCCAAGCCCTGCTCCACGCCGCGACGAACTACTTGCGAAGCCATCCCGAAGAACTCGCCCGACTGTTGCGGAACGCCATGGGGCTGCGGGTTGGGGTCCCGATCGCGGGCCTTCGCTGGCTCGCCGGACGTGGCGGGGACGGGGGACCGACCGACGTCGAGATCGATCCCGATCCCCCAGGGATCCGGGTCGGCGCGACGTTGGACATGATGGGGACGCCGGTGCGCGCACTCACCAGCATTTTCATCGAACGGATTCGGGCCTCCGACGAGGAATTGCGGCTCGAAATTCGCCTGGAGGGCACGACGCTGCGTGTTCTCGATGACGACGCAGAGTCGCCGGTTGCCGCGCTGATTCGCTCGGGTGCGCTCGACTTGACCAAGAGTGGGTCGCTGGCCTCGCACATGCCCAAGGTCGGTGCATTGCTCAGCGAGTCCACGGGCAACAAGCTCGTCATCGACCTGATGAAGCACCCCAAGATCGGCAAGAGCCGCGCGGTCCGTCGGGCACTGGGTCTGGTGTCGTCTCTGGTCACCGTGCACGGCGTCGAGAGCGACGAGGGACACCTGGATGTTCTGTTCCGCGCGCTGCCACGTGGCATGGGAGGGGCCGCCCGGGCCGTTCGCGATCATCTGTTCAGCGCTGGGCCTCCCTGGGTCCGCGGCATGTTGCCGGGCCGTAGCTCGGATACCCGTCCCGGATACTGACCCGAGTCTGCGCGATGACTCCACGGCGGATCGACGTCGAGCGGTTTGACCCCGACGGGGCAGGGGATCCCGACGGGAGCGTGTTTGGCTTGCCGTACACGGCCGAAGAAAGCTCGGTCGTCCTCATTCCTGTGCCCTGGGAGCCGACGGTGAGCTACGGCCGGGGCACTGCGCAGGGACCGGCGAGCGTTCGCGAAGCCTCGGCGCAGCTCGACCTCTACGATCCCGAGCTGGCGATCCACGGGCTCGCCCGGCCGTGGGTGTTCGGCATGCACATGCTGGCCGAGGACCCGAGGGTGCGCGGCTGGAACGAGACCGCGTGCCGACTCGCCGCGCCCATTGTCGAGGCCGGCGGGGTGCCTGCGGGCGATCCCGCGGTGTCGCGCGTCGACCAACTCGGCGCACAACTCGACCGCTGGGTCTGCGACGCGGCTGCGGCCTGGCACGCCCGCGATCGCATCGTCGGCATGGTGGGCGGGGATCACTCGACGTCGCTGGGTGCGATTCAAGCGGCGGCTGCGGTGCACGAGGGTCTGGGGATCCTGCATGTCGATGCGCACGCCGATCTGCGGGTCGCCTACGAGGGATTCGCCCATTCGCACGCCAGCGTCATGCACAACGTGCTCGAACAGGTGCCCGGGGTCGCGCGGATCGTGCAGGTGGGGATCCGAGACCTCAGTGCCGCCGAGGCGAGGCGGATCGCGGACGAACCCCGAGTGCAGACGTTCTTCGATCACGCCCTTCGAGCCGCGGCCGGCCAGGCCTGGGAGGCCCAGTGCGCCTCGATCGTCGCCTCGTTGCCGCAGAGCGTCTACGTCTCGTTCGACATCGACGGGCTCGACCCATCCCTGTGCCCAAACACCGGAACCCCCGTTCCCGGAGGCCTGGACTTCGGGCAGGCCATGACCTTGCTCCGCGTCCTGGCGACCAGTGGCCGCCGCGTCGTGGGCTTCGACCTCGTGGAGGTTGCCCCGCCCCCTGCACCGGCCTCCGGGGCTCCTGGGCCCGCACAGCAGTGGGACGGCAACGTCGGCGCCCGGGTTCTGTACCGCCTGGCTGGGGCCGCGCTGCTCAGCCAGGGCGCCCGGGACCCCGCTTGAGCCGGCTGCGCGAAAATCCTCTTTGACAACCGGCGCCCGGTCGCCTAAGAACCTGCCTCTAAAAGCGACGGGGCGTAGCGCAGCTTGGTAGCGCGTTCGGTTCGGGATCGAAAGGTCGGAGGTTCGAATCCTCTCGCCCCGACCACTCATCACCCTGCGGGTTCTCCCGCGGGGTTTTGAGTTTAAGCCCTCCGACTCGTCAACGGGAGGCGCTCTGATCGAGGGCATCGACGAGGCGTGTGCTCGAGGAGGTTCTCAGCAGTCGCTTGCGAAACGCCTGGGCGATCGGCTCCGCGCTGGGATCCCCGAGCTGCCGCAGCGTCCGGACCTGCCCCAGGCGTGCCGCATACAAGACCATCGCGCCGTTGATCGCCACGCAATCGCACTGTGCGGACTTGCCGAAGGCCTCCGCGGCCTCGCGAAGGCGTCCGTCGCGTTCGAGCAGGTGACCGCGGACCAGGTGCGCGACCGGCTGCGGCGCGTCGGCCTCGTCGAGTTTCGTCGCCTCGTCGACGGCGGCCAGCGCCTCGTCGAGGCTCGCGTAGGCGTGGGAGGGGTGAATCGCGAGGAACGGGTTTTCGGCGTCACCCTCGTGCTCGAGCCGTTTGCCCAGGGCCCACAGCCCGTCGATCATGCCCGCCAACCCGGCGAACTTGCCGAAGAACACCAG
>CAJXVA010000326.1 GCA_913061055.1 uncultured Pseudomonadota bacterium
TCGGCAGCGTCAGATGTGTATAAGAGACAGGACTTCTTTACTCGGCTTTCTTCTCTTCGCCAGCGACAGCGTCGGCAGCCTTCTCGGCGCCTTCTTTGGCAGCGTCGCCCGCAGCAGCGGCAGCGTCGCCTGCAGCAGCGGCGCCGTCTTTGGCAGCCTCAGCACCGGCAGCACCGGCAGCAGCAGCAGCGTCGCCCGCAGCAGCGGCGGCGTCACCTGCAGCAGCGGCGCCGTCTTTGGCAGCCTCGGCACCAGCAGCGCCGGCTTCTTTGGCAGCGTCGCCAGCTTTCTCAGCAGCGTCGCCAGCTTTCTCAGCTCCGTCTTTGGCAGCGTCGCCTGCAGCTTTGGCGCCGTCTTTGGCAGCCGCGCCGGCTTTCTTGGCGCCGTCTTTCGCGTCCTTGGCCGCGTCGTCGCAGGCAGGGGCGAAGAGCATGAAGAGCGGGAGGATGAACTTGATCTTGGACATGAGTGGAACCTTCCTCTTGCGAGGTGAACGAACCGTAGCGCCGGCCCCCCGCTCCTGGGCGTCACGGATCGACAATTTATCGTCATGGAGGGTCCATCAACTGCCCGAAACCTTTGATTTCACTCCCAAACTGAATCACGAAAGCCCCCACAGAGCGCGCCCCAACGGTGTCGAATTCGGGGTCATCCCCAACCATCAAACTGAACTCCGGACGAATTCTAAGCCGGTGAGCCGCACGGAGAAAGATCTCCGAGTCAGGCTTTTCGACCCCTTCTTCCCCCGAGATCAGCAGGGCGTCGAAGGCCGAAACCAAGCCCAGTTCGTCCAGCGTGGAGCGCAGGCGATCGTCCCAGTTCGAGATCAGTGCGAGCCGAACACCTCGGCGCCGAAGAAGCTGCAAACACGCTCGCGCATCGTCGGCCACCCGCCAAGCCGCGGCGCGCTGGTAGTAGGCGTAGAGCTGCTCGAAGCAGGCCTGATCGTCCGCGCCAATCGACGTCGAGACCACTGCCCGCCAGTACCGACGCCAGGTCCGATCTCCAGCCCGAAGTGCGCGGTGGGATCGCATCGCGGGACCAAGCCGGCGCCCGACATCGCTCGTCTCCACCTCATGACCCAACGCTTGCGCGTGTTCGGCGTAGACCTCGGCGACCGGCCGCGCGGGGTGGAGCAACGTGCCCGCCGCATCTACCCACAGCGCAGTCCCCGATTCGAGCGTCAGCGGAAGACGGGTCGGCATCGGGTCCGACGATACCGCCAACTCATGGCATGCGACCGAACGCGTCAACGATCGCGCGAAGGTGGGCCCGCTTGCCAAGCAGTGCGCCGGTCAAGTGCCCGGTCTCCACCCAGCGCAACTCGGAACCTGGCCAGTGCTGATGCAAGGCTTCGACCTCATCCTCGGGAATGTATCCGTCGTACCGAGCGCCCACGAGAATCGCCGAGGCAGGATGCACAGGCGGCGGGAATCGACCCACGTCCACCGGCTCCAGGCATTCTGCGAAGTGACGCCGGGCTGCGGTCTCGCTCCCGAACGCCCGGGCAAGAGCGTCCCAATCGAAGCGTCGCTGCAGCGCGTTCTCGGTGAAGATCGGCGCCGCACGAAGTCCCGAGGCACACGGCACCGCAGCGACCGGGAAGTCGCACAGCGCCGCACCGAAGGAGGTCATCATGCCTCCTTGGCTGTAGCCCGAGGCGCCGGGGACAAAGCCCTCGTCTCGAATCCAACGGAGCAACGCGCGTGCCTCGTCCACCGTCGCGGTGTTCATCGCGAACTGATCCCGCACGGTTCGCAACAACGAGAAGCGTTGCCCCTGGGGGCGGCGGCTCCCGTAGAACGGATTCTCGAGCAGCACGGCTCCGATGCCCTCGCTCAAGAGATCGCCAACAAGACGACGACGAAGCGGGTACCCCTCCTCTCCGGTTGCCGCGAGCAGCAGACACACCTGGCCCGTCGCATCCCGTAGAGGCTCGTGGAACTCGACCGATGCCCGGCGGGTTTGCAGCGGCAGCATCGACGCCGCGGGACTCTTGAACGTGCCCACCCGAACGGTCGCGCGGGACGAGGTCCAGCTCCGCTCCCATTGCATCGTGATGCGGGCTGGCGGCTCGCTGGCATCGTAGCTGCGGACCGTTTCCACGAGCGCATCGAGTTCCTCCAGCGACCCGAAACCGTCGGCGTAGAGCTTGGGACCCCCCATCGCACGGGTGAGCAACTCGTCGGTGACCCCGTGGGCCGTCGCCCGGACCCGACGACCCAGCGCGCGAATCACTGGACCGTGCCTTTCCGATCGGCGAGCGAGACCCCGGAGTGCGAGTTGCTCAATAGACTTCCGGTCGAGGTGACCGCGGTGGTCGAATCGGACACAGCCGGATCGACCGCCGTATCGCTGTCGGAGCCCGCGGCCAGCTCGACGAGTTTCTCTGCCACAGCGATCAGGGCGGTGTTGCCGGTGGGTCGAAGCCAACGACTGGTCTCCGCGCTGTGAAGCACGAAACCGGTGTAGTCGTCGGCCATCAACGACACCCGAGCTCTCGCCTCGTGGCACAGCCCCACCAACGCCACGGCTTCAGCATCGCGTGCCCACTCGATCACCCGGTCGAGCCGCAACACCGCATCGGCGATGAGACCTCGCTCCGCGTCCGCAAGGGCCAACACTCGGTTGGCGCGAATCTCGACCGACCGCTGGCACAGCACGCCGGACTCTGCCCGCTCGACCACCCTCTCCGCGATCTCCTGAGCAGCAGCGGGGTCCCCCTGGCCGAGACAGACCTCCGCCAGCGCGGACTCGATCCAAACGCGCGTCAACATCTCGTCCTCATGCAGCTCGGTCAGCGCCCGCTCGAGCGACGACTTGGCCTCGTCCAGCTCGCCCCGGCTCCGATGATACTCGCCCCGGGTGAGCGACAAGCGTGCCCGGAAGTCGAAGCCCTGCCCGCACAGCCGTTCGAGCTTGTCGGCCATTCGCTTGAGCCCCAACACGTCGCCACACAACCCGTAGCCGGGGTGGCTGAACAACACGTGCTGCACGTCGGTCGACCACGAGCCGAGCTGCACCGAGACCGCTTCGAGCGAGTCTCCCAGCGCCTTGGCCTCGCGCTCTCGCCCGCGGAACCGCAGCGCGGCCATGGCGAACGTGTCGGCGACGAGCGAGTGGTACATCAGCTTCACGTCGCGCATCCCCTGAAGGTTCTCTTCGAGGCCGGGGTCGAGGTTGGTGACCTGAATCTGCGCGATCAACGAGCGGATTCCTCCGATCGAGAAGCGTTGCTCAAAGTCGGAAAGGACGCCGAACGTGTCGTTCTCCACCAGCTCGAGCGCGGCGTCGAGCTTCTCGTGGGCTTGGGCCAATCGGCCCATCAGGAGGTCGGGAAACGCCGTGAGGCCGAGGTGAACGGCATAGCCCACGCTTTTTTTGTACACGGACAGTGGGCGGACCATGTCGATCAAGCGCTGCAGCCCCTCGAGCGAGTGGTTGGCGTACTCCATCGCGCACGCGTAGCCGATCGTGACCGCAAACGTGGAGACCGCAGCCCACGGTGGGGGACCACGACGTGCTTTGGAGCGGAACAGCCAGAGCACCGAAGCCCACCCAAATCCGACGATGAGCCCCAGGTGCCTTCCGAGTACGCGCCCCACACGATCGGCGTGGGTGATGCCGGCTTGATCCCGTAGCCCGGTGACTGCCGCGAGCATATGGCGCTGCCCTGCGTCGCGATCGCTGATCCACCCCGCGCCCACGAGCATGAAGCGGAGCTGCAAAAGCTCGGGATGTTCGGCATCGATGCGCTCGTACACCTCCACCGCGGCCTCGAGCGGCGCAACGCAATCGCTGAGCGCTTGCACCTCGAAGAGCCGCGCGCCGGCTTTCGACAAATAGCCTGCCGCTGCTTCGTCCTGACCGCTGCGCAACAGATGAAAGCCGACCTCCGCCTCCCGCTCGGGAGCCTCGCCTCGCTTCATCGCCGCCTCCAAGACCTCGGCGATGCGGCCGTGCAGATCCGCGGCACGCTCCTGCGCGACGCCGCGGAGGACAGCTTCGCGGAGCCCATCGTGGCGGAACGTGTAGTGCTCCCCGTCCCCGAGCAGGACGGACTCACGCACGAGTTCGTCGATCGCGGCGAAGAGGTCGTCGTGCTCGGCGTCTTCGAGGAGGCCCCGTATCCAAGAGAGATCAAAGTCGCGGCCCGTGACCGCGAGGATCTCCGCGACCCTCAGCGCATTGGGACTCAGACGCGCGACGCGTTGGTCCATCGCCTGGACGAGGCCCGGGGGAATGGACCGATCGTCGTAGTTGGTCGGCAGGATCCACTCGCCATCGACCAGTCGTGCTCGCTCCTCGTCGACGAGCATGCGCGCCAACTCCGTGCAGTGCAGCGGCGATCCCCCTCCGCTACGGAGCAACCAATCGGCGAGACGCTCGACATGAGGTGCGTCCCCGAACAGGGAGCGGGCGAGCTCGGAGACCTCAGCCGCCCTCAGCCCCTGCAGTCGCAGGCAGACGTCGGCGTCGCGCAGCGCGTCCACAGCCGCGGGAGCACGGACGTCTTCTTGAGTGCGCAGCGCCGCCACCACGAGCAGAGCATGCGACTCGACCCCACGCGCGATCGCGGCCAGAACCGCCGCCGAGGCCTCGTCGCAACGTTGGACGTCGTCGACGAACAGCGCGACGGGACGGACCTTCGCCAGCGCCACCAACCACTGGGTCATCGCCCCCTGGATCCGCAGGCGCTCTTCGGCCGGCTCCGCGACCGCGACGGTGGGATGGATCTCTCCGAGCTTGCCTGCGAGGTCTTCGAAGACGCGGGCCAGCACCGACGCCGCCGGCCGGGGCAGCTTTGGGATGTCGTTGGGGCGGGCCGTGATCGCAGCCTCCACCAAGCCCCGAATCACGCCGTACGAATCCCACCGAGCGGACTCCGCACTCGCCGACAGGGCAGTCATGCCGGCCAGCTGCGCAGTGAGACCGAACTCCGCCAGCAGTCGGCTCTTTCCCGTGCCGGTGAGGGCCTCGACGAACACCGCTCGGCCGTGCCCTTGGCGGGCTTGCTGCGTACACCCTTCGAACAGCTCCATCTCGCGGCGTCGACCGACCATGGCGGCGCTCGCGAGGTAGCCTTCGCGAATCGAGAGGCCAGGCTCCTCGGGAAGCTCGGCCACGGCCTGCAATCGATCGATGACCTCGGCGGCATTGGCTGGACGTCCCAGCGGGTCGAGGCACAGCATCCGCCCCACCAGGTCGCGAAGTTGCTCGGGGATATCCGGGTCGAACGCCTCGAGCGCGGGAGGAGGCCGACGCCACATCGTCTCCAGGTCCCCAAGGCTGCGTGGCTGGTACGGATACCGTCCGGTGAGCATCCAGTAGGCCAACGTGCCCAAGCCATAAAGATCCGTTCGATCGTCGAGCGGAAGACCCCGAAGGTTCTCCGGGGCGATGCACGCTGGGGTGCCAGCCACGTCGCCCGCCAGTCCTACGGTCGCGAGCAAACCGAAGTCGAACAGCTTGGCGTGTCCATCCGGCGTGCACCGGACATTCCTCGGCGCGATGTCCCGGTGGATCATGCGCCGGGCGTGGAGGAAGGCGAGCGCGGCTGCGATATCCCGCAGGATGCTGCATGCCCGGGGCCATGGCTGCCGCCCCATGTCCTTGAGGTCCGCGCCCTCGAGCAGCTCCATCGTGTAGAACGGACCCGAATCGTCGATGCCAAAGTTGTAGGCCTCGATGATTCGGGGGTGAACGAGGTGGGCCAGCGAGTGGAACTCGCGGCGGAATCGCAGGAGGCCACGGCCGTCGTGATCACGGCTCATGGTCTTGAGCGCGACGATGCGACCTGTGGTGATGTCCTGGACGCGATGAACCGCGCCCATGCCCCCCTCGCCCAGGGTGCCCAGGATCCGATACCGCGACCCGATCAACCGTCCGGTGGTCGAAGGGGAATCCGCGGGCTGTTCGGCGGCCCCCATGCGTTCCGTCCCACGCTACGCCACCGGGCGGCTGGACGCCACGAAACGACTCGCTGCGCGCCGCTGACTGCGCCCCAGTGCCCCCGCTGGACGAAACAAAGGCCACATCGCAGCGATTGCGATGTGGCCTTGCCACCGTCGTTGTGGTGAGAGTCGCTACAGGTGGAACACGCCCGGCTCGGCCTCGACTTGGTGCGGGTCCGCGGGTCGACCGGGTCGACGATGTCGGTGCTCCCACTTCTTCTGCTTGCGCTCGAGTCTGCGATGCTTGCGGTGAAGCTTCTCGCGTTTCCGCTCGAGCTTCTCGCGGCGCCGGTCACAGCGAGTGCTGAAGGGGAATCCAAGCCCGAACGCCCCTTCGATCTCCGCCTCGAGTCCATCGAGATCAACCTCGACATCCACCGAGCCGCAGCCGGACCCAAAGGGGAACGAGTCGCTGTAGAACCCTTGGATGATGATCCGATCGCCCGAGTCGACGGGCTCCGGAGTCGGGGGCGGCGCTTGTTTTCGGTCAACATGGACGGCAACACGCTCGTCTTCGCGCTCGATCACCACCGCAGATCTGCGCTCTCCCAACTCGCCTCCGAGGTCTCGCACGGTCACCGTGGACTCCGACATGCTGGACGACTGTGCGGTCGTGGCCGGTTGGGATTCGACCTCCGCCGCGGGAGCAACACTGGGTGCCAGCCAGATCGCGCTGCCCAACATCAAGGTGCCGCAGCCGACACGGACCACCGGACTGACCGAACCGACACCAGCCTTTCTGCGTCCATGCAGCAGGCGGGTGATCCGGCGAACAACCGGTGAGTCGCGGTCCGCCATGGCCACCGATAGGGCGGAGGTCCGGCTGTCGTCGAGCCATGACGCGACCTCCGCCAAGCACTTGGCCAGATGCGTGCCGCCTCCCGTGGACTTTGCGGCCCAGTCATCGCACTGGAACTCGGCGAGCTCCTGCAGCTTGCGACGCGCGAGGTGGTTGAGCGGTTGGAACACGAACGCAGCCTCGAACACCGCCGTGACCAACGCCCACTGGGGATCGCGGCGCTGAAGGTGGGCGAGTTCGTGGGCGATCATCCCATGCTGCTGCGCGGGGGTGAGGCGTTCGATGGCCCGCTCGGGGATGACGACTTCGCGCCGCATCAGCGCGACCGGGGACCGCAAGTGCGGCGACGCGGTCAGCCGAACGCGACGCTTGCCTTCTTTCTTGAGGCCCGCCGTGTCGACGAGTTCGAAGAACTTCTCGAGGATAGGATCCTCGATCACATCCCGACGGCCTCGCAGCTTCGCTTCGGTGCGGCGAGCACCCAGCCCAAGCCGGATCAACGCCAACAGTCCACCGATGCCCGCGAGCCCGACGACCACCCATGGCCAGTTCGACGCCTTGCGAGGCGCGGAAGCAACCGCGGCGACCACCGCCGGCTTGGTCTCTTGAACGGTCGTGATGCGAACGTCCCCGGCGTCGTGTTGAGTGATCTTGCGGGTGACCGTGGGGTCGGCGACGGGCGGCGCGATGGTCGCCGCCTTCGCCTGAACACTCGCAGGGAGGGGCAATCGACCGCCGAGTGGCTCAACATCGGCCATCAGCGCGACCGTTGCGGTGGCCAAGCCTCCAAACAGCGCGACCCTCCACAGAGACTCCTGGAGCCGCAGCGGAACCTTGGGAAACAACTTGAGCAGCGCCCACACAAACACGATGAGGACCGTGCTGTGCAAGGCGTAGGTCAGGATCCAGACGAACGCGGTCATGGTCATGGTCATGGCTCTTCTCCAGCGGGCTCCGCGATACCGCCTCCGGACTCATTCGATTCCCGAGCGCGGATGAGTTGCTCCACGGCTTCGAGTTCGTCGGGGTTGAAGTCACGCGATTGCACCAAGTGGCTGACCAGCGCTCCGGCATCACCGCGAAAGAAAAAGTCGGTGAGACGCTGCAGCATCGAGCTTCGTACTTCGTGTTCTTGGACGCAGGGCGAGTAGACGAACTGACGGCCTTCGGCGCGGTGCTGAAGCAAACCCCGCTTCTCGAGCCGAGACAGCAGCGTTGAAACGGTTGTGGGTGCGAGGTCGCGGTTGCGCTGAAGGGCCGCGTGCACCTGGGCAGCGGTCGCCTCCCCGTGTTCCCAGAACACGCGCAACACCTCGAGCTGGAGGTCACTGAGCTGGATTGGATCGGTCATCGTGACTACGCCTGTAGTACTACAGGCGTAGTACTACACCTGTAGTTGCTTCGGCGCAACGGGGAAAACTCGACGGGAAGTAAGCGTCCCCCCGTGCGGTACCGTGAACCGTGCCTCCGCGCCGGCCCGAACCCACCGCCGCTGCCAAAGCTCGCGCGGCGCGAATCTCCGCCGCTCTCGAGGGCATGCTGGACGATCTTCCGGCGCCTCCAGAAGAGGGGGAAGCGGAAGCGCCCACATCCGACGGTCGCAGCGCGCCCTATCGGCCGATGCCTGCGAGCCCGACCACATCCGGACGCCGGCAGGGAATCGACTGCCCAGCCTGCCAGCACCCGATGGAGATCGACTTCGACCGCGGTGTCGAGATCCATCGCTGCATCGCCTGCGCGGGACTCTGGCTCGACCCCGGAGAGCTGGACTCGATGGTCGACGACCCCGGTCCGACCGAGGCGAACGTGGCAGATCTTCGCGAGGGGATGAAGGATCTCCGGGTCCCAACAGGTCCGGTCCGCTATCGAAAGTGCCCTCGATGCAAGCACATGATGGCACGCCGCAACTTCGGCTCTCACAGCGGCGTGATCGTGGACGAGTGCCGGCAGCACGGCATGTACCTGGACCCCGGTGAGTTCGAAGCGATCGAGGCGTTCATCAAGCTTGGGGGGCTGGCGCTGGAGCGTGACCGCGAGCTGCGAAACGCGAAGCGAGCGGTGCACAAGGCCGAGCTCGACGCGGCCCACTACCGAGCAGCCGCCACCGCCGTCCCCCAACACGACCACCACCACCACCACCACGGGTCATCGTGGGGCAGCCTCTTTTCTTGGCTCGACGGCTTGTTCGCGTTGCTCGTACTCTTCTGGCGGTGACGCAACCGCAGCCCCGACGCGCCGTCGCTGCCGTCGCGCTCGTACTTCTGTTTGGTGCGCTCGCATTCGAAGGGCTCCGCCCGCTGGCCGACCTCGACGTCTGGTGGAACATCCGCCTCGGCGAAGTGATGGTCCAAACCCGGAGCCTCGCGCCGTCGGATGTTTTTTCCTACACGCGGTTCGGTACCGACTGGCCTTGGAAAGACTGGGGCACCGCTCTGTTGCTGTACGGGACCTGGTCGCTCGGCGGACTCACGGCGCTGGTCTTGCTCAAGGCATCGATGCTGCTGGGCACCGCGGCGCTGCAGTGGAAGATGCTTCGCAACGAACGCGGGCTCCCGCTACCCGTCGTGGTCTTGGGCGTTTCCGTCTGTATGAGCGCGGCGTCGTTTCGGTTCACGGAGCGGGGCGCAACCGTGTCCCTGGTGCTCGTCGCCGCGCTGCTGTGGCTCATCGACCGCCACCGCAGCGGCAAGAGCGGGCTGCTCTGGGCGGTTCCGCTGATCGTGCTCAACGCCAACATGCATCGCGGCGTGTTGCTGTTGCCCGTCATCCTCGGCGCGTTGGCCGTCGTCGAACTGGTCGAGGCCAAGCTCCTGCACGAGGATCGCGCCTGGACCCGGAGCCTCGGCATCGCGGCCGCCGGTAGCCTCGCGGTCCTCGCGACGCCGTTCGGCATCCGCATCATCACCACGACGATCGCGTTGATGGGCCAGCACAGCGCGCTCATCACCGAGTGGGCACCCGTCGAGTACGAGCTCGTCAAGCGCCTGTCCCCGGCGACGCTGGTGGCCATTGCATTCGTCGCGGTCGGCGGACTGCTTCGGGCGATTCGCTCCCGCGACCCCTGGGACCTCGCGCTCGTCGTCCTGGCCTTTGGGCTCGGCATGCAGTCGATCCGCCACCTGCCATACATCGCGCTGCTGGGTGCGGGGCCGGCCGCTTCGGGATGGGCATCGGTCGGCAAAGAGCTGTGGAAGGGCCGACTCCAGACCCTGCTGACGCTTGCCCCGGCTCTGGCAGCCCTGCTCTACCTGCTCGGTCGCCCGTTGCCTCCGCCGAGCTTCGGCCTCTCGCCGGCGCACTTCCCCGTCAAAGGCGTCGCCTTCATCCAGGACGAGGGCCTCGAGGGGCCGATGTTCAACCAGTTCGGGTACGGCGGGTTCTTGCTGTTCAACCTCTGGCCGCAGCACCGGGTCTACATCGATGGCCGCACCGACCTCGTCTACACGCCGCAAATGGTCGAGCGATACATCGTCAGCAGCATGGACCCGAGCGTGTTCGCCGAAGAAGACAACACGCACAACTTCCAGTTCATCATCGTCGACAACTCTCCGATGCAGGGCACCTTCGCCCACCTCGACCGCAACCCCACGTGGGCGCTCGTGCATGCGAGTCGGCGCTCGCTGATCTACGTCAAACGCGGAGGACTCAACGACGCCGTGGCCAACCGTGCGGCGTACCGCTGGCTGTGGCCGCACGCCCTCGAGCAGAGCATCGTGCAGGCCGACCGTCAGGGACACGGAGCCGAAGCGCTGATGGAGCTGCAGCGAATGCGCATCGACGATCCCGACAACCTTTGGGCCGAAGTGGCACATCGGCGAATCGAAGCCATGCGAGCGCAGTGATAGCCTCACGGGCGATGGACGTCCTGTTCTGCCACGGCCTCGAGAGCGCCCCGCATGGCGCGAAGTACCACGCGCTCAAAGGCGCCGGACTGCAGGTCGTTGCCCCCGATTGTCGGGACAAAGACCTTGGGGAGCGTGTTGCTCTGCTCGCCGCCGCGGTCGCTGAGCATCAGCCCCGTGTTGTGGTGGGCTCGAGCTACGGCGGGATTGCCGGGCTGCTCGCAAGCCTGGTCGCGCGCGAGCAAGGACACGCGATCGAAGGACTGCTGATGTGCGCGCCGGCGCTCGCCCTGCCAAATCCCGATGGACTCACCGTGGCGCGCGAGTGCCCGGCACCCACCGTGATCATCCACGCGCCCGCGGACGAAGTGTGTCCATTCTCGGCAAGTGAGGCGTTTGCGAAGGAACACGGGGCACGGCTGATCTCGGTGGACGACGACCACCGCTTGAGCGCCTCGCTTCCGAGGATCGTCACCGAGACCAAGCAGCTGCTCGTCGACGCCGCCCCGCGAAGGCCAACCCGAACACAGTGAACGCAAGAGCAGAGCCTCCTCCTCCCTCGCCGGTCCGGCAGCCACAACCCGAGCCCCCATCTGTCTCTTATACACATCTCCGAGCCC
>CAJXVA010000327.1 GCA_913061055.1 uncultured Pseudomonadota bacterium
TCCACGAAGAGGTCCTGCGCGTGCGCCATCGAGGGCACCAGCATCACCGCCAGGAGCCAGGCTGCCCGCGTCACGGAGACAGCCTCCATCGCAGAACCTGGGTCTGCTCGTCGCCCGAGACCAGAAGCCAAGCGCGGTCCGAATCCGCATCGACCGCGACACCATCCGCAACGTCGACGTCGATCGCGATCATCGCCAACACCTCTCCGTCGGGGGCGAGTCGCACCGCATCGAGGCCCTGGCTCGCGGACAAGATGACCCACGCCCCACCATCATCTGTCGAGGCGACCCCGCGCGCCTGAGCGTCGAGGTCTGCGATCCACAACGTGTCCCCACCGGCATCGAAGCGCATCGCATCGTCGCCCACGGAGATCAGCGAACCGGCGGCGTCGACCGCTTCAACTCGGCCGGTTCCAACCTCGGCGAGCAGGACCCCAGCCGCGCTGAGCACTCGGGCTCCGCCCCCTCGCCCTCGGGCTCCGAACGATACCAACGCGCCCTGAAAGTTCGCGACGGCCTCCGGCCGGGTTGAGGACTCATCGAGCACCCATTGCTGCGACCAGAGCGAGACACCTTCCGCATCGACGCGCTCGATCCACCCCCGGTCATCCAATGTCCCGGCGACCCACGCTTCGTTGCCGTCGGCCGCGACGCCGGCGACGGTGTCGACTCCCAGCGTGTTCCAGGCTCGAGACCACAGCAGCACCCCGTCGTCATCGACGGCGGTGAGAAACGGGCGCTCGAGTTCAGCCCCGCGTGCTCCGGCTACGACGATCGCTCCGTCGTCCCGGATGTCCACCGAGAGCACATGCGCCTCGCTCAGCCCTTCCTCAGCGACGACCCAGCGAGGGGTCTCGGCGTCGTCGTCAACCGCGGCGAGCCAACCGGTCGCCCCGGCGATGCGTGAGCCCCCCACCGCAATGCCCGTCTCCGTCAGAACCACATCCCGCAGTCTCACCGGCTCGCTTGTCTCGAGCGGCGCGGCGGGCTCGGCCGTCGGCTCTCCGCACTCGGTCGTGCAGGTCTCGGACGCGCCCGTCTCCGTCGCGCTGACTCCACTCCCGGACCCTTCCCCCGAGGTACCATTCGACACGGAGCTCGAGCCTGAGGAGGACCCACCGCCCACGCACTGGCCCGCGAGTCCCTCCCCCGCGTAGGGGCCGAAACCAGCCGAGCCGGCGCAGGCTTCATCCTCGTAGCTGCAGAAGCCCACGGCCTCACACATGCCGATTCGCCCCTGCAAGATGCACTCGGAGTCCTCGGTGCACGGTCGCGCCGGGGCGGCGCCGCAACCGGACAGGATGCCAAGCCAGACGGCGAACGCCGCCCGCCCGTGATGGCCGACTGCCACCGCGCAACGATACCCCGGGTTGACATGGTTTCGTCTGGGCGCGGATGCTCGGCCCGCGGGTGTTCTCCGATGACGCACTTCTAGCGCGCTGGGCGCAGGGCAAGCAGCGCGCGGGCGACCGACTGATGCGGCGTCATTACCCGGCGCTGCAGCGGTTCTTCGAACTCAAGGCGCCCGAGGCTGCAGACGATCTCACCCAGAACACGATGCTCGGTGCGGTCGAAGCCCAGCAGCGCTACCGCGGCGACGCCCCGTTCAAGTCGTTCCTGTTTGGCATCGCGCGTCGGCAGCTCCTGCTCTACCTGCGAAGCAAGCAACGGCACGAGCGCATGGTGACCTTCCGCCAGGCACAGGGACCGGACACGGTCCTCACGCCGAGTCGCTGCGCCTCGCTTCGCCAGGAACAGACCGCGATGCTGATGGGCCTGACCGCACTCCCGGTCCAACTTCAGATGACGATCCAGCTCTACTACTGGGAGGGCATGAAGGTGCACGAGGTTGCCGATGTGTTCCGTGTGCCCGACAGCACCGTCAAGACACGCCTCGTCCGCGCTCGCGAACTCGTACGACAACGCGTGGAGCGAGGGCCCGGAGCTTCCAAGGCACAGAGCATCATGTCCGACTACGACAAGTGGTTGCGTTCCCTGGCCTGAACCGCCGGCGCCGCGCGGAGCCGGTACACTGCGGATCGTGGGCGACCAGATGCCACCGACGCGACAGCGTCAGCTCCCTGCCGGGAGTCTGTTGGGTCGCTATCGCGTTGTCCGTCGGCTGGCTTCGGGAGGGATGGCCGAAGTCTACCTGGGCCGGGCGGACGGCCCCGGCGGGTTCGCGAAGCCGGTCGCACTCAAGCTCGTCCTTCCCCACCTCGTCGAGGAGCCCAAGTTCGTTCGCCAGTTCGAGCACGAGGCACGGATCGCCGCCATCCTCAACCACCCAAACATCGCACAGGTGTTTGAATTCGGTGCGGATGCGGGCGAGCTGTTCATCGCGATGGAGTTCATCGACGGGCACACGCTGCGCACGCTGCTCAACAGCGCCGACGGTCCGCTCCCCCTGGACGTCGCGCTCTCCATCATGGTCGGCTGCTGCGGCGCGCTTGAGCACGCCCATCACGCAACGAATGCCAGTGGAGAACCGCTGGGACTCGTCCACCGCGACATCTCTCCCTCGAACGTCATGGTGCGAAACGATGGCCTGACCAAAGTCGTCGACTTCGGTATCGCCAAGGCCATGTCCGAGACCCACATGACTCGGTCCGGATCCCTCAAAGGGAAGGCGGGCTACATGTCTCCGGAGCAGTGCCTCGGTCGCGAGCTAACCCCGGTCTCGGACATCTTCAACCTCGGCATCCTGCTGTATGAGTCCACGCTCGGCGTGCGTTGCTTCTCCGGCTCGAACATCTTCGACTCGATGCAGCGGATCAGCGATGGCAAGCTTCGACGCCCGACGAAACAGGATGCAAACTACCCGCCTGAGCTCGAAGCCATCGTGCTGCGGGCGCTGGCAACCGATCCTGCCGATCGCACCGGGTCTGCCGCTCAGCTGCAACACGACGTCGAGGCGTTTGCGAGCGGGCGAGGCGTTGTGCTCTCGGATCGTCCCGTCCGAGAGTGGATGGAGCGCGTCATGGGGCCCGTGCGGCCCCTCGATCTCGACGTCACGATGCCCTATGTCCGCGACAAGCCAAGCGCACGGCCGCGTCTGCCAGGCTGGGCACGAACCACGCTTGTCGGTGGCCTGGCGGGTACCCTCGCCTTCGTTGCGCTTCGTAGCGCGCAGAGCGAAGAGGAACCTCGCCCATCCGGCACACCCGCCGCGGAGGTCACCCGCTCCCCGGTTGCGGAGGCCCCGACCCAGCCGCCGCCCACCGTGCCCCTGGAGGCCCCGGTCGTCGTCGTCGAGCCCGGCACAACAGCGTCCGAGGCTCCGAAAGAAACCCCAGTCGCTGCGGTAGGCGCTGAAGAAGCATCGCAACCAGGAGCCGGAGCGGACGAGCGCAAGACGAAGCCTCGACCCCGCAAGAAGTCCCGCCCCCGGCGCAAGAAAAAATCGAAGAAGCGCGCCACGTCCGAACCACTTTTTCCGTGGAAAGAGAAGTAGCCTCGCAGCGTGTCGGGTTGGTGCGTGAACCTTGGTCTGAGCCTTTCGCTCATCCAGGCCCCGACCACGGGCGCTCCGGTGCGCGACGAGATCGAGGTTCTCTCCCAAGGGGAGGACCTGTGGGACGAAGGCGCGGGCGACATGGACGAGGTCTCGCGGTACTTCAAGGACGCCTACGCCGCGGACCCGCAACCGATCTACCTCTATGCCCGCGCGCGCGCCGAGGTCCTCCTCGGACACTGCGAGACCGCCACTGAGCTTCTGAAAGCATTCCTCGCGACCGAGCCTCCTGCGGATCAGGTCGAATCGGCTCGTGATGAACTCGACGCGTGCCCGAGTGCGGCACCTCCGGTCGAGCCACCCCCGCCCGCTCCGGTCGTCGTCCCTCCGGTCGAGGACACCCCAACGCCCGCCGAGCCGACGTCGATCGCCCCGCGTCCGGACGATCCCGAACCTCGCCGCAAGCCCGATGCATTGGGCGCGACGCTGACGGGGTTCGGAGCGGTGTTCGTGGTCGCCGGAGCCCCCATCGCCCTCATCGGCCGCAGCCGCAGCATCGACCCCCCACGCGGCGACAACGAAGACGACTACCGACGCAGCATTCAGAGCGGCCGGACCATGGTCGGCCTCGGCATCGGCCTGAGCGCGGTGGGTGTCGGCCTCCTCGTTGCCGGCGTCGCGCGCTTGGTCAAGAGCAGGCGCTGACGGGTTCGACCGCTACCAGCGAACGACGCTCGCACCCCAGGTGAACCCGGTGCCAAACGCTGTCATCGCCAGAATGTCGCCTTCTTTGAGACGACCGGCGACGTTGGACTCGTGCAGCGCAACCGGAATCGTCGCGGCCGACATGTTCCCGTACTTGGGCAATACGTTGACCATCTTCTCCACCGCGACGCCCGCCCGCTGACGAGCGGCTTCCATGATGCGCATGTTGGCCTGGTGCGGGATGAAGAGGTCGATGTCGTCGCCCGAGAGTTCGGCGGACTTCAAGGCCTCCGTGACGGCCCCGCTCATCGCCACGACCGCATGCTTGAAGACAGTGTTGCCTTCCATGTGCACGGTATGCGCCATGCCGTCGACGGTCTCGTGACTCGCCGGCATCTGTGAACCACCGGCAGGCTGGTAGAGGATCGGCGCGAGGTTGCCGTCTGCCCCCCAGTTGGACGCGAGCACACCCGAGTCGCCCTCGCCGGCCGTGACGATCACCGCGCCTGCACCATCACCGAACAGGACGCACGTGCGGCGATCCTTCCAGTTGATGACGCGGCTCATGACCTCGCCGCCGACAACCGCGATGCGCTTGCAGGTCCCGCTGACGATGAGGCTCGTCGCAAGCTCGAGGCCGTACAGGAAACCCGTGCATCCGGCGCTGACATCGAATGCCGCCATGCCCTTGATGCCGAGCTTCTTCTGGGTCCAACACGCGGTCGAGGGAAAGAGCGTGTCCGTGGTCGAGGTCCCGACGATCACCCCGTCGAGGGTGTCGGGGTCGATGCCTGCGTTTGCACAAGCGTCCTTGATCGCGTTGGCGCAGAGATCGGACGTGGACTCCCCCTCAGCGGCAATCCGACGCTCTTTGATGCCGGTCCGCTCGACGATCCACTCATTCGAGGTATCGACCATCTTGGCGAGGTCGTCGTTGCTCAGCACCTTCTGCGGCAAGTAGCTGCCGGTCGCGACAATCTTGATGCTCTTCACCCGTGCGGTTCAACGGCAGATACCGGCCGATGCTCCCTGAATCTGGGCTGTTACCTCCGACAAAGGGGTCGGGTCAAGTGCGCGGGAGGTTGCACGGCCCCTGAGGAATTTCAGGGTTTGCACACCGGCCCGGGAACAATCTCTTCGCAGATGGCGTCAAGGCTTATGTGGGGAACGAGCGATCGCGGCACTGCGGGTCAAGTTTGGTTCGGGCAGTGTGCAACCCGTTTTACGTCTTGGGTCTGACGCCGGCAGCGCGGGCAGCCCAGATCACGCTGCGATATCGAGCTTTGCAAAGCGACCTCGGCCGGGGACAAGCGCTCACGTTCGCGACACCGATCGGAACAGAGCCTCTCAATGCGGAGCTGCTCACCCGCGCGCATACCGAACTGCGCGACCCCGACCTCCGATTGGAGCACGAGCTCCGATACGTACCGGCCAAGCGACCCAGCTCCGGCCTGCAGGTCGTTCCTTCGGGGGCGCGATGACCGAACTCGTTTGGATGTCGATCCTCGTCGGTGCCGCCGTCGTGGTCGGGGTTGTGCCATCGCCGCCGCTGGCCAACTGCGACCCTGCCGGCACACGCGCGCAGAGTCTGCGTCGGGCGGAACTCCGGGGCTCGATCATGCTTGCGGTGGGCGGTCTCACAGCGGGCCTCGGCCTTCACGCGTGCACGCGTGGGGCATGGGGTACCGGCGCCATCGTCTTGCTGCTCGGGGCCCTCACGGCCTTGATCATGCAGCCTGGTCCCGTTGTTCGCGGCCTACTCGTCCCCCTCGGCGCGTGGCGGTGGGCACGGTCTGCATCCCGTTGGGGCGGCCCCCCCTGGCTCCGCGATCCGGAAGGCGGGGCGGCGCTCATGGGCGTGCTGGCACTGCGTCGTCGCTCCAACGAGCATGCACTCGAACAGCTCGAACGTGGGCTCATGGCAGCCCCCCTGCGCGGTGCGGGTCTCGTGGCAGCCGGTCTGATCGCCGATGCGCGCGGAGACGGAACCGCGGCGCGCCGGCTGCTGCTCAGTGTCGACAACCTCGACCCCGAGGTGTGCCCACCGCTGGCACGCGCCATCGCGAATGATTGGCTGCTCGAAGACGCCGCCAGCCGAGATCGTTGGGCCGAGGTCGATGTCCGCTCCGGACATGCCCTCGCATTGTCGGCCGCAGGTCGTCTGCTGCAGACAGTTGCGCGACGTCTGCTCGGCCACGCCTCTCGCTGGGAACTCTTGCGAGCCTGGATTTCGGCACCCGGGCGATGGAAGACCTGGGCGCTCCTCGAGCGCGCATGGGACGAGCCCGCGATGGCCGACTTCCCGGTCGTCGACCGGGACCTCAGCCGTAGAGCGGCCAACGGCTTCGGCCTGGCGGGAACCGGCGCTGCGAGCTTGCACCTCGATGCCGTCAAGGCGCACCGCGCGGGAGAACTGACCACCCAGGAGCTCGACCGACTCGGACGCGCGTGGGATGAGACGCTTTGGGACATGGGCCTGCGCAAGCGCGTCCGAGCACGATCGCTCGAGTTGGACTGCAACCGCACCGTCGAAGAGTCGATGATCGAGCTTCACCGATCGCTGTGCGTCGAGGTCGCTTCAATGATGCCCCCCACCGGCGACATTCCGCGCGGCGGCAAGACGCTCACGCGCTCGGTTGGCCTGTTCTCGGCAGCTCAAAAGCACCGCATCAAGTGCGCACTCGACCGACTCGACGCAGCACGCTCGGCCCCCATCTCTCCGACCTCGGTCGAGCTTTGGCACGACTGGCTGGAGATTCAAGACGGGTACGCGCTGCACCGTCGCGCCGACGTTTCGGAGGCCCGGCCCGTCTTCCAGGCGATCGATGCCAAGGCCGCAACCATCGTTCACTGGCTGTGGCACGAGCGGGGCGAGCGACCCATGGCCAACGCCGCGGCCACATGGCTGACGATGGAGGCGGAGCGCATTCAAGAGGACGAGAGTGCCCAGTACCACCGGCAGTACGTCGCCGCCGGGCCCTGACCGCACATGACCTCTGAAGACATGTCGCCATCCACATCGGGAGAGGCGGCGAGTCCGTTGGACGACCAGGGGCTGAGAGCAGCGCTGTGTCGAGATCGAGCGGTCGATGTCTTCGACACCCCCAGAGCATCCCCGACCCGACCTCCCCAAAACACCCGTACGATGGCGATTGCGCGGGTTTAGATTCTTTTTTGAGATTTGGGGATGAAGTTGGTGCCCTCGCATCACTCACCCCAGACAGCACGTTTTCCGGCCAACGCTCAGCCGTTGGCCGAGCTTCACGCTCGCCGATACGGAGACCAAACTCCGCGCCGGCTCTGCGTGTTGGAGGCATTTAAGTCCTCTGCAATCGCGGCCAGGAGCGGCTCGGTCCTTTGCGTCGCGGCCACTACGGTCTTTCCAATTCCCACCGGAGAGGCACCGCCCTAGCCTTCAGTTGCATGGCACGCATCGGACGCAGCGGACCCCTCCTCCTCGGGCTGGCATTGAGCGCCTGCTACGTCGGACCGGGAGGGTCGGCCGACACGGACGAGGGTGGAACCGACTCCGACGGCACCGCGAACCCAGATGACCCGGAGGATCTTCCGGGCAACCTGTGTGGAGAGGCCGGGCCCGAGATTCCGGACCTCAGGCGGCTGTCGGTCGCTCAGTACGACAACACGCTTCGCGATCTCCTGGCCGACGCTCCGGGGGTCTTCGAAGGTGTTCAATCGCTCGCCGCGGCCCTCCCGGTCGACGGCGAAGGCACGACGTTCTCCAACATGGACAACCGGCTCGCCGGGCGCCATATCGACACGTGGTTTGCGGTCGGTACCGCAGTCGGCGATGCGATGCTCGCCGACGACGCGGTCCTGACCGCGCTGGCAGGCAACTGCGCAACCTCGCCCGAGATCGACGACCAGTGCCTGGAGTCGTTCGTGAGCGACTTCGGCCTACGGGTTCACCGCCGGCCCCTGTCCGACGACGACCTCAACGGCTACCTCAGCCTCGTCTCTTCCGAGCGCACGGGTCCCGAGAACTACCGGGACATTGCCGTGACGATGCTGATCTCGCCGCGCTTCGTCTACCATTTCGAAGTGGACGGGTCGCCCGCCAGCGACCGCGCCGACATTCTGGTGCTCGATGGCTACGAAATCGCCTCGCGCCTCTCCTATCACTTCTGGCAGTCCATGCCCGACGACGAACTCTTCGCCGCAGCGGCGGATGGCAGCCTCAACGACGAAGCGGGGTACCAAGAGCAACTCGAACGCCTCCTCGAGAGTGACCGGGCCCGGGAGACGACCGAAGGGTTCTACCGAGAATGGTTCATTGCGCGCGAGTTCGGCGGCCTCGCCGACACCCCTGCCTTCCGCACCTTCTCCGAGGACCTCAGCACCTTCGCCGGCGACCCCGTCGCAGTCGGGGACGCCCTACGCGATGCGATGCGAGACGAGCTCGACGCACTCACGAGCTACTACACGTTCGAGCAAGACGGCGCCGTCTCGGATCTTCTCACGACCAACCTCTCCTTCACCGACTCACCGCTTCTGGCCGAGCTGTACGGTGTCGAACCGTGGGACGGAACGGGACAGCCACCGGAGTTTGCCCCGGGGCAACGCGCTGGGGTGCACACCCGGGCTGCGACCCTCGTGACGGGCGACCACACCACGAATCCCATTCACCGCGGCGTCGACATCCAGCACCGGCTGCTTTGCACGGATATCCCGGCGCCCACGCCCGACCAGCTGCCACCGGATGCGTTTGACCCGCCCCCGCTGGATCCTTCGATGACGACCCGAGAGCGGATCGATGCGAAGACCGGCGACGCGCTGTGCATGTCTTGCCATACGTTCATCAACCCCTTCGGGCACACGCTCGAGGCCTACGACGGATTGGGTCGGTTCCGAGAGACCGAGCGGGTGATCGACGGCAACGGAGACGTGCTCGCGGAGCTTCCGATCGACGCCTCCGCGACCCTCGCCGGACTGGCGGACGATGCTGTGGTCTCAGGGCCAGTCGAGCTCGCCGACGTCGTCGCGAACGACGAGGCGTACTTGCACTGCTTTGCGAAGCACTACTTCGAGTTCACGTATCGACGCGAACCAACCGAAGGAGACAACGATGCCTGCGTGATGGAGAGCATCGAGACCCAAGCCGGGGACGGAACCATTCGTTCTGCGCTCGCTGAGATCGCCTTGCAAACAGAGTTCCGAATCCGAGGGGTGGAGTAGTCATGAAGTACGACCGAGTTCGACGGCGGATGTTCTTGCAAGGGATGGGCGGAGCCACGCTCGCCATCCCGATGCTTTCTTCTCTCTTCCGTCGCGACGCCCACGCGGGCGGTAGTCTGCCGCAACCGGTTCGCTTCATCGCGATCAAGAGCAACAGCGGTCAGACCATCGTCGACTGGTATCCAACCCTCGAGGGCAATGGCTACTCGCTGCGCTCGGACAAAGCCGACGGCACGACCGGGCTGACCCAGGAGATTCCGGGTACCCCGTACAAGCAGGCCCCGATGGCCGACTTCGCCGATCCGGGCCTGTCGACCATCATCGACGGGGCGTTCAATCCGTTCCTCGAGAAGATGATGCTGCTGCGTGGCATGGACTTCCTGCCCGACACCAACCACAACCACAGCGCGTTCTTGGGGAACTACGCCGGTTCGAGCGATGTCACCGCGGGGCCAGCACTGTCCCTGCCCCACGTGCCCACGGTCGACCAGGTGATGGCGTACTCGGACCGGTTCTACCCGGAACAACCGCTGGTTCGCTCCCTGCACCTCAACACCTCACGCGCGGACTCCTGCTCGTACACCCACGCTGGCATCGCGGGCGGAGCGGTCAACCGCGTGCAGGCGCACATCGATCCGCTCACGATGTGGAACGAGCTCTTCACAGGCCCGGGCATCATGCCCCCCAACGCCGAGGATCCGCCGCAGGGCGAGTCGCCGAACAAACGCCTCGTCGATCACGTCTACGAGGACTACACCCGTATCCAGGCAAACCCGCGGCTGTCTTCCGACGACCGTGCGCTGCTCGATCGCCACCTGAACTTCCTGTCCGAACTGCAGGGTCGGCTCGAGGGCGGCGGCGTCACGGCCCAATGCGAGTTCCCACCGATGCCGGCGTCCTACCCCGACGGGGGGAGCCTCAGCGTTTCGGACATCGAAGAGTCCTGGAGCCTGATGATCGACATCGCCGTGGCCGGAATCATCTGCGACCACACCCGCGTGATCACCATCGACGCAGAGAAGGTCCTCTCCGACGCGGATGGTTCACCGGCTGGATTTACCCACAGCGAGAACGCATCCGGACAAACCTGGCACGCGCTCGCCCACGAGTGGGGCACTCCATCTGGCGACGCTCACCTCCGCAGCATGAACCGGTGGGTCGCAAACAACGTGTTCTTGCGGCTGATGGAACGACTCGACGTGCTCGAGGGCGGAGACTCGACGTACCTCGACAACTCGCTGATCGTTTGGGGCAATGAGCTGGGCTTCAACCACCTCAACTACTCGATCCCCACCATCACCGCCGGGAGTGCCGGCGGGCGCGTTGCAACCGGCCGCTATCTCGACTTCACCGAATGGGAAACGCAGTCCTATTTCAGCCAGCACAATGGCCATGTGATCCGCGGGATCCCGTACAACCAGTTCTTCGTCACGATGCTGCAGGCCATGGGCCTCCAGCCCGAGGACTACGAGATGGATGGCCAACCGGGGTATGGGTCCACGTCGACGATTGGAAAGGACGCGAGCACCCATGCGATCGACTATGACTTCAGTCAGATCGGAAACCCGTTGCCCAGCGTCCTCCTGTAGCGCCAGTTTCTTCTGGAAATCGCCGGGCCCGCGCTATGAAAAGCGCACGTGGGACGCACGCGCACTCTGCTTGGCGTGTTCGCCAGCTTGTCGCTGCTTGCGGGGCTAGCAGCGCGAAGCCTCTCGCGTCCACCCGGCCACGCGTCGCGGCAGAAAGGCTCTTCGGCCGGTCTCTCGACACCGCGACCGACCTCGGAGCTGGTCGTCCGAGACACCGTGCTGCTGTCTCTTATACACATATCCGAGCCCACGAGAC
>CAJXVA010000328.1 GCA_913061055.1 uncultured Pseudomonadota bacterium
CGAGATGTAGAGAGGTCTCGTGGGCTCGGAGATGTGTATAAGAGACAGTCCTGGGCGTGATCATGTTCATGCGGACGGGCTACGTCGTCGGGTACGCGGGCCTGATCTCCGCCCTGGTCATCCTTGGCATCGCCAAGCTGATCACCACGCTGACCACGCTCAGCCTGTCGGCGATCGCCACCAACCTCGACGTTCGTGTCGGCGGCGTCTACTTCATGATCTCGCGGGTGCTGGGGCCGGACTTCGGCGGCAGCATCGGCATCACGCTCTTCGTCGCCCAGGCGGTGAGCATCGCCTTCTATACGATCGGTTTCACCGAGGCGAGCTTCGACGTGCTCTCCGGCGTGATGTCGGCCGAGTTGGTCGAGACCCTGGTCAATGCGCACGTCCCCGAGATCGCGTCGTCGCTCGTGGTGACCGGACTGTTCGCAGTCACCTTCAAGGGGGCCGACGTCGCGATGAAGGCGCAGTACTTCGTCTTGGCGCTGCTGCTGCTCTCCGTCGTCGCGTTCCTGGTCGGCGGCGTCTTGAACTTCGACGCTGGCTTGCTCGAAGCCAACATGACCGGCGACTACATCGCCAGCGACGCAGATGAGGGCAAGACACTCACCTTCATGGTGATGTTCGCGATCTTCTTCCCGGCGGCCACCGGCATCACCGCGGGCGCCAACATGTCCGGCGACCTCAAGGACGCGGGCAAGTCGATCCCCTCGGGCACCCTGATCGCGATCCTTTTCACGGCGACCGTCTACGCGGTGCAGATCTTCCTCGTCGCCGGCAGCACCGATCGCGGTGCACTCAAGGCGGATCCGTTTGGTGCGCTGCAGGAGATGAGCATCTTCGGCCCGCTCATCGTCTTGGGCGTGTTCGCGGCCACCCTCAGCTCGGCTCTCGGCAGCTTCCTCGGCGCGCCTCGCATCCTGCAAGCGATGGGGCAGGACAAGCTGATGAAGTCGTTCGAGTACTTCGGCAAAGGGTCGGGGCCCGCCAACGAGCCCCGCCGCGCCACGGTGCTCAGCCTGATCATCGCCGTTGGCGTGATCTGGGCCGGCGACCTGAACGCAGTTGCCGAGATCATCTCGATGTTCTTCCTGATCGCCTACGGGATGATCAACCTCTCGGCGTTCGTCGAGAGCCGCAGCGGCAACCCGAGCTTCCGCCCGCGGTTCCGCTGGTTCCACTGGGTCACGGGGTTCGCCGGATTCATCGCCTGTCTGGTGGTGATGTTCGAGATCAACCAGCGCTACGCGATGGTCGCGATCGCGATCACCAGCATCCTGTACTTCTATCTCAAGAAGCGGGACATCCAGACCAACTGGGGCGACGCGAAGGCCGGCTACATCTTCCAGAACACCCGGGACAACCTTCTGTATCTCGAGACGGCCAAGTTCCACCCCAAGAACTGGCGCCCGATTCTCGCGGCGGTCAGCCCCGATCCGCTCCGGCAGCGGCGGCTGGTGCAGATGGGGAGCTGGCTGGAGGCGCGGCGCGGTCTGTACACCGTCGCCGAGATCCACGCGTCGGCAGACCCGGACATTCACGAGCGACTCGCGTATCGCAAGCGACGTCGCGACGAGCTCAACCGACACTTCGCATCGCTCGACATGGTGGCGTTCGGCGAGGTGGTGGTCGTCGACGACTACAACCAGGGCTTCGCCACGTTCCTGCAGAGCTACGCGATGTCGGGGCTTCGTCCCAACACGTTGCTGGTCAGCATTCCCGATGCGCTCGATGTCGAGGGGCGGGAGCGGTTCCGTGACACTGCCTCGATCCTTCGCGCGTTCGACTACAACACGCTGCTGCTCAAGCCTGGCGAGTTGGCGCTCGAGAAGACGCAGCGGGTCATCGACCTGTGGTGGCGGGGTTCCAGGAACGGCAGCCTGATGGCGTTGCTCGCGTACCTGATGAAGCAGGATCGCGCGTGGCGAACGGCGAAGATTCGGATTTTCCGCGCCGTCCCCGAGGCAGGCGCGGAGGCGGAAGCGCGCAGTCACCTCGACCGGCTGCTCACGAACGCGCGCATCGAGGCCGAGGTGAACGTCTTCCACACCGAAGACGCGCCCTCTCGTTTCATCCCGGAACGATCGTCCGGAGTTGCCGACCTCGTCATGCTGGGGCTCAGTTCCGGCGACCTGGAGGACTTCCCGGGCTATCTGGCCAACATGGACTCGCTGCTGTCGTCGCTTCCGACGACCCTGCTCGTGTGGAGCAACGGCGACGCCGACCTGTTCGCTTGAGCCGCCTGCGCAGGCATCGCGTTGACGCGACGCGGGCGACACCCCGTATGATTGGCCGGTGACGGGTCGATGCGTTCGGTGGGGTCTCGTGTCGTTGTTGGGGTGCGGCTGCTCAGTCGGCGCGGTGGATGAAGGCGCGACCTTCGGAGATCCCAACACGGTTCCGATCGACGACAGCGGTTCTGCGACCAGCGGGATGGTGCTGACGACCGGCGTCACCGAGGACCCGACAGACCCCACGGCTTCGACCGATCCGACGGACGACGACAGTTCGGCGACGGACCCGGGGACCGGCTCCAGCGGGTCGGACTCGGACACCGACACGGCCGGGTCCACCGCAGAGACCTCCGGGGGACTGTCCGGAGGCAGCACCGGGGTGGTCGCGGAGTGCGGAAACGGGGTCGTCGAAGACGACGAGGCGTGTGATGGCGACGACCTCGCCGACATGACCTGCGCGGACATCGGCACCTTCGTGGGAGGAGTGCTCGCGTGCGATGCCGCGTGTGCGTTCGACACCACGGGCTGTATGGGGCAGCCGAAAGCGCCGGTGCAGGTCTGTGAGACGATCAACTTGGCCATTCCCGATGCAGGGAGTGCGGTGAGTTCCACCGTGACGCTGCCGGCCGGCGGAACCGTGACGGACGCAATCATCGGGGTCGCCCTCACGCACACGTTCATCGGCGACCTGACGATCGACGTCGAACACGGAGGCACCACGGTCCGCGTCTACAACCGCGAGTGCGGTACCGAGGAGGACATGGACCTGTCGTTCGACGACGCCGGGGTCGCGCTGAGCTGCGCCACGTCCACATCGGGCGCGGCGACCATCCCTTCCGAGGCGCTCTCGGGCTTCGACGGTGCTGCCGCCGGCGGCGTGTGGACGTTCTCGATTCAGGACAACGCCAGCCTCGACACCGGGGCCGTCACAGAGATCTGCGTGACCGTGGCCTTCTAGGGCGCCTTGCGACCAGGATGTCTGTTTTGGTAGTCTTCGGCGATGCGCGCGAGACTTCTGCTCCCGGTCGCCATGTTGCTCGCATGTGGCCCGTCCGTCGGCGCTGACCCGGTTGGGGGTTCTTCGTCCGGCGACGCCACGCTCGGCAGCACGGGAGCACCCAACACGAGTGGTTCCAGCTCCAGCACCGCCGGGCCTGCCGGATCGACTTCGAGCGGGACCTCGGGCGGCGGGGCGGACTCTTCGAGTACCGGGTGCGTTGTCGATGGCCCTGCCGTGCCTCCGGATCCGGAGAACCCGGATTCGCGTTGCCTCGGCGGAGAGCTCGAAGACGCGTGCGGCTGTGGATACCGCTGCACCCTCTACCGACCCGACGAGGAGTCCGGCGACAGCCCCTGGAGGAACTCGGGTTGCTTCCCTGTCGACCCCGCGCCGGTGGGACTTGGTGACCCTTGCGTGCACGAAGACTTCGCCTGGTCGGGGCGCGACAACTGCCCCGAGGGAAGCATGTGCGAGGACTTCGACTACGACGGCCAGGGCGTGTGTCGCGAGTTCTGCTCGCCCGACTTTGACTACGAGTGTGCCGAGCCTGGCGCGGTGCCTTGGGCGGGGTGCCAGGAGTGCGGTTGCGTCTGCCAGGTCAGCTGCGATCCGCTTGGGGACGACTGCGACGAAGGGCAGGCCTGCTACCTCGGCAACGGCCTAGGCGTTTGCGCCGCCACGCTGCGCGACGCAGGCGGCATCGGAGATCCGTGCGAGTTCGTGAACGCATGTGGGCGCGGACTCGCCTGCGTGAACGCGGAGTTCGGGCCCGACTGCGACCCCGACGGCTATGGATGTTGCACGCCGTACTGCGACGTCGCGGCGCCGCAGTGCCCGGACGGAACCGAGTGCGCCGGACTTTGGGAGCCGGGCGAAGCCACCGCGCCAGTCCTCGAGGGGCTGGGGTACTGCCTCATTCCCGAGGCCTGAGACTCGGATGGGGCTCAGCGCTGGGCCAACGAGGGCAGCGCGCCCGTGTCTTCGGTCTCTGTCTCGGCGGGCGCCTGCTCGGGGCTTGGCGCCAAGCGGGGAAGGTGCCCGCGATGCTCGTTCGCTTCGTCGAGCCACGGCCGCCACGTCTTGGGCGGGGTCATCGTCACGAAGCTGACTTCGCCGCTGCACTCCGAGCTCGCATCGATGCACTGCTCGCGCTGCACGGCGAGGGTGACGACGCCGGCTTCCCAGCTGTCGATCCAAAATGCGCCCGCTTGAATGCCGACCTGCGCGTCGGTGAAACACTCGGTGTCCACGAGCATCCTCGACAACTCGAGGATGCCTCCGTCCCAGGCACCGAGCGCTTCGATGGACGGGCAGTGCGGGTGCTCGGGCCACGGCGTCTCCTGCGGTGTGCAGGCTCCTTCCATGGAGCACCGCGGTTCGGACACGAGCTGAGCCAGCACCTTGCCGGACTGCTTCGAGCCATCGAGCCAGGTCACGAGATCGAACGACGCTTCGTTCTCGATCCGGGTGACGATCTGCGCGGTGTGGTGCTCTCCCTCGGCGTTTGCTTCCTTGAAGGCGACGGTGCTGAAGAAGGGGCCGACGATGCTGCGCAGCCACGTGTCGGGCTGGGCCTCGAGCGCGAGTTCCCATGGACGGGCATCGTCGGAGCTGACCCGCACCGACTGCTCCACGCCAAAGGCGGTCCAGACGATCGTCCGAATCTGAAGCGGACTGGGTGCCGGCGCTTCAGTCTGTGCGGCGGCAGAAGTGAGGGCCGTGGTACACGCGAGCAGCAGGGCGAGCATCGTGCTTCCGTCCTACGCCCAACGACGACCGGAGACCAAAAATGTCGCAGCTTGGCCCACCTGAACATGCGTCTGCGGGCGCCCGAGAGGTCGAGCATACGGCCGACCTGGCGCTCGAGCTGTGGGGTCCCGACGAGCCCGCGATGCTGCAGGCGGGTGCGTGTGCGGTCGTCGAGCTGTTGACCGATGCGGCCGCCGTGTCGTCGAACGACGCAAGATCCGTCGAGCTCGAAGCGATCGACGCCGAGGACCGTCTGGTGCGTTGGCTCAGCGAGGTTCTCTACTGGGCCAGCGTGGAAGGCTTTTTGGTGGCCCGGGCCGAGCTTCGGGTCACCCCGGAGGGATTGGTCGGGCGGGCCTTTGGTCAAGAGGGCGGCGCGGCGCTGCTGAAGACCGAGATCAAGGCGGTGACGTATCACGACCTGCACGTTGTGTCGGAGACGGATCGTGTCGTGGCGCGCGTCGTGTTGGACGTGTGAAACACTCACCCTGCACGCGCGCGGGAACCTTCGTTGCCGGTCTGCGCACCGGGGGGTGAAGAGATGAGAACGGTCGACCTTATTGTGTTGGGAATTGTCGGGGCTCTGGCTGGGGCGTGCGGCACGGACGATGGCCGAGCCTCGAGTTCGACCGCGGCCACGCTGGGCTCTCAGACCACAACGGGTACCGGCGGGACCGGCTCGACACCGGGGGCTACGACCAGCGCGGCGGAGACCGATCCGGCGGGCAGTGCCACGTCGGCCGCGGCAAGCGAGGGCGGGGTGTTGTTCGACCTTCCTCCTTCAGGAGGCGGCGACTCGACCGGCGCAGTGATGGGATGCCGCAACGTCGACTTCCTGTTCGTCATCGATAACTCGGTCTCGATGGAAGACAACCAGGCGGCCTTGGTCGGTGCGTTCCCGGGCTTCATGTCGACGATTCAGACGACGCTGGACCCCGCGAGCCAGTTCCAGATCTTGGTGGCAGACACCGATGAGTGGGGGCGCTGTAACACCGACAACCCGTGGTCGGGCATGGACCCCTCGGATGACACCTGCAACAACTACATCCGCAACACGGTGTTCGAGGAGTGCGACCGGGTGCGGGGTGCGGGCGTGAACCACCCCGCTGGCCAACACGCCAGCAACGCGCCGTGCAACTTCGCCTCCGGGACGCGCTTCATCGACTCGACCGAGCCCGACCTGGGCGCGGCGTTCTCGTGTGCCGCGACTGTCGGCGCGGCCGGCCACCCCTCGGAGCGACCGATGGAGAGCATGGTGGCGGCGCTTTCACCGGCCCTGGCGTCGGTCGGAGGGTGCAACGAGGGGTTCTTGCGGGACGACGCTCTTCTCGTGGTCAGCTTCCTGAGCGATGACCCCAACAAGGAAGACGAGGGCGTGGCGATGGATTGGTATCAAGCGGTCGTCGACGCGAAAGGCGGGGACCCCACCGCCGTTGTCGTGCTCGGGTTGACCCCGGCCTGGGAGGGGTGCCGGGGGGCTGATGCCCAGCCGCACTGGGTGGAGTTCATCGAGCTGTGGGGGGACCAAGGCCTGCATGGCGACATTTGCGGCGGTGCCGACGACTACGTGTCGTTCTTCGAGTCCGCGGTTTCGACGATCGCCGAGGCCTGCGACAACTTCGAGCCACCGGGCTGATTTGGGCGACCGCGGCGGCGATTCGTTTCGGCTTTTGAATTTGGGCGTCCCGCGTCCACTCATCTGCGATCGTGAGTGTCTCCTTGGCCATCGCCCAGTCGGATCAGCCCCCGAAGGGCCTGGATAAACCCCCGCTGTTGCGGGCTCGGGATGGGGATCTTGGGGCCCAAGCCGAGCTCTATCGTGAGCACGCCGCCACCCTGACCCGCAGGCTGGCGCATGCGTGCGGCGATGACGATCTGGCCCGGGACATCGCCCAGGATGCCTTCATCACCGCGTTCGGCCGCCTCGATCGGTTCGCCGAGCGGGCGTCGTTCTCGACGTGGCTGCACGGCATCGCGTTCAACCATCTCCGCGACCGACGAAAACGAGGCGCGAGGGAGCGAGCGGGCAAGGCCCGGCTTGCGCTGGTCGAGGGGTCTCAGGCGCCGACACCGGAGCAGCGGGTCTCCTCTCGGCAGGCGATTGCGCGGCTCGACCAGGTGCTGGCCACTCTGGGGCCCAAGCTCCGCGATGCGTTCGTGTTGCGGGTGGTCGAGCAGCTCTCGCTCGAGGAGTCCGCGGAGATCCTCGGTGCACGGGTGGCGACGGTTTCGTACCGAGCGCGGAAGGCAGAGGCATTGGTCCGCGCGGCGTTTGAAGATGGAGGTGAAGGATGAGCTACGAAGACGAGATTCAGGCGATGCGAGATCGCAAGGTGGAGCCGGCTCCGTTCGAGCGACTCGCGGATAAGCAGGTGGCGGCGCCACAGATTCCGCGTGTGCGGCTGTCGACGGCTGCCGTCGCGACAGTGTTTGCCGGGCTTGGATTCTTGATGCTGTTCCTTCGCCCGGCGATGGGCACCGAGACGTTCGCAGGCGATGGGAGGCTCAAGCTTCAGGTCGCCGCGCTTCTCCCTGTGTTCGTCTTGGCGTGGGCGTTTCGCAGGCTGTCGCAGCCACGGCTGGGCGCGCAGTTGTTGTGCCGCGCCGCGTGGTGGTCGAGTCTGGTTGTGGGACTTCTGATCTCGGTGAACTACGGAGAGACGCCCGACAAGGTACTTGGATCCATCATCGCGGTGGCCTCCGCGGTGGCGCTCCTGTCGGTGGGGGAGCGGGGACTCGACATGCAAGAGCCGGACAGCCCGTTCGCTCCGGTCCGGTTTCGCGGGCACTTGCTGTTGGCCTTGGTGATGGCCGCCGCGGATGCACTCACGCTCGCGTTCTCCGGACTGTTGCAGCTACGGCTCGGCATGAGGGGGTGGAACCTCCTCAGCACGCTGGACCACGCCGGACCCACGATCGTTGCCGCGACCATCATGGGCATCGCCGTGTGGGGCGTGTTTCGGCTACGCACATGGGCGCTGCTCCTCAACCTCGTCGCCAACATCGCGATCGCCTACCTCGCCCTCGAAGGCACGCTGGGACTTTCGCCGAGCGTCAGCGTCAGCTTGGCGACGACCGCCGCGGTCCAGTGCTTCATTCCTGTTCCGATCCTTGCCGCCGCTCTTGGGGACCGCAACGCGGGCCAGCCGCTGCTTCACGCCCTGCGGCACCGGTTGATGAGCTTCACGGTGTTGGTTCTGTCTGCGGCAAGCCTACTTGCCATCGCACTTCCCGGCGGAGACGGGTGGGTGGACGGGCCGGGGCGAGCCTTCATCCGGGGAACGCGGGGGATGCCGCCCGCGAAACCTGCGCGCGAGCGACTCGATGCGTGGGGCGATGATCTTCGGGGCCGCAACTTCGATCAGCAAGTCCTCGATGGGGACTTTTCGGGGGCCGACTTTCGGGGCGCCTCGCTGCGAGGAGCCAACCTGCGTGTGACCCACCTCGACGGTGCGGACCTTCGCGATGTGGACTTCACTCGAGCGGATTTCGGGCTGGGCGTGGTCGTGCCGTATGGAGGCGAGCGACACGGATTCTCCGCCAAGGGAGCCGTTGTCCATGGCGCGGACTTCTCGGGTGCGCAGATCGGAGACGAGGATTGGAAGGAGATCGCCGAACGCGGCCTCGAGGGGGTTCGGTGTCCGGACGGGACCTTGGCCACCAGGGAGGCCGGATGCGACGGACACCTCGGTCGTGTGGACGCCGGACTCCGCCGGACGTTCACGTTTGCTCGGACGAGCACGCACGGAAGCGTCTCGTGCGGACGGGAAGACAGCTTGACCGTGGCGCTCGAAGCGGACGGTGTGTTGTGGCACCGCAGGGACCGCTACGTCCAGCTTGCCGATGGCGACTTCGTCTCTCCCTACAGCCGCATTCACGTCCTGGATGACGGTCGCTGGGAAGTCTCGTCGGAGTTGTGCGGGGACAACATCTTGATCCCTGCTGAGGCGGAGAGTGCCGAAGAATCGGCGCCATCTCAGTGACCGCGGCGGGTGATCTCGTCTTTGCGGCCGTCAGCGGCCGGACGCTCGCGACCCGTCGGCCCCTCATCCCCGAGCAGCGCCGCGGAGAACCACCCCGTGGTGCTCGTGCCCTCGGGGTCCCGCGGCTTGGCGGGCCGGGTGTCGACTTGGTCGTCGACCTCGGGTTGATTGTTGCGCACGTCGTCGATGTGGCTGAAGGCGAACTGAAATCCGCCGTCGATCGCTTCGATCACGCTCTGGGTCATGTCGAGGAACATGGGCGGCGGCATTTCATCGAGCCCGGACTCCACCTGCTGCAGCGCTTGGTCCAAGATCGCGTAGCGACGCAGGATGCTGCGCTTGAGCGGGGCATCTTCGGTGCCCTCGAATACGAGGCTCAGGGCTCGTTGGGCCCGCCGGTGCCCGACGGAGACCGCGACGACCAAGTCGTGCAGCACGTTCCGAGACGGCTGACCCTGGGCGGCGCCGAGGCGTGCCGCCAGGAACGACGCCACGGACTTGCGGTCTTCGATCAGAACTTCTGCAGGGGCCAGCGCCACGGAGTCAGCTGCAAAGGTAGCAAGATCCCCAGGTCTCGCGGATCGGCCTCGCACCACCAAGAAGACGGTGCTACCCCTCGCCGGTTGCCATGACGGCCTATTTCGAACGAGTCGACGACTATCGGTGGCGGATTCCGCAGCACCGAGGGATGCGCGTGCCTGGGCTGGTGTTTTCCAGCGAGGCGATGCTTTCGAGCATCGAAGATGATCGCAGCCCGGATCAGGTCGTCAACGTGGCGCACCTGCCTGGCATCGTCGGTCACAGTCTCGCGATGCCCGACATGCACTGGGGGTACGGCTTTCCCATTGGCGGGGTCGCAGCGTTTGATCCCGAGGAAGGGGTGCTCTCGCCTGGTGGTGTTGGGTACGACATCAACTGCGGCGTGCGGTTGATGCGCAGCAACATCCCGCGCGAAGAGATCACCAGCGTCTTGGCGGAGCTTGCTACGGCGCTTTACCGGGAAGTTCCGTGCGGTGTGGGCACCAAGAGCGAGCTGCGGTTGAGCAAGCCCGAGCTCGAAGCGGTGCTGCGCGAGGGCGCGCGGTGGGCCGTTCAGCGAGGCTACGGCACCAACGACGACCTCGCGGTCCTCGAGGAGGGCGGGGTGATGAGCAGCGCCGACCCGGACAAGGTCTCGCAGCGGGCCAAGGACCGCGGCCGCCCCCAACTGGGCTCGTTGGGATCCGGCAACCACTTCTGCGAGCTTGGGTACGTCGCTGAGATCTTCGATGCCGCCAAGGCGCGGGCGTTCGGCCTCGAGCTCGGCAAGGTCACCGTGATGATCCATTCCGGCTCGCGCGGGCTTGGGCACCAGATCTGCGACAGCTCGTTGCACCGGATGGTGCGTGCCTCGGCCAAGTACGGCATCGAGTTGCCGGACCGTCAGCTCTGCGCGGCACCGCTGTCCAGCCCCGAAGCGCACGACTACTTTGGCGCGATGGGGTCCGCGATCAACTTCGCCTTCGCCAACCGCCAAGTCATGGCGCACCAAGCCCGCAAGGCCATCGCACGCCAGCTCGGCGACACGCCCCAAGGCTTGGGACTGTCCACGGTCTACGACGTCTGCCACAACATCGCGAAGTGGGAGACCCACGAGGTCGATGGTGTGCAGCGCAGGTTGTGTGTGCACCGCAAGGGCGCCACCCGGGCGTTCGGCCCAGGCCACGAAGCGGTGCCCAAGCGCTATCGCGACGCCGGCCAGCCGGTGATCGTGCCGGGCGACATGGGTCGCTACAGCTACGTGTTGGCGGGCACCGAGCGCGCGATGAAAGAGACGTTTGGCAGCAGCTGCCATGGCGCCGGCCGCCGGTTGTCTCGCGTGAAAGCCAAGCGGGCCGCACAGGGCCGCCAGCTGTTCCGAGAGCTCGAGGACAAAGGCGTGTTCGTCCGCGCCGATTCTCGCCGGACGATGGCCGAAGAGATGCCCGAGGCCTACAAGGATGTCGCCGACGTCGTCGATGTGATGCACGAAGCGGGCATCGCCACCAAGGTCGCCAAGCTCATCCCCTTGGCTGTCGTCAAAGGCTGAGCGGGCTTCGGGCTCTAGGGGCCGTCCCCAATTCGGTGGAATGGACAGAGCGGTGTCAGCGGAGTTCAGACCAAGGCACGAAGAGGGCGTTTGTCGGGCACAAGCAACCGATGAGGAACGACGGC
>CAJXVA010000329.1 GCA_913061055.1 uncultured Pseudomonadota bacterium
TACACTAGATCGCTCGTCGGCAGCGTCAGATGTGTATAAGAGACAGAGCCTGGACGTAGCCGAGCTGTGCTTCGAGCAGTTCTCGTTGGAGCAGAACCACCTCGACGTAGGTCACCTTGCCCTCCCCGTACTGCTCCCTGAGCAGTCGAAGGTTCTCGTTCTGGGCGGTCAGCACGCTCGCGTCGTACACGGCCACCGCCTTGGTCGCGGCCCGGAGGCGAGCAGCGTTGGTCCGGATCTCGGCTTCCGCACGAAGCCCCGCGGCCACACGATCCGCCTGACGGCGCCGCGTCGTAGCACGAGCCTTTTGACGAGCGCCGCGGCTTCGGTTGAGGCTTGGCAGCCAGAAACCGACGACTCCGAGAATCACGCTGTCCTGTTCTTCGAAGCTGTACTGCGCTCCCAGACTCATGTCGGGCCACCTCTGTGCACGGGCAACGGTCTCGCCGTGCGCCGCGGCCCTCGTGCGTCGGGACGCTGCAACGAGATCGGGGCGTTGCGTAGACGCTGCTCCCACAAGATCCTCGATACTCGGCAAGACGACGGGGGTCGGTAACGATCCGTTCGGCGTCAGAGGTCGCCCCGGGGGCAACCCGACGACGGACGTCAGGATGACCCTCGCGGAAGTGACGTCCATCTCCGCGGCAAGCGTTCGGCGCCTTGCCTCCGCTGTGCGAATCTTCGCGGCGTACAGCGCCGTGGGTGAGTCCGCTCCACTCTCGACCCGACGCTGTGCGAGCGCCTCGATCTGGGAGACGAGCCGCTCATTGTCCGTCGCGTACTGAAGTCTTTCCTCCGCCGCAACCGCATCGAAGAACGCCATGGCGACGCTGAGCGCGAGGCGCCTCGCTTCGTCCACGTTGTCGGAGCGCGCTGCCTCGAGGCTGTCCTTTGCGGCGCGCGTTCGCTTTCCCCGTTGTCCGGCGACCTCCAGTCTTTGCCGGGCCATGGCTTGGAACTGCGGCTGCAAGGGACGCCCGCGTGGGCCCCCGAACCGGGGGCCCACGCCAACCTGCAAATAGGCATCGTCGACGAGAAAGACCTCAGCTGTGGTGAGGTCGCCGCGGGCCTCCTCAATCCCCGCGCGCGTAGAGTCCAACAACGGACTGTTGTCGCGCGCCAGTTGCAGGGCGGTTTCGAGGTCCACCGCCGGTGGGGGTGGTCCCGCCCAGGCCGCGGAGCTACGAGCAAGTAGTCCAGCCAGCACGAGGCTCAAGAGTTGTAAGAATCGGTTTCGGTTCACAGTTCCATCCGTCGCTGATCGTCGCGTTTCCCAGGTGAGCGAGACCTCCTACAAAGGAGCCCCTCGCGCCGATGGTGATCGCGAGATCAGCGGGGCGGATGGAAGATCTGAAAGTAGAAATCTGATGGCAGACGCCGTTCGGACGTCCAGCTACGGCCGCGGGGCACGCTCATGCGCGGCGGCTCCACATCTGCGAAGCACGCGGGCACGGGGAACCCGCTGAACGGACAGCAAAGGCACTGGCATTGATCCGTCCCCTCCTCCGCGGGGCCCGGGTCGTTTTGGGGCTCGGGCAGGACCGTCGGCGCCACCGGGGCAGTTTCGACTGCGCAGCCTGCGTGCGTGACCCGTGGTGGCGTGTCGCAAGCGCACGCCTCTCTCATGCTCACGCAGACCAGAACCAGCGCGATGAGGAGCGCCGCGATTCGACCGATCATCGCCGCCCCCGTCGGTGCCCAAGATGCTGGAGCGCGCCGCTTAGCATCTCGAGAACGCAGCCGTCGACCGCCGAGTAGTAGACAAGCTTGCCCTCGGTCCGGAACCGTAGGACGCCGGCGCGGCGCATGTACTGCAGGTGATGAGACACGGCGGAGACGGACATCTCCAAGACCTGCGCGAGATCGCAAACACACAACTCCTCGGCCGACAGCGCCTGCAGGATCTTGGCTCGAACCGGACTCGCAACCGCCTTGAACAGATCTGCAACCGCGACCGCCGCATCGTCGCTCAGCATCGACCGTCGCACCCGACGAACCCGATCCGCGTCGAACGAGAACACCCCGCACTCGCCGGACGGCGCATTCACCTCGGCTCGGCCCGGACTCTTCTTGTTGACGCGTGCGACGGACTTGCCCACCGTGGAATCAACATTCTTGATAATGTTTGAACGTCTGTCAAGCGGCTCGTCGTGCGTCCCGGCCAAAAGGGAAGGCGGAGGACTCCGTGTTCCTCTGGACTGTCAATCGTCAACCGGCCAAACCGCTTGCGTCTGCGAGCCACGACCCCTAGTCTCCGGTGCGCGCTGTGTCCAACCTGAGCAGACTCCTGGCCCTCTTGATTGTGTTCGTGCTGATGCCGGGCACAGCTGAGGTCGTGGAGAACGTTGCGCACTTGGCCTCGGACGGCCACACGGCACATGCGATCGACGACGCGGAACATGCGCCAAGCGGTGACGAACACGGCTGCACCGGCACCGTCCACGTCTGCCAGTGTCATGCGTCGGTCTCGTTTCTTGTGAGCCGGGCAGCGTTTGCCATACCCGGACCACAGACGTCGGATTCGCGTCTGGCAACGATGGTCACGGGCCACGCCGTTGCGGGACACAGCCTCGGCGTCTATCGCCCACCCTCCGCGTAGAGCCACGAACACAGGAGTGGTGCGTCCGCAGATCGAGCCCCGAGGGCTTGGTCGCGAGTGCACCGCATGACCTTTGTCGGCTCGTTCGCGCGAGGAGCAGTCAGTGCATAAGAAGACTTTTGCGGGGGGCACACCACCCCGCCGTACGCCATCCATCAGAGTATTCACAGCCATCGTCGTCGCAGCCTCTGGACTCGTTTCGGCCGCCTGCGACTTGCCGTCTAGCGGGTCAAGCAGGACTCCCAGCGAAGCTCTCCAGCCGAGCCAGGTCGCGCCGACGCGAGAACCCGAAACGCGGGCGTCTCTGCCTTCACACGGCAGGGTGACCCTACCCGAAGCTCTCGCGTTCGCGGCTCAACACGCCCCTCCCGTGCTCCTTGCCAAAGCGGAGACGCAGGTAGGAGAGGCCGAGGTTGTGGCCGCACGCCAAGCACAACCATTCAACCCCACGTTATCCGTGGGGCTCGGGCGAAGACAACAGGCCAACGGGACGGGACTCGATGCTCAGATCGGATTGCAGCAGCAGCTCGAGGTCGGTGGGCAACGCAGAAAGCGCAAGGAGAGCGCCCGACGCTTCCGCGAGCTTACGGCGCTGGGCCTCGACGCAGCGAGCTGGTCGGTTCATGCCGATGTTCACTGGGCATTCGAACGAGCCCTTCTCGCCGAACAGCGCTTGGCCCTCGCGAAGGAACGCGTAGCCGTCTCCCAGCAGCTCCTGGGGATGGCAAAACGCCGGGTCGCCGTCGGTGACGAGTCGAGTGTCGTTGTCGAGGTCGCCACGGCCGAGCTGGCCCTCGCACAGAACTCCGAGACGGCCGCCCAGGCGGACGTCGACACATCGCGCATGGCACTCGCACAGGCGACCGGGTCCCAAGAGCCAGCCGAGCTCCAGCCTATAGGGAAGCTTGAACCTCCGGCTCTGACAAAGGGGGGACCCCACCTCGCGGGGTCAGCGATCCAGACGAATCCAACGCTGAGGAAAGCCCACGCGGCAACTCGCGTCGCTGAGGCCGATCTCGCGGTTGCCCGGCGGAACGCGTGGCCGTCCCCCACAGTTGGAGTGAGCTTTGCGCGGGAGGGCGCAACCTCGACCCCCGGCAACAACAACCCGGCATCGACCATCTGGATGGGCACGCTGCAGGTCCCCATCCCATCCTTCGCGCGAAACCAAGGGACAGTGGCCCGCAGCCGCGCCCAGGTCCGAGTTGCGGAGGCAAGGCACAAGACCACGCTCGTTCAGTTCAACTCGATGGTCGGAATCGCGGCGGCGCGAGTGGACGCCGCTGCGCACCGGAGTACTGCGCTGGAGACCGGTGTCGTCAGTGCGTTCGAACGTTCGCTTACCGCTTTGCGACGAGCCTACGAGGTGGGCGAGCTGAGCTTCCTGGAGGTCGCGCAGGCCCTGCAGCGGCTCTGGGCAGCGCGGGAGCAGGCCCTCGACGCCCGCGCCGACTACCACGAAGCATTCGCGGACCTCGAACGCCTCGTCGGACCGCTGGAGTCCGGAGAGTTCGGCGTCGTCGAGACGCCGACGAGCACCGATGAAGGAGAACTACGATGAGCATCACGCGCACACGACTCATGACATCCGCTTTCGCGTTGCTGCTCGGCTGCCGAGGTGATGCTGGCCAGGGCGCCGACCACGAGGACGGTGACGAACACGGGGCAAAGGATGAGCACGGCGACGAGGGCGAGCATGGTGACGAGGGCGAACATGGTGACCACGAGGGCGAGGTCGTCCTCGATGAGCACGTCATCGAGCGCAACGGGATCTCGACCGAGCCGGCGAAACGGCGACTCCTGCTCGGTTCGCTGGAGGTCCCCGCCGAAGTACAGGTCAATCCCGACAGGACCGCGCATGTCTCGTCCCTAGTCCCGGGCCGGCTTGTCGAGATCCACGCTGCGCTTGGCGACCAGGTCGAGCGCGGCGACGTACTCGCGGTCGTCGAGAGTGTGGAACTCGGACGAGCGAGAGCTGACCTTCTCTCGGCCCGAGCTCGGAAGAAGGCAGCGGACGCCGAGGTCGCTCGAGTGAGCACACTCGTGGAGGAGGGAATCGCGGCGAAAAAGTCTCGTGTCGAGGCTCGCTCGCGTGCTGACCAGGCACGCGCCGATGTTGCCGCCGCGCGCGCGACAATGTCGGTCTACGCGCTCAAGGGCGGCAGTGGACCTGAGCTGGCCCTTCGTAGCCCCCTGTCGGGCACGCTCATCGAGCGCCACGCGAGCCCAGGTGAGATCGTCGACCGGGAAACACCAAACTTCGTGGTCGCCGACCTCACCCAGCTGTGGGTCATGGGCCGAGTGTACGAGCAAGAACTCGCGCGTGTTGGCGAGAGTGTAGCGGCGGAGGTGGCCTTGATCGCCTACCCCGGCCGCGTATGGCCAGGGGTGGTCGACTACGTTGCGCGCACGTTGGACGAGGACACTCGGAGCGTGGCGATTCGGGTGGTCCTGGACAACCCCGAAGGAGTCCTGCTCCCGGGGATGTTCGGGACCATCGCCCTCGCCGACAAAGAGGCCGATGCAGCGCGCGACGACGGCGAGGTCGTATCGGTCCCAGAGTCAGCGCTGTCGTCGGTCGGCGACCGTACCGTCGTCTTCGTGACCGGAGACGAACCCGGCGCGTTCGTGCCACGAGATGTCGTCCCGGGCTCGAGAGCACATGGTTTCGTCGAGATCCGCGAGGGTCTTGCGGAGGGTGAACAGACCGTGGTCCACGGCGTTTTCGTCCTCAAATCCGAGTTTCTCAAGGGATCGATTGGCGAAGGCCACGCCCACTAGGAGTCGACATGATCAACGCCATCGTCAACATGTCCCTGAGAAACCGCCTCGTGGTGGTGTTCTTCGTCTTGCTCGTGGGTGTTCTGGGCCTGCGCGCGATGGAGAAGCTACCCATCGACGCGGTCCCCGATGTGACCAACGTGCAGGTCCAGGTGCTCACCAACGCACCAGCGTTGGGCCCGCTCGAGGTCGAACGATTCGTGACCTTCCCAGTCGAGACCGTGATGAGCGGTTTGCCTGGCGTAGAGGAACTCCGCAGCGTCTCGCGCTTCGGTCTGTCAGCGGTGACCATCGTTTTTAAGGAGGGAACCGACATTTTCCGCGCTCGGCAGCTGGTGGAAGAGCGCCTGGCTGCGGCGCGCGACGCGATCCCACAGGGGTACGGAGAGCCCGAAATGGGTCCTATCTCCAGCGGCCTTGGAGAGATCTACCAGTTCGAGGTTCGTGGTGACCCTTCATGTGCCGAGGGCGAACCGGACACGGACGATTGCTGGACAGCCATGGAGTTGCGCACGCTCTTGGAGTGGCAGGTCGCGTTTCAGCTGCGGTCCGTCCCAGGGGTCGTCGAGGTGAACACCTTCGGCGGGGAACTGAAAACCTACGAGGTCCAAGTCGAGCCCGACCGCTTGCTTGCGCTCGACATCGGGCTCGACCGTGTCTTCGACGCCCTGCGCGAGAACAACGCGAACGCTGGCGGGGCCTATATCCAGCACGCAGGGGAGCAACGACTCATCCGCGGCGTCGGACTGCTCGAGTCCATCGCTGACATCGAGTCGGTCGTCGTCGCGACGCGAGACCACGGTACGCCGATTCTCATCCGAGACATCGCTCAGGTGCGCGTTGCGCCTCTCGTACGCCAGGGCGCCGTCACTCGGGACGGCCGAGGCGAGGTCGTGACGGGCATCGTCATGATGCTCCTCGGGGAGAACTCCAATGAAGTCGCACGCGCCGTCGATGAAAGGATCGAAGAGATTCGGCCGTATTTGCCGGATGGGGTGACCATCGACACCTACTACGACCGCACAGAGCTCGTGGACCGGACCATCAAGACGGTCGCCAAGAACCTCATCGAGGGCGGCGTCCTCGTCATCGTCATCCTGCTCCTGCTTTTGGGCAACATTCGGGGCGGTCTCCTGGTGGCGAGCGTGATCCCGCTCGCCATGCTCGCGACCTTCATTGGGATGCGAGCCATGGGGGTCGCGGGCAACCTGATGAGTCTCGGTGCATTGGACTTCGGGCTGATCGTGGACGGGGCGGTCGTGGTCGTTGAGAACTGTGTTCGTGTTCTCGGCCAGCGCCGCAACGAGAAGGTGCCTCGGACGATCGGGCGCGCAGCCCTCCAAGTGGGCAGGCCCGTGGCCTTCGCAGTCGGGATCATCATCATTGTCTACGTCCCGATCTTGAGCCTCGAAGGCATCGAGGGGAAAATGTTCCGCCCGATGGCGCTCACCGTCATCTTTGCGTTGGCGGCTTCGTTGGTGCTCGCGCTGACGTACGTGCCTGCGATGGCCACGGTTTTGTTTCGCAAAGGCGCCGTTGAGAAAGAGACGTGGCTGGTCAAATCCGCACTCTGGCTCTACCTCCCGGTCCTGAGAAGGACCATGCGGCATCCACGTCTCACGGCATTGGCCGCGGTCATTCTCTTCGGATCATCCTTGATCGTCATCCCCTTCCTGGGCGCGGAGTTCATCCCGCGCCTCGACGAAGGGTCCATCGCGATGCAGGCAATTCGGCTGCCATCGGCATCCCTCGAAGAGTCGATCGCGACGACAACCCGCATCGAGCGAGAGATGCTGGAACACTTTCCAACCGAAGTTTCTACGGTCGTCTCACGGACGGGGCGAGCCGAGATCGCCACGGACCCCATGGGGGTGGAGATGTCGGACATCTACCTGATCCTGAAACCCACGGACGAATGGGACGCGCCAGACAAGCAGGCTCTCGTCGCCAGTATGGCTGAGATGATGAACGAGGAGTTCCCCGGACAGCGCTTCACGTTCTCTCAACCCATCGAGCTACGAACCAATGAACTCATCAGTGGTGTCCGCTCGGATGTCGCCATCAACATCTATGGGGAGGACATTCCGACCCTTGCTCGACTTGCCGATGAGGTGGTCAAGGTCGTGTCGAGCGTTCCCGGGGCCGCGGACGTCAGCGCTGAGCAGGTTGTCGGACTCCCATTCTTGACCATCAAGGTCGACCGGGCCGCGCTGGCCCGCAACGGTGCAAACGCGAAAGACGTGCTCGACGCAGTGTCGGCCATGGGCGGCCTCGCTGTCGGGGAGGTGTTCGACGGGCAGAAGCGGTTCGCGTTGCAGGTGCGGTTCCCAGAACGGCTCAGGTCCGACCTCGAGACGATCCGCCGGATTCCGATTTCGACGTCTGGCGGCTCTGTTGTCCCGCTCGGGCAGTTGGCGAAGATCGACCTGGATGACGGACCCGCGAGTATCAGTCGAGAGAACGTGCAGCGACGCCTGGTGATCCAGGCCAACGTGCGGGGCCGTGACCTCGCGGGCTTCGTCCTCGAGGCGCAGCAGCGTGTGCTCGACGAGGTTGAACGCCCTCCGGGGTATTTGGTGACCTGGGGGGGGCAGTTCGAGAATCTACAGGCTGCGTCCGGCCGATTGGCCATCGCCGTCCCCATTGCGCTGCTCCTCATCTTCATCCTGCTCCAGGTCAACTATGGCGCGAGCCGACCGGCGCTGCTGATCTACCTCAACGTACCGATGGCGGCGACCGGCGGTCTACTGGCCCTGGCGGTCCGTGGGATGCCCTTTTCAATCTCCGCGGGGGTCGGTTTCATTGCTCTGTTCGGAATCGCCGTGCTCAACGGGGTGGTCCTGGTCTCGCACGTTCGGGACCTACAGGGTGAAGGCAAGCCGCTGGACGAGGCGTGCGCAGAGGGAGCCAGGGACCGACTCAGACCGGTCCTGATGACCGCGCTGACAGACATGCTCGGGTTCGTCCCGATGGCCATCGCCACAAGCGCCGGAGCGGAAGTCCAGCGGCCGCTGGCAACAGTCGTGATCGGAGGCCTCGTGACCTCGACACTGCTCACCCTTGTGGTCCTGCCGACCGTCTACGCCTGGTTGGGGGAGCGTACCAAGGAGGACGACAAGGAGGACGATCCGGGCCTGGATGCCGGTGCGCAAGCGGGTGCCGAATGAACCGGCATCAAGTCGATCTCGACCTCGTCCTTCCGGGCGACGCCAACGCGTGCGACGCCTGCATCGTTCGGCTTGTCGATGCTGTACAAGGCCGTCCTGGGGTGACACGTGCCCACGTTGACCTGTCCACCGCCGACAAGCCCAAGCTTTGTGTCCACTATGATCCGACCTCGGTTCGGATCGATGATCTCAGGTCGCTCGTCGCTCACACGGGTGCGAAGCTAGTCACTCGCTTTGAGCATCTGTCCGCGCCGGTGGACGGCCTCCGCCACGAGCGCCAGGCCGGCCTGGTTGAGACCGCGCTCGCGAACGAGCCCGGCGTCCTGCACGTCGCCGTCGGATTTGGAACTCGCTGGATCTCGCTGGAGTTTGACCCCCGCAAGACATCCAGACCGACTCTACTCGCGGCGGCCAAACGAGCCGGGATCGTCGTCGCAGACGAGCCGGTCACCGCCGCGTCGGCGGCGCTCGGGCGGAAGTCTGAGCGCGGGCACGGGCACGAGCACGAGCACGAGCACGGCGGACCGTTCGGCGAGCGCTCCGAGCTGGTGTTCAGCCTGGTGTGCGGGGCGCTTACGATCTCGGGCTGGGGTCTCACCACAGTGGCCGCTGTGCCTGCGTTCGCCCCGCTGCTGCTGTTCATCGCGGCCTATGCCTTCGGAGCATGGTTTACAGTCCAGGAGGTCGTCGTGGCGCTTCGCGCCCGACGGTTCGAGATCGACTTCTTGATGCTGCTGGCGGCGATCGGAGCCGCGGTCCTCGGAGAGTGGTTCGAGGGCGCGCTGTTGTTGTTCCTGTTCACGCTCGGCCACGCTCTCGAGAGCTTTGCTATGGGTCGCGCACGCGAGGCCATCACGGCGCTCCAGGAGCTCGTGCCCGAGACCGCGATACGGATCGACCCGTCCGGCGAAGAGAAGGAGGTTCCCGTCGGCCAGCTGGTCGTGGAGGACCGGATCCTCGTCAAGCCGAATACCCGCATCCCCGCCGACGGGTTCGTTATTGCTGGGAACAGCGCCGTAGATCAGGCACCGATCACCGGAGAGAGTATCCCTGTCGACAAACGGCCGGTACCGGACCCGCGAGTGGTCATGCTGAACGCGGGCGTGTTCCCGCCCGAGCATCGAGTCTTCGCCGGGACGATCAACGGAGGCGGGGCCCTGACCGTCGTCGTCACCAAGCCCGCCACCGAGAGCGCAATCGCTCGGGTCGTGAAGATGGTCGCCGAGGCGGAGACACACAGGTCCCCCACCCAGCAGTTCACCAAACGCTTCGAGCGAGCCTTCGTGCCGATCATTATCTCGGTGGTCGTGCTGCTTCTGTTCGCCTGGGTCGTCGTCGAGGAGCCGTGGTCTGCGAGCTTCTACCGCGCCATGGCTGTCCTGGTGGCCGCGAGCCCATGCGCGCTCGCCATCGCCACACCGAGCGCCGTGCTCTCCGCCGTCGCTCGTGCTGCTCGTGGTGGCGTACTGGTCAAGGGGGGAGCGCACCTGGAGGCTCTCGGCCTCGTGCAGGCGATTGCGTTCGACAAGACCGGTACCCTAACGGAGGGCAAACCGAACCTCACAGATGTCGTTGCAGTCTCGCCTGCCACCGAAGCGTCGCTTCTCACCACCGCGGTGGCCGTGGAGCGGCGCTCGGACCACCCGCTGGCGGCGGCGATTGTAAACGCCGCTGCCACCCGTCTTCCAGCAGCCGCCTCCGTCCCAGACGCGACCAACGTGGAGGCTGTCGTAGGGTTCGGAGTCCGTGCGGAAGTGGATGGCACCACGGTGCTCATTGGCAAACCTGGCATGTTCACCCGGGACGATGCGCTCCCGGAGGACGTCGAGCAGGCCGCCAAGCGACTCGAATCTCATGGCCGCACCGTGATGGTCGTCAAATCGGGAGAACGATTCCTAGGGGTTCTCGGCGTCATGGACACTCCGCGGAGCAGTGCTCGCGTCGTCCTCGAGGAGCTTCACCGACTCGGAGTCGAGCAGACGATCATGCTGACGGGCGACAACCAGCGCGTGGCCGACGCAGTGGCGAAATCCGTGGGCATCACGGTCGCCCGTGGTGACCTACTACCCGAGGAAAAAGTCGCCGCCATCTCCGAACTCGCAGGTTCCTCGAGCGGCGTAGCGATGGTCGGCGACGGAGTGAACGACGCGCCGGCCATGGCGAACGCCACCGTCGGCGTCGCGATGGGCGCTGCAGGCTCCGACGTCGCGCTCGAGACGGCCGGCATCGCACTCATGGCAGATGACCTCCACGCTCTGCCTTTTGCGGTCGGCTTGAGCCGCGCCGCGCGGAGGATCATCCGGCAAAACCTCTGGGCGAGCCTTGGGATGGTGGCCTTTCTGGTCCCAGCCACGATCCTTGGATTCGCAGGCATCGGCGTTGCTGTCGCGTTGCACGAGGGCTCGACGTTGCTCGTCGTGGCGAACGCGTTGCGACTACTCGCCTACCGAGACCGTACGGCGATACGATGACAAAGCCAGCAGATCACACGGGGGTCGATCCGCAACACAGCGAAGACGCCACGTGCTCGGAGCTCGGCGGCGCCTTGGTTCGCTTCAAGAGCTCTGAGCGGGGAGCGGGGAGCCTGTCTCTTATACACATCTCC
>CAJXVA010000330.1 GCA_913061055.1 uncultured Pseudomonadota bacterium
CTAGATCGCTCGTCGGCAGCGTCAGATGTGTATAAGAGACAGTGCAATACTCCCGAGGGCCTACGCGAAGCTGGTGGCGCGGCCAGGGACGGCTCTCGGATGGGCGGCAACGGCCCGCCCTCTCGCGGCGCCTCCGGAGGTGGGTCCGAGCGCGGCGGAACTGCGGGCGTGCGGACGTTCGGGGTGCTCGGAACAATCGACTCGGGTTCGGACGGCGGCGAAGCGGAGGCCGGCACGTCAGCCAGCGCGAGCCCGTACACCAACGCGACCGCTTCTGCAGCCGCCTCACAACTGTCGAGTTCCAGCTCGCGACGAACTTCCGCCTCAATCGTGCGCACGACGACCTCTACCCTCCACCTCCCCTGCTCTGTCGCGCTTGCAACGGCGGTGACGACAGCAGTACCCGCGGCCTCGGGGTTCGTCGCCAGCTCCTCCGCCATCAACGCTTCCACCTCGGCCTGTGATGGGCAGCCAGCGGGGGCACTCCACAGCGGTGGCTCGGGAACCGCAGACGGGCTCGACACGAGCGCCAGCATCAGCGCGAGCAACACCAACGGAACCTACCAGCCCTTCGCTATGCATGCGCACGTAGCCGAGCTCGGCGCAGGAAAAGCCTCCGCTCCGCAGTGTCCGGTGAGGAGAACGAAGCCGTGCACGCCGTCTGGACGGGTGCCGACTCAGTACCCGCGCGGCGGCTTCAGCTCGATGTCGGCCATCAGCTCTCGCGTCCGCACAACCTCGAGGTAGTACGCAGCGTCCTGCCCGCCGAGCACCTCCCCGGCTTCGTACAGCGCCTGCAGTTTTTTTCGCAGGTCGCCCAGGTGCTTGCCCGGTGGCAAGCTCAACCCGGACATCAGCAGGTTGCCCAACCCGGCGGGCAACGGCTGAGGCTTCGCGTCTTCGGCGACGACCGCATCGATCCGCTCCGAGAACGCGTGGATCGAGCGCAGGCACGACTGCCGTTTTCCGGGGCGCTTCGAGGTGATGTCGGCGCGTCCGAGGTCGAGCAGGTCGCGGAGGAATGGCTCGGTCTCTCGATGGAACCGGCGCACCGCGGAGTCGGTCCACGAGGGCTCATACTGACCCGGTCGCAGGTGATAGAGGATCAGCTGCTCGATCGCCTCGTGCACCTCGGGTGGAAACCCGATGCGCTTGGCGGGCCCACGACGGAACATCCGAACCCCCTCTTCGGCGTGACCGTGAAAGGTCACCTTTCCGCCGGGCAGAAAACGGCGGGTCGTCACCTTGCCGATGTCGTGCAGTGCAGCCGCCCAGCGGACAATGGGACGCGGCACAGCCTGGCGTACGACCGTCTTGGTGTGGTCCCAAACGTCCTTGTGTCGACGTCCACCCTCCTGGGAGAGGGCGTGGGTCGCGTCGAGTTCAGGGAGAATGAGGACCAGGATGCCGGCGTCCCGCAACCACTGCAGCGCCGTATGAGGGTGCTTTTCGCAAAGCGCGGGGGTCAGCAACTCGTAGAGGGTGGACGGAGCGATCTCCAAGACCCGTTTGGAGTCGGCAGCAATCTCGGCGGTGACCTTGGGGTCGGGTGCGACGCCGGTTTCTGCCACCTGCATCAAGGGGGCAAGCAGCTGTTGCGGATCCTGGTCCCGGTGGGTGACGGCGTCGGTCATCGTCTGAGGCTTCGAGGCCGGCGTGTAGCACAGAACTGAGGCGCCACACGATCGTGGCCCGTGGTACGCTTTCGGCGTTCATGGCAGCGCAGTCCCCGCAGCTCGGGTACAACCACAACATCCCCCACCGGGGACGGCTGTATCACGTGCAGACCGAGGATTCCGGCGTCGTCAAGGCGCACATCTTCACGCACATCTTCTACGACGGCACGATCATTTCGAGCAACAAGGTCGAGTACCGCTCGGCGATCGACGCCCTCGAGGAGGGAACGAAGATCGACCAAACGGTCATCGGCTTGATGCAGGACTCGCACAAGTCGATGATCAAGCGGCTTCGTCGGGCCGAGTTCGACGAGAAGATTTTCGCCGTCATCGGCCCGCACCCCGACGACGATCAGATCGAGGCTGCGGAGGCTCCGGCAGCTGCGCCCGAAGGCGAAGCCCGGCCGCAGCGTCGCGACGTTCCCGAACCGCGCGAAGTCGAGCCGCAAGGACCACCTTTGGGATCTGGAAAAGCCGGCCCGACGGTGGACCCGAGCCTTTCGCATCCCGTCTACGCCTCGCAAGAAGCGCGCACGCAAGTCGCCGCCAGCGCTGCGGGCCACGGACAAAAGCGAGCGAGCCGCGGACCCAGCCGGATCCGCCGTCGCGCAATCGGTGGCATCGGCGGTACGGGCGTCAAAGCCGGGACCACACCGGTCACCGAGCGTCGCGACATCATCGTCGGCAAGTTCGCGAGTGAGCACCAGGCTCAGCTCGACGAAGAGATCCTGACGCTGCTTCGCGAAGACGCCTAACCGACACCGGCGCACCCGCGCCGATCCACACACGCCGCCAAGCCGCCCGCGCGACGCTGATATGCTCAGGGCGTGCGGGTGACTTTGCTTGTTGGACTGGGGCTGTGCCTCGCGTGCGGGCCCGAGTCGCAGAACTCGCTGTTCGGTGCTGGAACCCAGGGGCAGACAGCAACGGCGACCGCCACAGCGACCGCCTCGGGGAGCACCGGCTCCGACGCCGGCACGACGTCCGCAGGCGCAGGTTCGGCCGAGGGTGGGAGCGCCAATACGATCGACCCCACGACACCCGGCTCGAGTGAGGGAACGGCCGACACCGGCTCCCCGACCACGGGCGCGGAGCCGGAGACAACCTCAACGACGGATGCCTCGAGCTCCGGCGAGGGGACGAGCAGTACCGGTGCTGCCGAGGAGTCGTCCTCGTCCAGCACCGGTGCCGCCGAAGAAGAGGACGACGGCGGCATGGGTGGTGGCATGCAGCCCGACGACGGCATGTACGCGCCCTGTACCGTCCCCCGAGACTGCGGGTTCGCTCCCGAACTGTGCATCACGTTGTCGGACGCGGATGGCGTCCTCCTCGACGGGTTCTGCTCGGAGACCACGTGCAACAACCCCGCCGTAGACTGCGACATGTCTCCCGGAGGCACCGCCCCCACCGCATGCCTCGACGTGACCGTCGACGGTGCTGCCGACAGTGCTTGTGTCTTGGACTGTACCGGAGGCGCTACGTGTCCTACCGGGATGACGTGCTACGCGCTCGCCGGCATCTCCATCTGCGGTTGAGCCCACCGCGGCGCGCCGAAGACTCCTGACCGAGGGCGAGGGACGAAGTTGGCGAGCGGGTGCCAACGGCATGGCACACTACAGAGGCGATGAGCAGGACGATGTCGCTGTGGGTGGTCGGCTTGGTCGGGTGCGGGTCGGCCGTGGCCAATGGAGGAGCGCAAGGGTCTACGGGCTCGAATGCGTCGTCCACGACTGAGGAGGGGACGCCGTCTTCCGAGACCTCGGGCGGGACCGCGGACTCAGGCATCTCCGCCGCAAGCAGCGGGTCGACGTCGGGCTTGGGCTCTGGTGCCGAGACCACGACCGGCGCGTCGACCCATTGTCAGGTGGAGGTGCTCGAGTCTACTCAGCTCTCGCCGGAGCGGTTCGGTGCCCTCACCGTGCCTCACGGACACCCAGACCTGCTCGTCCTCGGAGGCTCCGGTTGGACACTCGCGGGAACGGTCGATGCCCCGGTGGTCGAACGTTTTCTGGAGCCGTTGGGTGAGATGTTGGCCGGTCGGTTCGGGCCTGACGGTGGCTGGGCCTACGCACACCTCACCGACGATGTCGTCGATGTGTTGCCCCTCGATGATCCGGACACCGCATGGCCGACCACCTTCGGCGACGACACACCGGTTCTCGTCGGCGACATGGACCAGGACGGGCTCGACGACCTGATCACCGCTCGGGACGGGATCGTCGGGGTGTGGCGCGCGGACGGGACCGGAAGCTTCGAGCTGCTCGCCGAATCCGCGGAGAGCTACCCCGACGCCTTTCGAGGGTTTGCGCCGGCCACGGACTGGGCCCCCCCGGCCGTCTTGATCGCTCAGGCCCCCAACGAGTCCGGAATCCTCGGTCTCGAGGTCGCCGATGATGTTCTGGAGAAGGTCTACACCGTTGACGTCGTCGGTTCTTGGTCCATGCAAGGTGTGCAACCGACGGGCCAGGCAAGGCGCGCCATCCTCGTGGCGAGCTACGGCGGCACGCTCATCGACACGACCCCCGGACGAATCGGATTCATCGAGGGGCAAGACGGAACCTGGACGGGCCGGGACATCGAGTTTGCCGACTTTGTAGAGGCGGAGCCACGTGCCGTCGATCTCGATGCAGACGGCGTCCTCGATGCAGTGTTCGCCACCCCGGGCACCGGCGCGAGGCTCGTAGGCGCATGCTCGCAAGGCGACGAGCTCGCCCCGTGCCTCGAGCTTCCGCTCACGGGCGAGGCGGAGTCACTCGCGGTGGACGAGGACGGGCATGTGTTCGTCGCGACCCGGGAGGACGGCCTGTGGTTTCACCGTCTCGGCACGTGCCAGTAGAGCTGCGATCCCCCGCGCTACCGTTTGGCGAACGCGGACAGCTCAGGGTCTCCAAGGATGCGACGCCCCTGCTCCACCGCCCGCAGCACCGCTCGCGTTTGCTCGCTCGGCGACTCCAACCCCTGGAGGATCTCGACGAAGACCGACTCGACTTCGTCCAGGTCGCTCTGCTGCGACCGACGAGCCACACGCTGCTGGAGACTCGGGTCGGGTGCGGCCGGTTGCTCCGCCGCGGGGTCGGGGCCCAGCGATTCGATCGCTGCGACGACGCACCGTGAGCGTTCCGCGTAGGGAAGCGCCGACAGAGTTTCGGGGGAGATCGAGGCCCCGATCCAGTAGTCCTGGGCCCCATAGCCCACGGGGAACTCGAGCTTGCCGTCGATCGGCTCGACCGGAAGCCCTCCACTGAATCGCACCGGGACGATCGGGAGCTGAAGGCGGACCGCCATGTCGAGGATCGTCGAGCTGACGGTGGTCAGTGACTCCGCAGCGTGTTGCGAGCGCGTCCCCTGCGGGTGCAGGAAGAACGACGTGGTCCCCTCGCGCAACCCCGGCTCTAGACCTCCGAGAAGGCCCGCCATCGACTCGGGCTGAGACCTGTCGAAGTAGAGAATCCAGTCTGGGTCGTGTCGCTGGGGGCCACCGAAGAGCTGCCGAAGGACTTGGCCGATCCAGCGCTCTTGATGCTTGGCGTTGGCCATCGTGGTGACGGCGCGACCGGTGAGTCCGGCGAGCAGGTGAGTGATCAGCAACGATTCGATCTGAATCTGATGATTCGCCAAGAACAGCGCCGGCCGGGTGCGGACTCGAGCGAAGTCGTCGGGATCGGTGAGGACCACCCGGCGCACGAACTGCTGCAGCAGCCCCTCCCACAGGTCGCGCCCAAGCCACGCATCATCGTGCCCGGCCTGCCGCGCCCAGAAGGGCCGCACCGGAGCCGGGTCGAGACGCGGCGGAGTCGCAGCGTCCCGCACGACGACCTCGTCGCCTTCCCAAGCGACGTCGACCGACGGCGGGTTGAGTGGGAGCGACGCTTGCAGCCGACCAGGGTGCAGCTGTTGAGCGTGAGCGACGTGTTCGAGGACAGCAATGTCCGCAGCGTTGTCGCGACCGTAGATGCCCATCACCGTACCCGGCATCCAGTCGCACGCATCCACCTCGGACTGCGTCAGACGGGTGGTGTCGCCGTCCACCCGCGACAAGCGAAGGCCCGGCACGAAGGCTTGGTCTCGAAGAAAGGCGCGGCGCAACTCCGGCTCGGCCGCGCCCAGGGGGCCCTTCGGAAAACAGGCCTCGAGGATGCGCCCATGGGCCCAAACTCGCTCGCCCGCTCCCTCACCGACGATGAGCTGGAGGTCGAACGCGGGCAGGCCCGGCGCCAGCAAGCCTCCGAAACGAACCTCGCACCGCACCGCGCCCGCCTGGGGCGTGGCGCCGTGAAACGTGAGGCTTGGAACGCGGGCCGGATAGGCCACGACGTCGTCTCCGGTCGCTTCAGACCACATGGACAGCGCATCGTGCGGAATGGCGTGCAGGGCCGCGTCGAGCAGCGCGGGATGAAGCCGTCCCACCGGCACCGAACCACCCCCTGCGTCCAGCACCGCCGAGGCACCGCTCGCCGTCCGAACACCCGCTTGCCACAGCTGAAATGCGGGACCGTGGAACAGGCTGCCGCTGGCGTAGGGGTCTTGCATCGCCGCGCCCTCGAGCCTCGGCCACGGCACAGGGACCTCAGTGCTCTCACCGCGCAGCACCGTGCCGCTGGCTACGACCCCTCCGGATTCGTCCAACACTTGAACTTGCGCCCGAACGTCGTCACCGCTGAGTTCGGTCCGCAGCGTCCGCGCCCGACCGACGTCGATGAAGCCGTGGACCGCGACGTCTCGCACCGAGGCAATCGGTCCCGGCACGGCCGAGGCGATGATGTCGACAAGAGACATCATCGGGAGCGCCGGCTCGTTCCAGGTGGGGCAGTGGTCCGCGAGCCAGCGGTCCCGCGCGGGCTCGAAGGTCACGGTGTCATCCCCCTCGTCCGCAGTTCGTGGCGGCGGAGGGGAACCCGACACGATGCGCATGCCCAGGCCCTCCGCCGAGTAGATGCGCAGGCCATCCACCCACAACGACGCCGTCGCGATGGCAAACGGACCCGACTCGTCTCGTCCTCTATCGGTGATCTCGAGCGTGCAATGCACCAGCTCGTTGCGAGGCGTCACTTGTCCCCGGTAGCGCCACGTCATCTCGTGCCCCACCGCCAGCGGCTCGAAGCGGGGCGAGGGCACGCCCGCGTCCATCCCCTCCACCAGCATGTACGCCTGCAGCAGCTGAATCATCGCTTCGATGCCCAGCGATCCCGGTTGCACAGGGTCCTGGAAGAAGTGCGCCTTGAAGTACCAATCGGACGCCCGCACGTCCTTCTCGGCTCGCATGGCGCCCATGCCCGCGGCCCCGCCCTGCGGCCAGACACCGGTGACGCGATTGAGCATGTCGAGCTTGCTGCCCGGCAGCGTGGCCCCCTCGCGGTAGAGGCTGGCCGGGCGCGCGTCGAGATCGATGACCTCGGTGTTGGGCTGCTCCAGCAACGCTCGGTCCGCATCCGAGATCGGAAGCCCGGCCTGATCCTCGAACGCCTCCTCGGGGAAGCAGCCGAACACGGTCTTGAGCGTGTAGACAGGCTCGACCCCCTGCAGCATCTTCACGTCGAACGAGGTGATCACCATGCCGCCGGCCTTGGAAAGCGCGGTCAGCTTGACCTCGGTCCGCAGGGTCCCGGCATCGGCGAAGACCTCACGCAGCTGGGTCCCGGTGCCGTCCAGGTTTCGGAACAGCAGATCGTTGTCGTACTCCAACACCGATCCGACGTAGCTCGCCAGCCATCCGCAGGGCTGCAGCGCCGCTTCGAGCAGAACCGCAAACGGCATCGTCGCCGTACCGTTGTCGTGCAGGTACCAGGCATCGGCGGGCACGTCGTACTCCACAACGACCTCGGCACCGGCCTTCGCAACCCCGATGTCGCCCTTGAGCTCGAGGATCCGCGACATGAAGTGGTACGGCGGGCTCGGCAGGCGCGGCGCGCTGCGATGGGAATCAAAGGGCCGATACATCGGCCCGAACGCGTCGGAGGGACGTCCCCACGCGCAGGCCAACAGCGACTTGTAGTCGAACGCGAACTCACCGTCTTCGGTGGCCACGGTGGCGACGGGCTTGGGCTCGACGTACCCGTCCAGCAGGTGCGTCCAGGTCTCCAGCGGCCAGTCGGGGACCAGCTGCAGTCCCACGCGCTTGGCATGAAACGCTTTGCGTCCATCGACGGTGCACAGCAAGTCGGCGTAGATCGTGGGTACGGGCCCCGCGACGATCTCCTCCACGAAGACCTCGTAGGTGAGTTCCTTCGAGGTGGGCGTGACCTGTCCGCGGCAGCGCATCTCGATCGGCTCCCCGGGCACGGGCTGGAAGCGCCAGCTGTCGCGTCGCAGCGTGTAGCCCAGCGCGCTGAGATACAGACTCAGCGCCTGAAAGCACCCCTCGAACATCAGCGTGCCGGGCATGCACGGATCGTTCTTGAAGTGACCGTCGAAGTACCAGTCGTCGGACTTCACGGGCGTACGCGCACGCAGGTAGCCGCGTCCCCACGGGCCGCCCGAGGCGTCAAACTCGGTGACCTCCTCCAGGAACAACATGCGGCCGCCTTGAATCGTGGGCGTGTGCGAGTGGGTTTGGCTGTGCTCGAATCCTTCGCCGAAGCACTCCCACGGCCGACCATCGGCAAACGCCTCGATCTGCGCGCGGCTGAAGCTGGTGCGCGTGGTGAGCTGGTCGGGAGCCTCGAGTCGGGGCTGCGAGACGATTTCGGCTCCCTCGGGCGTCCACAAGATGCCGTCCGAGTCCGCGAGTTCTTCGTCGGTGAAGAACCCGGCTTGTCCGTCCCGGACCGACAGCCGAATGCCGCCGTCGATGCGGCAGTCGTAGTGGAAGAAGAACAGCCGCACCTCGTCGTGCTTGGCGTGCCCGTCCACATGGATGTCGTACTGAAGCGTCTCACCGGGCTTGGGCAGGTCGCCACCGAAGGTCAGCGTGCAGCCGAGCAAGCGATACACGCGCTCGCCCTTGTTGTGGAAGTCGGCGCCCATCCAGCTGATCAACATCAGATCGGCCTGGCCGCTCTCGATGAAGATGCCGCCGGGCATCCGACCGCGGTTGAGGTACCAGCTGTCGTGGCAGACGTCGGTCTCGGTCCAGATCGTGCCTTTGCCCAACACGCCGGGCTCGGCGTCGATGCCGGTGACACGGTCGGCCAGCAGCAGCGGCGGCTCCGGCATCCGGACTTGGCGGGTGTAGCCGTCTTGCTGTTCGAACAGCGGGCCGAAGATCTCCGAGATGCGACCCGATGCGTCGATCTCGAGCTGCGCCCTGGTGAGCGTGGGGCCGATCGGTGTGGGAGCACCCGAGGCGACGTTTTTCTTCGGTGACGCAGGTCCGGGCGAGGCAACCGACGTCGGAGCCTTGGCGATCGGCTTCGCCGCGGCGGGCGTCGCAGGGACGGGAGCTCGAACCACGGCGGGTGCTGGTGTCGGGATGGAAAGACTCGATGGGGCTGCCGTCGGACTGGGTGGTGCGAGCGTGCTCCCCCCTTTGGCCACCCCGGCGCGGTCCAACATCCGCGCCCGGCTCTCCAAGAACGCGGTGTGGACCGCGGCCTGCTGCTGCAGGAAGCGCGTGTGCAGACCGCTGAGTTCCGCCAGCATGCGAGCCCCCGGATGCGTGGGGACCGTCGTCGACGACGGCCCCGGTGGCACAGCCGGCGCAGTCACCACGGGTCCGGCGGCGGGCTCCGTCTCCACCACTGCGGGCTGCGGCGCGTGGACGGCGGGGGTGTAGCTGGATCCGAGAACCGGGGGCAGAGTCGGGGCGGGTTTCATGACGTGAAGGTCCGATTGATTCTCGGTGGGCGCTGGGGGATCGACGTGCGCGAAGTGCAGCGGGATGGACAACGGTCCGGCGAGCGAGTCGGTGCGCGGGGGTGATGCCAGCGCGCCCAGCAGGCGTTCGAGGTTTACGGGCACGCCGGCGGCGAGCAATGCCGCGCCGGCCTCGACCGCCCCCCACGCGCCCTGCCCCTTGCGGTCGAGCGAAACAACAGCCGCTTCGGACCGCCGCTGCGGACCGAGGATGTCGAGGATCCAACGCGAACACGAACCGCCGGGCCCGTGCTCGACAAACACCCGCACACCATCGGCCCAGGCTTGCTCGATCATCGCGGGGACATCGAGGCAGTTGCGCGCCTGAGAGAGGATCGCGTAGGCGCACGCCTCGGTATTCGGGACGTACGCGTCGGGTCGGCCTCCCGAGTAGAACCGCACGCCAGGGACCGGATGGACGGGTCGGCGGTGCAGCTGCAGGTACGCGTCAGCGACCGGCTCCAGCTGCGGCACGTGCACGCACATGTTGTAGTCCAGCGCCTGGCAGCGACCGCGGCCGATGGCATCGAGGACCGGCGCCAACGCAGCTGCGTCCCCACCGATGACGACGTCGGCCTCGCTGTGCACGATCGCCAACTCGATGCGGGGGTTGTCTGCAATGCGGGCCTCGACCTCGGTCCGCGGCGCGAGCACCGACCACATCTGCCAGCGAGCGTCCGCGCCCCACTGATCGGTGACCGTCTCGAACTCGCCGGCCAGGTTGCGGGTGAACAGCGCCGAATCCCTCGCCTGCTGGCGCATCGCATCGACGTCGCGCCAAGCACCCAGCGCGAACAGGCTGTTGCTCTCGCCCGAGCTGTAGCCGATTGCGGCCTGGGGCTGCAGGCCGAGCACGGAGCGCGACAGCTCGGTGTGCAGCTGCGACACCGCCGAGGCAGACCACAGCCGCTGCTCGGCATCCGCGGGCCCATCGGTCCACGAGAGTGCGGCGGGCAGGGATTCGAAACGCTCGGCGACGGCCTCGCCCAACCCGGGAAGGTCACGAAGCAGGTCCAGCCCGGCCCCGGCGTACGCCGACCCCGCGGACGTGTAGACGAACGCAAGATCACCCGACACGCGTCCTTCTCGGGCGTGAACGCCAGGTCCCGGAGGCGCCCCCTGGCGAAGGTGGGCCTCGGCGCGGCCGCGGCGGGTCTCGAGCTCGTCCGCATCGGCGGCCACGAGCACCAGGCGATGCGTCTGTCCGCCGAGGTCTTCGATGCGCGCGCGTCGGTCGGCGAGTAGCGCGGCGAGAAGCTCGTCCTTAGACGCCGCCGCGTAGCCGGCCAGCACTGGTTGGCCGCGTCTTCCGGAGGTTGCGACCTCGGCGGGCAGCAGACCCACCTGGGCCTGTGCGCCCTCCATCCCCCGCACAACGATGGTGCTTGCGCGGGACGTCACCGTGGGAAGGCCGCGTCCGTCGAGACGGCGATGGGTTGCCCAGGCCGCCGCGGCGACGTGCAACAGGCCGGTCGCCGCGTGGCTGTGGCCCAACGCCGGCGTCGCGTCGAGTTCTTCACCCTGGCCCCACGCCGGCCCTTCGCTGGCCGGTGCACCCAAGACGGCCAGAATGCTCTGGCCATCGGCACGTGCATCGGAGACGCGCCGGAGCACCACGGCAACCGCCGCATCTCCAGGCTTGGCCGTCGCCCCGGCCGCCCTCGAGGGGGCGACCGCGTGGACCG
>CAJXVA010000331.1 GCA_913061055.1 uncultured Pseudomonadota bacterium
TGTATAAGAGACAGGTTCGAGCTCGCCGAGCATGCCGTTGATGAGCGCGTAGGCCTTGGACTCGTCGTCCGCCTTGGCGACCCGGTCGCCGTACCAGGACCGAATCGCCACCCAGTCGTTGCACCCCAACGTCGGGTCGTAGTGCTTGGTGAGCAGGGTGCTCCAGGCTGACTCGAAGGTGGCGGTGTAGTCGCTCTGCGGCAGGGCGGGCAGGGACGAGAGATCCAGGCCGGACCAGTCTCGGCACTCACCACTCTTGAAGTTGGGTTTGGCCGCGTCGCCACTGGCGCTTGCGGTCGCGTCCGTGCTCCCAGGAGGCTGCGTGGCGCCGTCCTTGGTGCAGGCGCCGGCCAGGAGGGCGGTAGCGAACAGGCAGGTCAGAGCTTGGCGATGCATGGTGCAGCCTCGGCTTGTAGCAGGAGGCTGCATGGCCCGCGAATGCGGAATCTCCCGCTGCGGGGCAACGGAGCCCTGAAACACGTATTCTCGGGCCCATGATCGAGCGCACGGTGCTGATCCGTCTCAAACCCGAGATCCGGTCGGAAGCACGGACCGTAGCCACCCATACCCAGGAGGTCCTTGGCGAAGCGGTGGGCGTTCTGAGCGTGCACACCGCGGTTGCCGCCGATGAACGGACCCAGCAGGTTTGGGACGTGATGATCTCGCTACGGTTCGAGAGCCTCGAGGCTGTGGACCGGTATCGCGCCGACCCTCGGCACCGCAAGTACCTCGAAGTGTACCTGCGCCCGCTGCTCGAGAGCATCCGTGCGTTCAACTGGCAGCTGGCCGGCGAAGCGCCGACGGGCGAAGCTCAGGAGCTTTCGTCGACCGCGACGTAGGCCATCGCGATCAGCATGGCGCAACACAGGAGCGCCAGCGCGATGGTGGTGGGGGTGAGCAGGAGTCGCATGCACTGGGTATGACGCGCTGCGGGGGCGAAACATGGATGCCCAGCGTTGTCGTTTCGCAAACGAGTGACCCACACCACGGCGGCTGGGGGGATGGCCCCGGTGCGTCACAGCGCAAAACGAGGGGTTCCCCCCGTCATGGCTCTGGACTGGGCTCGACCGAGAGACCTCGTCCGGCGAGCCACGCCGCAGCGTCGGCGGCCGCGCCGGGCCGTGCATCGTGCGCCACCGCGGCGTGCAGGTCTCGGACGACCGCTGTCGCCTCTTCCTTGGCGCCCGTTCGCCACAGCGCGGTCGCCCAGCCGAGGGCTGCGGCGACCTGCACGGCCGGGTCCGAGGTGCGGGCGATCTGAACCGCACGCGAGAAGGCGGCGGCGGCTTCGTCATCTCGGTCTTCGTCGAGGCACGCCGTTCCCAGATAGGAGAGGGCGACCAAGACCGACGCGTGCTCGGGCCCGTGCGCGAGAACGAGGCGGGCGACCGCGCGCCGCGACAGAACAATCGCTTCGGCGGGCCGGCCGCTTCGCAACGCGACGTCTGCCGCCACGCTGAGAGCCTCTCCACGGGCCGCGTCGCCGGCCTCTTCGGAGGTTGTGGCTTCGAGCGCCTCGGTCGCAGCAGCGCGGGCGTCCTCGAAGCGCTCCGCGTCGAGGAGGATCGCGACGAGCCGCATTCGCACCGCGTTGCGGGACACGGCATCGAGCTCTGTGGCGAGGGTCTCCTGCAGGCGCTCCGCGGCGGTATCCGCGTCGCCGCGGGCCTGCGCGACGGCGGCTCGGCCCAGCGCGATCCGCAGCTGCAGGGCGCGCCCATCGTGGGACTGCGACCAGGTGACCGCTCGCTCGAACGTGTCCGCGGCGTCCCCGATACTTCCCGCTTGCAGGTAGGCCTCGCCCAGGGAGACCACCGTGGGCCCTTGTTCCGCAGGGGCCCGGCGTTCGATGGCCATCCGTAACCATGCGGTGGCCTTGTGGGGGGCACCGCCGGCCCGGGTGGCGGCAGCGATCGCGTCCAACGTCGCGACGGATTCCGGGTGCCGGGCTCCGAGGGCATCGTCCGCGAGTTCGAGCGCCCGGGCGGCCAGTCGCTCTGCGGCGTCGAGCTTGCCGACGGATGCGGCTGCGACGGCGGCGTCGCGCAGGCCGGGCACGAGGGCGGGGTGGGTGCTGCCCAAGCTCGCCTCGAGCAGTGCGAGCGCTGGCTCCTGCATGGCGAGGGATGCGTCCGGCTGTCCGTGCAGGGCCAACATTTTCGCCTGCGAGTCGAGCAGCCCGTATTGCCTCCGGGCGGTCGTTGGGAGTCGACGAGCGAATGCCGAGGCGAGCATCCACCACCGCTGGGCAGCGGCCAGGCCTTCGTCGGGGGACGTGCCCACCGTGAGCGCCAGTGCGATCTCGTATGCGAGCGCGGGGTTGTCCGCCGCGATGGCATCCGACAGCGCGCGCTGCCAGGTCGCGTGGGCCTCGCCCGGCGCCTGGCCGTGCCCGCGGATCCAGCGTGCGTGGCCGCGGAGCGGATCGTCGTCCCCAAGCTCGAGCGATTCGGTCAGCCTCGCCGCAGCAGCGGTCTGACCTGCGCCCAGGAGAGCTCGCGCCCGGGTGAGTGTGGACGCCACCTCCGGATCGCGCGGCGAGGTGTCGGCCGATGGCGCGCCACAGTCCTCGGTGGGGGGCAGTGTGAGGGCGGCCGCGTAGGCCATGGGTTGGGCGGACGGCTCGAGCTCGGCGAGTGCGACCGACAACGCCCGAGCGCTCTCGGCCTGCGCTTCGAGGCACTGCAACGCCGGCGCACGTGCCTCGCGTGCACACGCCTCGATGCGGGCGGCCGTCCATCGTTCACCCCAACCATCGAGGTCACGCTGCAACACGCCGCGAGCTCCCGCGGCCGCTCGCCCCCAGCCGGCGAGCCATGCGGGGTCCTCCTGCCAGGGGAGTGCGGACGGGGCTGGGCAGTCTGGAGTGGTGGCGCGTGGCGTTGGTGGCCGGGTCAGCGCGTACACCGTGAGCGCCCCTGCGCCCAGCAAGGCGAGGCCCGCGAGCCAGGTCGTCGTGGCCCGCTGGGGCGACTGCGCGGCATCGGACACGGCGTGACCGTAGCACCCTGGACGGGACTCGGGCCGGGCGCGCGTTTGGGGCGCGGACCGAGGGGCTCAAGTTCGGGCCGTACCGCTCGATGATGGAACGGTCCGGAGTTCAGCCCCGCCCATGACTCGCAAGATCGCCCTCTCCCTCGCTCTGTTCGCCTCCCTCGGAATGACGGCTTGTACCGTTGATGCTCCGACCCCGGAGGACTTCAACTACAGCTTCCTCGACGAGCTACCCGGTGCGAGCTCCGCGTTCAACGAACTCCCGTTCCGGGCGCCGGCGGACGCACACATCATCGTGAGCTTTGGCGACAGCGACCAGGGGATTGATGACGTTCCCTCGTCCGCGGTCGAGGTGATGCTTGCCATCGACACCGTTCGAGTCTCCACCGTGGATGAGGAAGGCAACACGCAATGGCGCACCATCCGAAAGGACACCGTGGAGCTCGATCTCCTTCAACTCGCCGACGGGTCGCTTGAACAGCTGGCCGACGGCCCCTTCTCGGCGGGCCAGTACACCGGCCTCGCCATCGAGTTTGAAGACGCGTGGGTGGTCGCGCCTGGGGGAAAGAAGAGCCGAATCGAGCTGCCGGGACGCAAGCTCGTCATTGAGGAGGAGTTCGAGCTCTATCCGGACGCCTCCACGGAGTTTGTGGTGAACTTCGGCGGGCTCCGTGGACTCCGAAACCATCTCGGGCGCTGGTCTACGACCCCAAACGTGGTCTACGCGGTCCAGAACGACTGAAGGGCGACGGGTCACGAGACATGAAGAAGGCGGCTCCAAACGGAGCCGCCTTCTTCATGTCTCGTGGGCGCAGCAGGATTCGAACCTGCGACTTCCACCGTGTGAAGGTGGCGCTCTAACCAGCTGAGCTATGCGCCCTCAGCAGGGGCCGGGGTATAGCGTGCCCGCAGGCGGGTTGCAACGGCACATTGCAATCGGCGAACCTTCCGCCCGCAAACGAGGCGACATGAAACGAGAAATCATCAAGACCCCCAACGCTCCCGCCGCCATCGGTCCGTACAGCCAAGCAGTCGCTGTCTCGGGGGGCCGGACGCTCTACTGCTCGGGCCAGATCCCGCTCGACGCCGGCTCGGGCGAGCTGGTGGGCGGGGATGACGTGGAGGCGCAGACCCGGGTCGTTCTGGACAACCTCGGCGCGGTGCTGGAGGCGGGTGGCATGAGCTTCGAGCACGTGGTCAAAGCGGGAATCTTCCTGGCGGACATGGGGGACTTCGCGGCCGTCAACGCGCTGTACGCGGAACGCTTCGGCGCAGCACCGCCCGCCCGCGCGACGGTTCAAGTCGCGGGGCTGCCCAAAGGCGTGAAGATCGAGATCGACGCGATCGCCGTCGGCGAGTAGGGCATGCTTGAGTCGTGAGCGAGCGAGCCTCGTGGCGCCGCGGACTCGTGGCGCTCGCCGTGCTGATCCTGCTCGGCGGACTGGTGGCGCTCGTGTGGCCCTCGCACGATCCCCCAGACGCCGGCGATCCCTCGCAGACGCTCCCGGCGGCCCGGGGATCGATCGGCGCGGAGACTCCCCGCACCGAGGTGCAGGGGAGGGTGCTGCTCGAGGGAGCGCTGGCCGACGATGCGCCGCTCCACGATCCCGAGCTGACCCCAGCGACCGACTGCCAGGTCCGGGTCTGGCAACAGGGGGTCGAGGTTGCCGAACGGACTCGTTGCGGAGCCGACGGCCGCTTTGTCGCGTTGCTGGGTGAACGCACCGCCGGACGGGTCAGCGTCGAGATCGAGGCCCCCGGTCGACTTCGAGCCGTGGTCACCGTCGATCTGCCGGAGACCGGACCGGGCGTCCTTCCAGACGTCGCGATCGGCATCGCCCAGACCGTGCGCGGATCCGTCGTGAACCTCCGCGGCGATCCGATGCCGGACGTGGTGGTCGAGGCGCGGCCAATCCCGGACCTGGGCGAGCCTGAACCGTGGCGACGCGTGACCGCCGACGATGGCGGGTTCGTGTTCGACACGCTACCGCCGGGTCCCGTCGCGTTGCGCGCTGCACCGCCGGGGCACGGACCGACCGTGGTCGAGGCCATCGCCCCGCAGGACGAGGTGCTGCTGCGGCTCGGTGGATTGTATGACGTGAAGGGCCGAGTCCTCGCGGCGGGGACGGACGCGGACGTCGGCGCCGCGATTGTGCGCCTGGAGGGCAGCGGGGTTTGGCCGGCTCGGGTGGTGGAGGTCGAGCCGGACGGGTCGTTCGTGGTGCCCGCAGTTCCCGATGGCGTGTACGCGGTCGAGGCGATCGTGGCGGACGAGGAAGGGCAGCCGGCGTTCGCTTCGCTGCCGCTCGAGGGCGTGGAACCAGACTTGGAGGTCTCGCTGGCGCTGCTCGAGGCGCAGTGGGTGCCGGTGCAGGTCGAAGATCCGGAGGGGGCGGTCGTCGTGGGCGCACGCGTCACCTTGATGAACGCCCAGGTCGGCATGCTCAGCCGAACCGCGTCGACCGGTGACGATGGGCGGGCGTGGCTTGGGCCCGTCGTTCCCGGCCCCTACATCGCCCGGGCGGATGCTGACTCGTGGTTGGCGTCCGACCCCGAGGCGTTGCAGGTCGAGGACGCGGTCGTGGAACCGGTGACCCTTCGCTTGGCTCGGCCCGGTCGCCTGGTCGTGTCGGTGGTCGATCCCGCGGGTGTTGCCGTCTCGGGGGCGCAGGTCTCCTTGCGGACGGACGCCGTCTACTCGGTTGGGGAGGCCAAGACCCGCGCGGCAACCTTTGCCCGTACCGCTCAGGCCGCGGGCACGCTCGGCGTTGTGCCGGGCCCGGTGCCCCCGGTCCCGCTCGGCGACGGCAGCGGCGCCACTGCATGGCGCCGCTCGGCGAGTCGCGGCGCCGTGGCGTTCGAAGAACTCATCCCCGGCTCGTACACCGTGACCGCCTCTCATGGCGGGTTCGCGGCCAGCGTAGAGCGTACGGTCACCGTCCCCGCCGGGGACCAGGTCGAGCTCACGCTGATGCTGCGCACCGGCCAACCTCTGACCGGGCGGGTCCGTGACGACAACGACCGCCCGATCGAAGGGGCACAAATTCGTGTCGGTGATGTGTTGTTGGCGCGAACCGACGACCGCGGGGTTTACGACGCGGGGCCGCATGCCGGGTCGGTCAAAGTCGAGATTCGCGCGACCGGCTTCGCCGCTCAGACGAAGACCGTTCGGGTTCGCGATGAACCCGTCGACCTCGAGTGGGTTCTGAAAGAAGCGAATGCTGTCCTTTCAGGGCAGGTCGTCGGCGGTAACGAGCGACCGGTCGAAGGTGTTCGCGTGACCGTGCATCCGCGAGGCGGGATCTCCCAAACCGCCTGGACCGAGTCGGATGGCGCGTTTCGTTTCGAGGGCCTTCCCAGCGGTCGTGTCGAGGTTCGAGCGGAGCACGAGGACTACGTTCCGTGGACGGGTCCGATGAGGGTCGAGGACGACTCGTCCCTGGATATCGCACTCGTGGAGGGCTGGAGCACGACCATCGTCGTTCGGTGGAGCGGGTCGCTGGAGCCTGCTGTCGGCGCCCGGGTACGGGGCGGGGGAGCGGACGCTGTGACCGACGAACGTGGCGATGCTGTGCTCAGCGGGTTGGCGCGAGACTCGCTGCGGGTCGAGATTTCGGCTGCCGGAGCCCCCACCGTGCGCAAGTCGGTCAAGCGCGGTGCGGCGGAGGGCCGCGACGTGTTCGTCGAGTTGGTCCTCGGCGGGCGTCTTCAAGGACGCGTCACCGACTTTCGCGGCGACCCGGTCAAGGGCGCAGAGGTCGAGATCCGTCGTCGCGGCGAAGATGACGCGCTCGCCACGACGCGGGCCGGGCGGCGGGGAAGCTATGCGTTTGAGGGCCTTCCGCAGGGCGACGTCGACGTTCAGGCGTGGCCGCCGAGCGCACGAGAGGATGACCTGGACACCGAGGTCCTGCGCAGCGACGTGCGAGCGGGACACGTGACGGACGACGTCGTGTTCAAGCTCCCTCGGCGGTAACCTGGGCCTCCCTTTGGCGTTTGACACGTCACCAGCGGGCCGCATACCGTCATGCCGCGCTTGCGCACCTACCTCGGAAGACCACCAGGAAATCAACGATGCGTATCCTCCTCGCGACCACCGTCCTGACGCTTTGTGTCCCCGCCTGCACCTCCTCGGACACCAAGTCCGAGACCGCATCTCCCAAGACGCAGGACGGCGCGGCGAAGACCGGCGCTCCGGATGCCGAGGCAGCCGACTCTGCGGCCGGCCCAACCGCTGGCGCTGCCGCCGAAGGTGGCGACAAGAAGGTCAAGGTGGTCGAGGGTGCTGCTCCGGCGGGCGACGACCGCTACGAGCTCAAGATCGAGACCCCCGAGGCTCAATCGGGACAGGAGAGCAAGGTCACTGTCCGCGTGGTGCCCAAGAAGCCGTGGCACATGAACCTCGACTTCCCGACCTCCCTCAAGGTGGACGGGCCCGACGGCGTGGCGCTGGCGAACGCAGACCTCAAGAAGGGCGACGCCCAACTCGACGAGAACGCATGCCAGTTTGACGTCGCGTTTACGCCAAGCGCCGCCGGGGAGCAGACGTTCACCGGGAAATTCAAGTTCGCGGTGTGCCAAGACGAGGCGTGCTCGCCCGTGACCGAAGACATCGAGTTCAAGGTCGCGGTCAAGTAGGGCGCGGTCTACCCGGACCGGGTACACTGCGGCCAACGTGGTAGACACCGACGCTGCGCACCAGCGGCTTGATCTCCTTGCCGGGGCGATCGCCGACGAGTTTGAAACCACCCGACGACTGCTCAGTTACGACGAGTGGTTCGAGCTGGTCTGCAGCGAGCCGACCGTGCACGCCCGCAACGCGGCGCAGTACGTTCGCGATGCGTTCCTGCATTTCGGTCGCCGGGATGTACGGACGCCGAGCGGCCAGATTTCGCGGTGGCGCCTCTTCGATACCGAGTTCGACGGCTGGCATCGACTCGTCGGGCAGGAGGAAGCGCAGAACGAGTTGTACGAAGCGGTCGAAGGCTTCGTTCGGCTGGGCCGCACCAACAAGATGCTCCTGCTGCACGGCCCCAACGGCAGTGCCAAGAGCACGTTGCTCGAAGCGCTGCAGCGCGCGCTCGAGGTCTACTCGCGGACCGACAAGGGCGCGATGTATCGCTTCAGCTGGGTGTTCCCGAACCGCCGCGAACTCTCCGGTGGCATCGGCTTTGGAAACACCGAGGGGCTGCGGGACGCCCTAGGCGAGGAGACGTTTGCCAAGCTTGGCAGCGACGAGATCGACTCTCGGATGGCGGATGAGCAGAAGGACCATCCGTTGTGCCTCATCCCGCTGCCCCATCGACGCAAGGCGCTCGAGGACATCTGCAGCGCGCACCCTGACTTCGTGATCAGCGATGCGATCCTCTACGGGGAGCTCTCGCACCGCAACCGCAAGATCTTCGATGCGCTGCTGACCGGCTACAAAGGGGACCTGCGCAAAGTCCTGCAGCATGTGCAGGTCGAGCGCTTCTTCGCGAGCCGCCAGTATCGCGCCGCGCTGGTCACCGTCGAGCCCAAGCAGACGGTCGATGCGCGGAGCTTTCCGGTGACCGGAGATTCCGCCTTCGGCACGCTTCCGCCGGCGGTGGGTGGTCAGGCGTTGTACGCCGTGCAGGGCGACCTCGTGGATGCCAACCGGGGGGTCCTGAACTTCTCCGACCTGCTCAAGCGCCCCTACGAGCACTACAAGTACCTGCTCACCGCGACCGAGTCGGGTTCGGTCGCGTTGGATCACCTGGTGCTGAACCTCGACCTGATGTTCACCGGCAGCGCCAACGATCTCGACCTGCTCGAGTTCCGAGCGCTGCGCTCGGGGGAGTATCAGAGCTTCCGGGCTCGGCTCGAACTCATCCGCGTCCCGTTCTTGCTCGACTTCCGGGTGGAGCGAAAGATCTACCAAGAGCAGGTCGGCGACATCCTACGCGGGGTTCATGTCGCTCCCCACGTCACGCGTCTGCTCGCGTTGTGGGGGGTCATGACCCGCCTGCGAGCTCCGGAACCCTCGAAGTACACCCCGAAGATCAAGGAGGCGCTCGGACGGCTCACCCCGATCCAGAAGGCCGACCTGTACGCCTATGGGCGGGTGCCACGAGGCCTGAGCGCCGAGGAGGCCCGCGAAATGCTGGCCGCGGTCCCAGCGATGTACGAAGAGCGGTTCCCGCATGCCGTCGTGCGCTCTGAGGGCAGCGACCACATCCTCGGTGACTACGAGGGAGGCTTTGGCGCGAGCGTTCGGGACCTCAAAGCGGTGTTGCTCGCCGCCGCCTCCGAGCCTGGCGTCACGCACATCACGGTGCCCAAGTTGTTCGAGGAGCTTCGCAGCTACCTCTCCGACTCGGTCAACTACCGCTGGATGCTTCTGGAGCCCCAAGGCAACTTCCACAAGCTCGACGGGGACGCCTCATCGATCACCGGCGCGTGTTGGGAACGATGGCTCGACCTGTCCGACTGGGAGGTCCGTGAGGCGCTCGGGCTCGTCGACGAAGACCGCTACATGGAGCTGTTCCGCAAGTATGTGGTGCACGTCTCCCACGCGCTCAAGAAGGAGCGCCTCTTCGACGAGGTCACCGGCGAGCTCGCCGACCCCGACGAGCGGTTCATGACCCAGCTCGAGAAGACGATGGCCCCGGACGCGAAAGAGAGCTTCCGGCCCGACGTGCTGTCGAGAATCGGCGCGTGGGCGCTAACCCACCCCGACGAAGATCCCGCGTACGACGAAATCTTCCCGGACTACTTCTCGCAGATGCGAGACGACTACTACAAGAAGCAGAAGGAAGTCGTCGGCAAGAGCCTCACCCGAATCCTCGAGCTGTTGGCCGTCGATGGGGAGCGGTTGAACACCGAGGAGGTCAGCCTGACCAAGACCGAGGAGCAAAACGCTGCTCACGCGCTCGAGGTCCTGCTCGGGGAGCACGACGGGGAGACGCGCCGGGATCGACACACCCGCGAGACGTTGCGCGAGACGTTGGTCTACCTGGCGAAGAATCGCTACTAGGACCTCACGCCCGAAGCCCGTGCCGGGTTTCAATGCGCCCCCCTGTGGGTGTGGGGGCCTGCGAACCGCTTGGTCGGAGGGGTCCACGTTCGGTACCTCCGCAGGGTGCTGCAAGGGACCCCGCGGATCCGAGTCACCTCGCGCTCGGGGTGTAAGCGGCGCCGAGTGCCCGGGTTCATCCTGTGTCGCCTGGTCGAAAGGGCGGCGCCCGGATGCTCCCCTCATGCGCGCCTCGACGTCTCTCCCGCCTGTGTTCCTTCTCCTGCTCCCCGCGCTGCTGGGGTGTTCGCCGCTGGTGGAAACCGACGGATCGGCCGGTGCTGAGGAGTCCGAGATTCAAGACGCCCCCGAGTTCTTCGAGCGCGACGACGACATCTACCGCGACCTGACAGACCGCTGCGGCTGCAGCACGGATGTGTACGCGGACTACACGGCGCGCTTGGGATTCCTGCGGGGCGAGTCTGAGAGCATGGGCATGCAGTTGGATGCTGGGTGTGCCCTCGCGGTGCTCGAGCAGCTTGAGTCCCAAGGCTGTGAGATCGAGGGTTCGGTTCCCGACTGTCGAGTTCTCGTTGGGGACCGGCAGGCGGGCGAGAGCTGTACACAGGGGGTCTGGCTCGACGACTGCGGCCCATCGCTGTTCTGCCTCACCGGCGCATCTTCGTTTCCGGCGGAAGGGACCTGCGCTCCGCGGGCGAGCCTGGGCGACGTGTGCGAGAGCCTGCCGCACTCCTGCGCCGAGGGAACGTGTATCGACGGTGTCTGCGAACCCGAGGCAACCGCCCCCGGGGATCCGTGCTGGCTCGATTGTTCCGGTGGGTTGATCTGCGCCGACGGTGTCTGTCGCGAACCCGACAAGTGTGACGTCATCCCCGGCGTTCATCCCTAGCAGCCCGTGGTGAAACCCGACACGACGTCTCACTCGTCCTTTTCGCTCCGAGCGGCGTCGCCGAAACTGGCAGTACACCCAGTACAGCGGCGTTTCGGCTCCTACCCAGGAACGGAAAATCCTTCGCGATCCGCCGCGCCGGGTCTCACCACGGGCTGCTAGAGCGGCGACCGGTTTGAATTCGACCCGCAATACACGCCTCTGGCCACTTGTGGCCGCGTTGCTCGGCGCTCGACGGACCTCCAGTCC
>CAJXVA010000332.1 GCA_913061055.1 uncultured Pseudomonadota bacterium
AACCGCGGCGCGAGCCGCTTAGCAAACCGTCCACTTTTTCGAGGCAATTCCAAACCTGATGATGTAGGGGCCGCGAACTTCTTGGCGGTGTTTATCGCACTCGGAAGGGACACGCTCACTCGCCCCGCGTCCAACACACAGAATATCGGGACAGGGGCCCTGGTAGTTCTTCTGACCGATGAAGAAGGCGTCCCAGTCAGCAAAATCTTCGGTCACTCCGGAGAGATCCACTACTACGCCGAGGATTCCGCCATCATCGAGCATTTCGCAGCAGCGCCGCCACAATCCCCTCACCAGTGAATCCGAATTGCGCGGAAGGTCTCCGAACTCGACAACCGCGGCCTCGGACTTAAAGAGTACGCGACAGTACAGGTCGCCAGGGTGTTTCCCGGTCCAACTCGACTCCCAAAGCTGGAAGCGAGTATCTTCACTTCGACACATTCGCGCCGCCAGCACGGAGGACGTCGTCTCAAGCGACTCGCCTTCGTCGTCTATACGCGTAGTTCGGCCACTCTGCTTGTTCAGGAGTTGAAATCCACCTTCGCGAACAAGACTCTCCAGGACAGCCAAGCCCAAGCCGCCGCTGACGTTCAAATAGACTCCGATATAGTTTGCGTTCATTTCCTCGTCTTGCCCCGAAAAAGTGTGTACCCCTGGTCATTGAACGATTGAACGTGAACACGTTATAGGAGCCAAGCCGCTTCGCGGCGAAGTCAAGCACCGAATCAGGGGTCCCTTCGGCGAAGAAGCCTTGCGCGGGCACTCCCCGGTCGGCAGCGACCAGTTGGAGTTTCTTGAGCTGAGTTCCGAGCTTTCCAAGGTCTTTTGCCTTCCCGGGACCTCCGACAGCGATGAGTTCGTTGCTCGGCCCGATCACATCCAGGTCCGTGCGGCCGATCGACGTCACGACCTCTTCACGCGAGACGGTACCGCCAGCGAGCCTGGCGACTTGTTCCTCACGAATAGCCCCCCTTGAGGCTCTTGCCACTCCCCCTTCTGCGCCAGAACAGCGCCGGGTCGGGCACGGTATTCCCGCTCTGCCCCCACCACGAAGATTATCGCGGCTACACCCTCAACGAGGACCAGCTGATCTCCAACTCCGGGAGCACTCGAAGCCGTAGCTGAGTTCGACACTCGTCACGCCCGTGCGCGAACTCCACAGTGATACTAACCTCGCCCTTCTCGTCGTTGATCCGAATCTGCTCCGCGTTCTCGTGAACAACGGTGCAGACGGCCCGCCCATTCGACTCGTACACAGTTTGCACGGAGCGTTCATGGGCGTTGAACGAGAGCCGAACGGCATCGCCGCCCTCCGACTCGAATGAGTAGCACCAGAAACCGTCTTGGGGAGCAGATTCGACCGGTTCAACGGCGAATGCAGCGAGGAAGTCGGTCTCAGATGGTGCGTCGGTAAATCCAGTGCTCACAGCGGTCCTCTTCCTCTTGGAATGATCGTGGTCAACCTGCGGGCTCCGTTCGCCATGACTTCCCAGGTTGTCTCGAACTTTGCCGACCCTCCGGGCCCGACGAACAGTGACTCGCGAGTTTCGAATGTACCCCATTTGTTGGATTCGTTTCGGATCACGTTCGATGGGTCCTGGACCACCTCGTCGAAATGGTCTTGCAGAATCTTCCGTCCCTGCTCGGTGTTGTGAACGCCGAGTCTTCTCATCTGTTCGACGTTCTGCTGCGTCCGGGGTGCGTTGTGGGCGGCATTTTTCGTCCCCTTGGCCTGGCCAAAGATGTAGTCCCATTTTCCAGCGCCGACGCTAGCTCCCCGCTCCGCGGCGCTTGTAGCTCCGGTGCCACTCGGAGTCGTACTTGCCTGTCCAGGCCCCGCAGCCGAGGTCGTTCGCGGAATCCCGTTCGGATTCGTACTCTTCCCTGCGCCGCTTGGAGCCGTCGTCGTGCGCGGCGTTTCGCTCGGGGGAACTCGGTTCGGAGCCCGTGCGCCCGCAGCCGCTCCGAACACGAGCCCAAGCGCCCCGCCGATCGCCCCGCCTCGGACAGTCGCCGCAACAACACGGCCCGTATGGTAGCTCCCGGTCTCGCTCTGATTGAGCAACTCCAGCCCAGCGTCTGTGACCGCCCCACCTGCTGCACCGCCAAGGGCCCCCACCGTTCCACCCGCGAGGGCACCCATCGTTCCGCCCGCGCCGAGTGCGGTGCTCCCAACGAGTCCGGCGGCGGCACCTCCTGTCACGACCGCTGCGCCTGCGCCGATGTAGAGCACAGCTGCTCCTTTCGCCGCTGACCCTGCTTTGGAGTCTCTCGCCTCGACGAGTTCGTCCCCGTACGCATCCCAGTCCCTCACCCGCCGGCCACCTCCCCGCCAAGCTTCCGGAACCGTCGCCGCTGCAGCCGACGTTTCGATCCCCTGCAGCTCCCGAAGGATCTCTACCGCCTCGGCAGCTTGACGAGCCTTGTCACTACCCGGTGCTGCTTCCGCCAGGTCGATGCCGACGAGTTCACTCTTTGCGGTCTCGATGTCGGAGTTCAGCGGCTGCGCTTCGTCAGGGTCAGCACCTTTGGTCCCGCTCGGATCGCGCAGGGAGATCGGGCTGCCGCGCACATAGGCGTACCGGTTCACCCCATCACCGAGACCAATCGGGTCGCTCGCCGTCCACCGCCCCAACCAACACGCGTAGTACCGAGCCCCGTGGTACCCGAGCCCCGTCTCCTCGTCCCGCTCCTTCCCCGTGTAGCGGTACCTCCGCTCCGACACGTCCACGCCTGAGTTCGCTGCCCGGTACGAGCTCGTTCCGTACGGGTGGTACTCCTCGTACGAGATCACTTCCCGGTCCTCGGTCAGCTCCAATGCCGCCGACCCGAGATGGTTGCCGTACTGGTACCGCTGCACCGTCTGCGGCTCGCCCACAGCCTCCCCGTCCCGCACCGTCTGTGTCTCCAGCAGACACATCCGCCCCACGTCGTCACCGACGTGCACGCTCTCCCGCTCGAGCCGGACCGTCCCGCCCACGCGCTCGCGATAGACCTCGAATCCGCCGACGTAGATGCGCTCGAAGCTCCGCCCGCCGCCTTCGTTCACTCGAACCTTGCGGACCCGCTCCCCGGCTGCGTCGTACACGAAGTACGCCGTACCGCCGCCGCCCAGGTCGGCGCTCTGCATCCGGTCGGCGAAGTCCCACTGCACCTCGCTCAGGTGCCGCATCGACGTCATATTCCCGTGGACGTCATATCCGTACGTGTGGCTGTGCTGGTCCCCCGCATCCTCAGGCCCCGAGTTCGCAAGCAGGCGATTTCCGTCTTCCGCGTACACGTAGCGCCGCGTCCAGTCCCCGCCGTCCGCCGCGTGCTGCATCCGCAGGATGTTCCCGACGACGTCATACACGTACCGCTGCGTGTACCGCCGCATCGCAGCCCCATCCTCGCGGTGCGACACCGACCCGAAGCTCTCGTGCGTCGGCTGGCTCAGCGAGCGGTGCTCTCGCCCGCTCGCCCACACCAGCCGGCTCTGCGCGTCGTAGGCGAACCGCTGCCCGGGCTCCACCACCGCGTTGTCAAAGTACGTCGCCTGCTGCGCGCCGTCCTGCTGCTCGACGATGTTCCCCGCCGCGTCGAACCAGTACCGCAGGTCTTGGTACGTCTGTCCTCCGCCCTGCGTCTGCAACTGCTGCAGTCGGTACGTCTGCGGGTCGTACGTGTACGTCGTCTGCGTCCCGTTCCCATACGCCACCAGCGTCCGCTGGCCTCGGGCGTTGTAGTCCACGTTCGAAACAAACGCCGTGACCTCGTTCGCACCACGAATGCGGCCCGTCACCGACTCCAGCAGCGCAGCATCGTTGTATCCGTAGTTCAGCTCCGTTCCGTCCGGTGAGCGCTGCGAAACAGAACGCCCCAGTGCATCGAACGCGCCCGACGTCTCGAACACCTCCGTCTCCAGCAACGCCGCCGCCGCGTTCTCCAGATCGACGACGTCCTCAATCTCGGCCAGCGCCGACCAGTCCACCGTCTCCTCGAATGCCGCCGCCAGCACTCGCGTCTGCGCCAACACGTTGCCCGAGAAGTCGTGCGCAACGGCCGTTTGGACGCCCGCGCCGTCGTAGACCCGGTACGCCCGCCCGCGGTGATACGTCGCCTCCGGATCCGGCAACGACTCCCCATACACCGTTCGTGTCACCAGCCGAGTCCCCGCCTCGGGCTCCTGCACGAAAGCATGCGTCGGGCGACGCAGCGCGTCGAAACGCCCCCACGACCGAACTCCCCGGCTGTTCCAACTCCGAAGCGGCGTTCCGTCCACCGCCGACAACGCCCAGCGACTCCCGGCATCCACGCTCTGCGTCCGCAGCGTCCCCCCGCCGGGGCCGTAGGTGTTCTCCTGCGCCACGTTCCCGCGCGCATCAACCACCCGCAGCACGGTCCCCTCCACGTCCAACACCGCCCGCGTCTCGGGGAACGTCTCGCTGACATCGCCCGTATCGGGGCCCACCCACCGATTGTGCTCCCGCTGAAGAAACGCTCGGCCCAGATGGTCGAGCACGGCAGTACTCGGCGTGTCCGCATAGACCTCCGATCGCTCCGCGGCCCGCTGCGCCTGCGCACCAAACTCACCGCCAACCCGCGCCGCATGCCAGGCCGACTCCAGCACGGTGTCGCCCGGATCGTAGCTCCGTACCAGCCACGGGGAAAACTCCACCCGCGCCAGCGTTCCGTCGGGCAGCTCGGTCCGAACCGTTCTTCCCATCGGGTCGTAGTGCACGATCGGCGTCACGCCCGTCTCCACCAGCACCGCCTCATCCTCGTAGTCGGCCCGGTCGGAGAAGAACGGCTCGTACTGCTTGATCGGCAGCCCCTTGTTGTTTCGAATCGTCCGCCCGCTGCCCACCCAGCGCTCGCTCACCTGCACAAGCGTCGGTTGCCCGTCGGCGCCCAAAACCAGCGAGCCGGCCTCGTCGCGTACGGGGGCCAACCCCGCCTCGGCTCGGGCCTTGGTCTGCGCGAGGTTGCCAAACCCATCGGCGTACGACCACTGCTCGACCCAGCGCGTGCCTGGGTCCGCGTGCACCTCTCGGCTGTGGGTCCGAGCCGACGTGGGTCTGCCGTCTCGAACGTACGCCCATAGATCGACCTCGTACGTCGCAGTCGGCGCCTCCAACGTGTCGCCCTCGCCCTCGCCCTCTCGCCCTGAGATCGCATACGCACTGCCTGCCCCAACGCGTCGAAGAGGACCTGGGCTCGGACGCCGGGCTCTCGCGCTCGGGCTGGGCTCCGCCTTCGAGACGCTCTCACGGGAAGCAGTGGCCAACGGGGTTCTGAGGATCGGGTTCATCCATACGACATCGATCGAGATCCCCAAGTGTCCTGGGGCCCGACGCCCCGTTGCGGGACCAGGTCGATCTCGAGGACGTCCGGGTCGAAGCAAAACTTCGTGCCTGACCAGTGCCCCATCAGGGAGATGCAGGCAAGGTCCCCGCGTTGCTCGGGCGGCCCCTCCACCTCGAAGTCCTGCGGGACCGTCCCTGCAACGGTCCCGTCCGGCCAATGCACGGTCGCTCCGGCCGGGATACGCGTCCTTTGTCGCTCCGGATTCCCGAACGCTGTGGCCGACTCGTTCCCAGGCCGGAGCCCTCCGATCGTGTCGAACGACGCGCCGGGTCCCGACGTCTCTGTAGTCGCATGGTCGTGAAGAGTGACCGCGTCGGCAACCTCGAGTCGCATGCAACGGTCGCCCACCGTGACCCACTGCGACCCGTTGCGCTGCGTGACCGAATACACAGCGGGCCCGTGGGTCCAGACTCCGCGCCCCTCGTCCACGATGTGGACGTCGGCGCCCTCGAACTGACCGCTGTGAAGCTCCGCTCCGTCGAACTTCAAGGGCCTGTCCCGCGGTGAGCGGACGCGGACGACGGGAGAAGAGAATGTGGAGGGCCGATACGACAATCCAACCAACGCGGGGTCGAGCGGGAACGGCTCTCGAGTCGGGGAGAGTGCCGGCACGATGCCAGCGTGGTCGTCGACCGGAACTCCGGGCGCAAATCGCAACGTGGCGCCTGAAGCGTCACGGCTTCGACTCGGCCGCCGCAAGACGGGGATGAGCTCGCCCCGGCGCACCCATGCGGTGAGGGTGACGCGACTGAGCAAGGCGGACCCGGGCACACAGTGCAACCCCCAATCTGCAGGCGAGAGGTTTCGAACTTCCACCCACGCCCCGCGACCTCCCACCACTTCAAACGCCACGAATCGGCGAAGCATCGGATTCGACCCAGACGCCGCCGGCAGCGTGACGAATTCCGATCCGGTCTCGGGCCGGGCATGAAGACGGGTCCCGCCCGAAAGCACCACAAAACCGGAGAGCGCAACCGGGGATGACGACAACGCCGAGGCCTTTGGGGTCGGGACTCGTGGTGACGATGCCCCGGTGGAGGGAAGCCTTGAGCTGCAGCCCGAAGCAGCGCCGAACGCCAGCACTCCAAGAACCGCCGTTCCCCAAACGCGCTGTTGGCCGCTCTTCACCCGCACGATGATACGGACAAACCTCGGACGCGGGTCCAGGCGTCCCGATGCACGGGCGAGGGCTTCGCCTTGAGGAACCAAGTGGGCTCCGTGGGAGTCCACGACTCCGGTGGAATCACCGCGTACCAACGTGAGCACGGGGACACCCGGTTCCAGCCTGTCGGATCAGGAGGCGCACAAGATGGGGGCTCGGTGGGTGCACTTGCGCACCTGCCAGTCCTGCGGGCTCACACTGTGTTGTGACAGCTCTCCGAACAAGCACATGACGGCGCACAACCGCGAACGTGGGCACGCGGTGGTTTGATCGGCCGAGCCAGGAGAACGATGGTTGTGGTGCTCCGACGACGAACAGATCCTCGGGGACGAATGGGTCCCGGTCGCAGCCGGGTGCCAACATTTTCCAGAAATCCCGCGCTCAGCGGCCAAAGCAGCGGCCGAGGAACGGCACCGAGAGACCGGGGACTTCTTGCCAAGCCCCGTCGAAGGGAGCGGGCTGGTGGAAGACCGTACCGGCTTCGGTGACGGCGGCGAGGTCTCCCTGGGTCGTGCGGATGATCTGCTCGGGGTAGTTCTCGTCCGAGAACGGCTCCGAGAACCAATCCACGCCCTCGTTGCTCGACACCAGCAACTCGCCTGGCATGAAGGGCACCCCGCCCACGATGCGGTCCTCGATCACGATGTACGGCGTCCAACCGTCGAAGCCTGCGGGCACCGTCGGTTCGAAGAAGCTGGCCCCCGAGTCTTGGCTGACCCGGGACACCAGGAAGAAGGTGTCGTCGAAGGCCATCACGCCCTGCCCGTCGCCGAAGATGCGGTTGGGTCGGTACTCATTGCCCTGCGCGGTGAAGGTCAGGCCACCGTCGTCCGAGACGAGCAGGCCGGTGCGTCCGAACGCGCCCGCGATGCAGTCCGGCCCCGCGCACTGGCACGTGTTCAGCGGGATCGGGGTCATGACTTCGGTGCAGCTCCCGGCATCGAAGTCGCACACCATGCTGTCGGTCGTGTTGCCGACGAAGAGCACGCCCTGTGAGCTTGGGCAGGCGGCCGTGAAGAGGTTCGGCGAGTCGTGGGCGATCTCAGCGTCCGGCTCGTCGTCGAGCGCCCAGTCTCGATAGCGGACGAGCAGCGGTTCGCCATCTTCCGGGAACAAACCGCCGACGAAGGTGATCGGATCGTTGCCGAAGGCGACGCCGCCCGACACGTGCCCCACGAACGCCTCCATCTCCAGGCTGGGATCATCGCCCAGATTGATGCGGGCCAGCCCCGCCCCGAACTGGTCGAAGCAGTACACGCTGCTCAGCGCCGAGGGCGGATCGCCGGTTCCCGAGCTCGTCTCGGGGTCGAGCGAGGTGGAGCCCGTGGTCGAAGTCGTACCGGTGGTCGAGCCCGCAGCATCGCTGCAGGTGACCGTGACGGTGGCAATCGCCAGCACGCTCCCGAGACCTTGGAGATCAAACGTGGCGGTACCGGGCGCCTCGACGTCGCAGGTGACGGTGAACGTCTCGCTGTACTGTGCGTTGCGGGCGGGTACGAGATCGCCTTGGGCAATCCCCCCGGCATGGACCACCGACACGCTCCCCATCGTTGTCCACGACATCAGGAACTCCGCATCGTCGGGCTCGAGCGGAAACGGCGTGGTGTCTCCGCTGACGACAACGTCGGCGCTGGCTCCAACCGCCAGCGAGAGCGTCATCGGCGTCACCGTCATCAGGCCCGCCGGGTCGCCCGTGTCGGTCGCCTCCGTATCCGTCTCCCCCAGAACAGGGTCCCCCGAGTCGTCGCCACAGCCCAGCCACAGCGGGCCGCACAGGGGGAGTAGGGCAACGTAGGCACGGACATGCGAGGCACGAATCATGCTGGGGTCGTTGCCGCGGGGGCCGTCTTGTTTCACCAGCGGTCAAAAAAAGGAATCACACCTGGCCGTCAGCCGCCGCCGATCGACTCCGCCACCACCTCGTACACCCGGCCGCTGCCCCCGAACTCCCACGTCCCGACAAACAACCGGTCGTCGTGCACCGCCAAGCTCCACGCGGCCAGCTCCGGGAAGTCGTCACAGACCTGCTCGAAGCTCTCCCCGTCTCGGCTCATCAAGACGCTCGAAGTCCCCACGTCGTCCTTCCAGCCATCGGAGGTCCCCGCGAACAAAGCCCCGCGCCACACGGCCAGCTCGGTGACGTAGGGCCGCACCGAGGTGTAGCGGAGCTCGAAGTCATCGTCCCCCACTCGCCACAGCCCCGAGACGCCGTTAGAGCTGCGCTCGGTGCTGGAGAGCCAGAGGTCGCCGTTCCAGTTCACAGACCGGAAGAAGCGCGTTGGCGTGGCCTGCTCGTCCCAGCGCGTTCCGTCCAGCGAGCGATGCACGTAGCCCTGGTTGGTCTGGGTATCGACGGAGAACGCCCACAGCCGGCCCTTGTGCGATGCGATTTCGCGGAGGTACCGAGACGCTCCCGCGCCGCTGTCGTAGACGGTCGCCCAAGCGACGCCATCCCCGGACCGGAGGATCCGGCCGTGGTTCTGCTGGTCGTAGTCGTAGTTCACCGCATACAGCTGGCCGTCGTGGGCGACGAGGTCGCAGCCGATCACGCCGCTGTCGCCATCGTGGACCCGCTCCCAGTGCTCGCCGTCGCTGCTCCGCTGGATGTCGCCGCTGTTCTCGGTGTTGGCGTAGAGCCAGCCTTGGAACTCGGTCATGGCACAGACCGACTCTCCGATGTTCAACAGCCCCGGCTCCACCTTGGCGAACGGCGGGTAGGCGTACTGCATGCTCGTGGTTTCGCGGCCGTAGCCGAACTGGCCGATCTGAAGCCGTCCCGCGAAGCTCGCCATCGAGAACACGCCATCGCTGTCGACGGTCCCGACGGCTTCGCATCCGGCGATGACCAACGGTTCGGCATCGGTGGTGCCGGCAGTCGTGGTCTCACCACCCTCGGTCGTGGTCCCGGGGGAGCCCATCGTCGTGGGCCCCTCTTCGGTCGCCTCGTCTGGTCCCGTCGACGTTGGACCGGGATCGTCGCCGGACGTGGCCGCCACACCGGTGGTCGACGTCGCCCCTTCCGCCGGCATTCCGCCCGGCCCGGCGGAGTCGCACGCGGCTGCCAGCATCAGGGTCCCGACCGCAAATCGGAAAACGTTTTCCGATTTCATTGCGGCACGATCCGAATCCAGCTGACGGCATCACTCGCGTATCCCCCCTGGGAGCTGTCGAGCACGATGTCCACGTCCCCGCTCAGGTGCGCAACGCCCCACTGCGCAGTCTCGAAGGAGCTTTCCCCTTCCATCCCGGTTCGCTGCTGCACGAACCCCGTCACGCCGTCGACGATGATCCTTGCGCCGCCGGGGTTGCGGTTGAACGTGTGATACGCGTGCACTTCGACCAAGTAGTCGTCTTCGACCACGTCTGCGAAGTGGAAGGTCGCGGTGCCGTGGGCAGACCCATCGGGCGCATACTCTCCTTCGCAGTCGGTGGGAATGTGCTCCGAACTGGCGGCCGTGAACGCGTAGTCGAACCCGCCTTGGCAACGCCACACCCAGTTGTTGCGCCCCGTGTACTCGGCGTCCGAGTAGTGAAGCATCTGCTCGACACCATCGCCCTCGTCCCCGCCCGTCTCGTCGACCTCCTCACAGTCGTCGACGGCCGCGGTCACGATCAGCTCCACATCGCCGATACGGAAGAACGACCGATCCAGCGGCCCGGGGCCGAACTCGATGCGGTTGTTCCCAGCCTCGAGCGCCGAGAGAACGTCCACAGCGCCGGTCGCCTCGGCGTTGTCCCACGCAGCATTGGCCGGGAGGTCGAACGGCCCGCCGTCGTTCACGTAGATCCGGCCTTCTTCGCCGGGGTGGTCGGAGTCGTAGCTGCGGAACCGGAGCTCCGCAGCGCTGACGAGTTCGGGTGCGGGAAGGCCCGGCACGGTGAAGGACAGCCGGACTCCCGAATTCGGGTCGTCGATCACATCGAGTTCCTGCAACGGGCTCCCAAACGTCGTCGACTGGTAGGTGCAGGTCATCGGTGGGAGATCGCCGGTATCGGTCGGGTCGGTTGGATCGCTCGGGTTGGTCGGATCGCTCGGATCCACCGTGGGGTCGGAGGGATCGTCCATCCCGGTGGAGTCTCCCCAGGAGCCCTCCGCCCCGGCCGAACTCTCGTCATCGCTGTCACTGCCATCCGTTCCGGCCGACGAACTCGCCGTGCCGGGCTCGGGGGAGCCAAACGACGACCCCTGCGGATCCGCACATCCGCCCAGACCGAACCCCAGCGCAGCGACCCAGGACCACCAACCCCCTCGACACATGCCATCCATGGGAACCAGACAGAGCAAGGGCTATGCCGGCGAGATCAGTAGTGTTCCCCACACCGCAGCACATGAGTTGTGTACGCATCTCGTGCATCGATGCACAACTTGTGCAAACCGGCTGGAACCCCCGGGGCCTTGCTGAGCGGGGTTCACACACCCCGTGTCCGCTCCCGCAGCGGTGCACTTTGCCCCACCGTTCCCACCGGTCCCCAGCAGAAGCGCTCCGACCCCGCTCACAGGGCAAGACGCCCCACCCATCGGCCCCATAGACGCGCTAGGAGTGCCCCCATGCATACCCTGTCTCTTATACACATCTCCGAGCCCACGAGACCTCTCTACATCTCGT
>CAJXVA010000333.1 GCA_913061055.1 uncultured Pseudomonadota bacterium
CGAGATGTAGAGAGGTCTCGTGGGCTCGGAGATGTGTATAAGAGACAGCTCGGACCTTCCCGAGGGCTTTGCCTTGGTGGCGCTCACCGACGTTCCTGCGGGCACCGAGCTGCGGTTCACCGAGCGGGCATGGAACGAAACGAGCGGAGCATTCGAGACCCCCGAAGGCACGGGCAGCCTCGTGATCTCCGACGACCTCGCCGCCGGCACGGTCTTCGAGGTCGGTGTTTCGGCCCCGTCGACGTTGTCGGTCACGCCCGACGTCGGGTCGATCGCCAACGATGACACTGGCAACTGGGGAATCGCGGGCAACGGCGACAACCTGTTCGTGTACACCGGCTCGGACGACGCCCCGACGTTCCTTGCGGGTGTCGCGTTCTCCTCTCCCAACGTGTGGACCGACGACGCCGACGCCCTCGATGGACAGAGCTCGATGATCCCCAGCTCGCTGAGCGAGGCGGCGGGGACGATCACGACCTTCAGCGCGGACAATCTGCGCTACACGGGCGCGAGGACCGGCGAAGGCTCCTTTCCCGCGTACCTTCCCCTGATCGCCGACGAGATGAACTACGAGACGGGCAACGCCGCCTACACGCCCCTGGCCGGGACTGACTTCACCCCGTGATTCGCCCCGGTCCCGATATGGAGGGGCCGGTGTTGTGGGGTCCCGTTGCCATCGCCGAGTTCGAGGGCAATGTTCACCTTCGTGCCGGACGGGTTCTGGGACGACGCGCATCACCTCAACTCGAACCTGCTGCTGCCGCTGGTGGGCATCCATCTCGGCCTGCACGCCAAGTGGATTCTCAACGCACTACGTCGGCGCAAGGAGGCGGCGTGAACACGCTGGCCCGACGGTTCGCCATCGTGCTGGGTGTCAGCGTCTTGGCCAGCCTGTTGTTTGTCCCGCTGGGCTCGACCTAGCGCGCCGAGACCCACCGACAAGAGCGTGCCGCGCAGCGTGCCGCCCGTCAAAAGGAGGGAGGGCCCAAGCGGCCCCCGCGGCAGCCGCCCTCGCCCCTCGTCCGGGTCGCCGGCCCACTTCTCAAGCAAACGGTGCTGATGGGTCTGCCCGCGGGGGTCGTCGTACTGCTGGGGTTTGGGATTCGGCGGCTGCGGCGATGAGCGGCGTCTCGTAGCCCTTGGTGAAACCCGGCGCGGCGGATGGCGAAGGCGAGCGAGGCGTCGTGTCGGGTTTCACCACAGGACACTTAGTACGTCAGCTCTCAAGTCCGTTCCGGGTTTCGGGAGAGGCTTCGGAGCGAGAGAGCGGAGCGTCCCGGAGGGATGCGGAGCGGCAAAGACGGAAAGTACCGAACGCAGGTCTGACCAACCGAGGGTTTCGGAGGCCCCCCACACCCCGCAGGGGGGGGCCGCAGAAACCCGGCACGGACTTCGGGCGTGAGGTACTAGGGAAGCTTCACGGCCATGACATCGGCCTCCGTGATGCTCGGTGCCTCGGCGAGCAGGACGTCTGCGTTGGCCATCAGCGCCGCGGCAATCTCACCTGCGAGGTGCTTGGCTCGGTCTTCGGCGTTGGCGAACGCGTCCACGATGTAGAAGGTGTTTGCGCTCGCTCGCAGGGCGAACCACACGGGGGTGAAGGCCTCCGCTTCCGCCAGGGGAAGGGCGCCAGAGAGGAACTCGGCCAGCGCGGATTCTTTGCCAGGTTTTGCGATGAGGCGGACGACGAGAGAGGTCTTGACGTTTTCCATGGACTCAACCTAGCGCCGTGATGCCCATTTCACAGGTGGCGAAAACGCCAAGTTTGATATCGTTTTCGCCATGAGGGTGGCGGTCTTGGTTCTCGGCGGCGTGTTCGACACAGGGCTCGCAGCGGTTTTGGATACGTTCGCTTTGGCCAACGAGCATGCGGCCCGCAGCACTCGATTCGACGTGGAAAAGGTCGGTATGCGGCGGCGCGTCGCCACAGGTCAGGGCCTTCGCGTGCCTGTGGTGCCGTTGCCAAGCGCTGCGCCTGACGTCGTCGTGGTTCCGGCGTTGTCGGACAAGACACCCGCAGGGCTCGACGTTGCGCTGCGCCGCTCGGAGGTCCAGGAAGCGGCGGCGGCACTGGGCGAGTGGAAGGGCGCAGGGGCCGTCATCGCGGCGGCCTGTACTGCGACCTTCGTCGTGGCGTCTGGCGGGCTCCTCGACGGTCGGCGGGCGACCACGAGCTGGTGGCTCGCGGCCGCATTCCGCGAGCGCTTCGCGGCGGTGAAGCTGCAGGAGGAGGAGATGCTTGTCCGTGCGTCGGGTATCGTGACCGCGGGTGCCGCTCTGGCGCACCTGGACTTGGCGATGGATGTGCTGCGACGGCGTAGCCCCAGACTGGCTCGCACGGCATCGCGCTACCTCACCTTCGATCGTCGCCCTTCGCAGGGGGCATACTCGATTCCCGACCAGGTCGTGCACAGCGATCCGCTGGTCGAACGCTTCGAGGCGTGGGCACGCGCCAACCTGGGTGCGTTCTCGTTGGACGCCGCGGCGCGTGCCGTGGGCGCAAGCGGGCGAACGCTTGGTCGACGCGTCCAGCGTGTGCTGGGGAAGTCGCCCCTGTCTTTCGTGCAGGACTTGCGCGTGGAGCATGCGCGCCATCAACTGGAGACGACCGACCGAAGCATCGACGAGATCGCGGCGCAAGTCGGGTATCAAGATGGTGCAACGCTTCGGACGCTGCTCCGTGAGCGCACCGGTCGGGGACTGCGCGAACTTCGGGGCCGCCACGGCTGAGGGGCTTCTCCTCGTGCACAGCGCTGGACTTTCGGCCTGCACGATGCGCAAAGAACACGGACGCTTCGGGCCCGTTCTCGGCCAGTCCGAGCATCGCCAGTCTGAGCATCCGCGAGGAATCTGCGGCTACTCGTCCGGACCCCGGTCCCTGCGCGGGCATCGATGCGCAGTTGAGCTGCAGCGAGGCCGCACAGCGGAAAGGGGAGCAGGAGCAGGCAATGCGGGCTTGTGAGCAGGACCGCGACTGCAAGGTGGTGGAGAGCCCTTGTGGCGGGAGCACCTGATCTGCGATTGCGTGGTTCTCAACGTGAAAGCCACAGAGCAGCACACCTCAGCCTTGCTGGGGGCTGCGGCTCAGCCGTAGCGTTGCAGCGCGTAGCTTCGTTTGCCCTGGGCGCTGAGCTCTCGGCCAATGCGCCGGATCTCCGCTTCGCCTCGGCGCAGGGCGTCCGCGCTCGTGTGGACGGAGTATGAGCCGAGGAAGAGCTCATGAGGGTGCTTGGGGGCGGCTGCTCCCCCAGTGGTCTCCGCCTGATGTGCCAGTGCACGTCGTGTATCCGACCCGTAGACAACTCTCGCCCAAGGTCATCGCCTTCATCGACCTCATTCCCGACCCCATGGACCTGTGACGCCCATCGCGACCGCGTATGCGAATGGGCCCTTTGCGGTTTTCCGGATCGCAGTCAAAGACCTAAGCAACGCTCTGGCCGATACCCACAGCGTGTGCCCGACGCGCGACCGAACGATCACACTGGATCCCTCTCAGATTCGGGGCAAGGAGGCGTTCGTCATCGTCGTGGGAACGTTTCCTTTCGGGGACGACGAGGCGACGGTAACCACCGTCGACATCGTGCCCACCCGCGAAATCCAAATACCATGTGGCTGTTCCGGCGAGCCGGAGCCTCCGAGTCGACGACCGGGCAGGAGCGAAAAATCGACTGAGACGTGCTTTGACTTCTTTTCCTTCTTTCTATCTCGCATGCTCGTCCGTCGCCGTCCCCCGCCCGTGCATCGTCATTGGCGGTGCTGACGGCCAACGCTCACCCGAGCAGTCGTTCGCCCGAGCGGCGCGATTTCTGGGCGTAGACAGGCGCAGCGTCTGGACCGATGCCGTATCCGGTCTTCCCAGCGGGTTTCGCCAAGCGCGAATCGGGTAGTGTGGGGCGTGACTCTTCCGTTGAGATCGTTGCTTGGGAACGGAGTCGCCGTCTCCTTGATGCTGTCGGTACTTGCATGCGCAAGGAGTCCCTCGACCGAAGTGGGGGCAGAGACGCTGGCGAGCACGGGCTCGACCGAAACCATCCAGCCGGCCGAGCACGTCGAACAGGCCACGAAGGCGGATGACCGCACCACGCTCGTGCCGGTGCTCTCCGTGGACGGGCAACCCAGGGCCTTGGTCGGTGTCTGGGGATGGCCGCTCAGTGCAGGGACGTGGCCCATCGACGAAGAGCGGGACCATTGGCCAAAAGGCGCGGCGGCTTGGATCAAAGAGCGTGGCGGACGTCTGATGGACAAGATCGAGGTCGAAGAGGTCCCGTGGGCCCCCAAGCATGGCCTCGGTGAGTCGGTGTGGCTCATCGGTCCGCAAGGACCCTGTCGCGCCACGGTGGGTAAGGCGATGGTTCGAATCTACACGTCGATTGCCGACGATGACCGGGCGGAAGAACGGGCAGTCCCAGAGCCCGATGTCGACAACTTGGACCTGAGTTACGCGCTCACCGGATGCAAGACCCCGTGGGCACCCGTCGCGATGAGCGGGGGCGAGCCCGGCAACGATGTGCGTTGGGCTCGCGCCAATGTTGGCACCTTCAAACGGGTGAGCGCCAAAACCTGGCCGAGAGACTGGGCGGGTCCGTCGGCCCTGGCGCCCGACCTCGAGCAGCTCGGGGACGGCGATTGGGAGACCCGCCCGGACGAGTGGTGGGCGATGCAGGCTTCAATTCCGGGAACGCCGCTGCGCGAACTTGTTCTGGAGGCCGTTTGGCGCGACGATCCAATCGCCGATCCGAAGCGCAACCCGTGTGGCGACGAGTCGGTTGTCTTTGGCTACCTCGTCGATGAGCTGCGGAGCTATGACTGGGCGGGCGACACCGAAGCGCTACCCGCCAGGAGGTTGTCAGGTGCGATCACGGATGGGACGCGCCCGCAGTGGCTCCTGTGGGGGAGCCCCGTTCGCGCGGCGACCTGGCTTGGGCCCAAAGCGGAGGAACCGCGAGACCGAGCGCTGCTCACCCCGGCAAGCCACCCCGAGGACGGCTTCGATGGTTACACGGCCCGTGAGTACTGCGGCCCATAGAAGAGACCAGCGCCACGCCTGACGATGCGCGTGCAGATCGGGGGGCGGCGAGGGCTCCCAGGCTGTTGATTCGTCGTGCAATCACCTAGGGAAGATGGGGCACAGCTGACGCGTTGTGGCTCGACGAAGCCCCCCGTTTCCGGAATGCGCCGTGTTGTCGTATGTCGCCGACCCCCGCAGACAGCGGCTCCGGATCACGAGTCGGCGTATCGTGAACCCACTGAACCCCCAGGACCGTACACTCCGACCGTGGACCTCCTCGCTATCGCCGCTGCAGCAGTGGTCTTCGTCGCATGGCCCCAACAGCGGCATTCGCCCCGGGTGTTGTACGGACTCCTTGCGGTCGGGCTCCTTGCCTCGGCGGGATTGTGGGCGCTCTTGGCGGCCGCCGCGGGGATGCCTCGGGCAGCGCAACCGACGGGTGAATCGGTCCTGGTCCGCGACGTGCTCGCCCAGACCGACGATTTCGCGTTCCTCCTCGCGGAGCGCGAGCTGGTTCGCATCGCGCTGCCCTCCGGGGAGGTGACGCGCTTCCCGTTCTCCGTCGACGCGGGCCTCGTCTACCAAGCCGTGGTCCACGGATCGTGGATCGCGTTTACGGGCACGGGGCACGACAACGAGGAATCCGGGGACTATCTGGCCCTCTTCGGTCCCGACGGTTTCGTGATCGAGCCCGGCGAACATCTCTCGGGCCCTGGGCATGGGCTCGCGGTGACCGTCGACCGCGCCGGGTTGCACGTGGTCGAAACCACTCCGGACAGCCGCACTGCGACGCTCTCCGATCTCGCCATCGACGGCACGCTCACCCAACGGGAGACCATCACCACCTGCGACGGCCTCCGAGCGACAGCCGCCTGCCGGGTCGATGGGGACCTCTACCTAGAGTCTAGAAACTCGCTGCACCGCATTGCCTCCGATGGTTGCAGCGAGGATCCCGAGCCGAGCGCGGGCTGTCCTGGCTCAGGGTTGCGGGGTCTCACACCGAGTCGAATCGTGAGCGCGGACGGGTTCCGTCCGATGCCACGTCCGCCAAACAGCGAGATCCTCAGCGATGCCTGGACCCATTTCGGCCCCGACGGACCGAGCCCGCGTGCCGCGTGGATCACGGTCCGGTTCAGGAACGAGTACATCATCGCCGAGGGACGCACCGTAGCCGTCGGCCCGCCAGAAGAAACGACCGCAGCTGCAGGCGTTGTGGGTTCCGCGTTGAGGATCGCGCTCCTCGACACAGACGGCAGCACCCAGGCCGAGAGCTTCGTCGCTCGCTGGCCCCTCGCCGGTGCCTTCGTGCTGCACAGCCGGAACGAACTGCTCGTCGTCGACCAGACGCTCGAACACCGAGCGCGATTCGACGCAGCGACCTTGCAGCGCCTCGATGAGCCAGAGCTGCTGCCGTCGGTCCGGAGCCGCCTCGCCGTGTGGGGTGGAACGTCCGCTTTGTTCGAGGCCTTGCTCGCCATCGCCCTTCTTCTCAGCGTCGTGATGTGGCCGCTTCTTCCGCTCGCTCGGGGGACGCGTTTCACCCGACAGCGCGCCCTCGTCTTGGGATGCGCGGTGCTCCTGGTCACGTTGGTCATCACCGCGCGCCGTCTCTATTGGCTCTGACCCCGAGGCATCGCCGGGCACCCCATGCAGCTGCCAAGGTGGCCAGAGGCGAGGCGCTGTCGCCATCACGCTCCCGGCCTCTTCACTCTCCGGCCCCGGCCGTGGTGTCGATTTCCGCTTTCCAGAGCACTGGCGGTCAAGCGCCCCTGCGCGCGTCCGCTACGCTGCAAGGGCAATGACGGCGAGTCAGCCATGGGTCGAGCGCATCCACCGGGTCCTCGACCACATCCAGCGCCACCTGGACGATGAGATCCACCCCGAGGAGCTGGCGGAGCTCGCCGGCTTCTCGCGGCATCACTTCCATCGGGTGTTCCGGGGGATGACTGATGAATCGGTGATGGGTCACGTGCGCCGGCTTCGTCTCGAGCGCGCGGCCCAACACCTCAAGTACGGGCCCGACAGCGTCACCGAGGTCGCCTTTCAGGCCGGGTACGCCAGCCATGAAGCGTTCACGCGGGCGTTCTCGGCGAAGTTCGGCACGTCCCCCTCGCTGTATCGCGAGGAGGTTGCAAACGCGCTGCGGGACGTACCGATCGTGCTGCGAGCGGAGCCCTCGCGACGCGTGATCGCACTGCGGCACATCGGCGCCTACGAGGCCTGTTTCTCGACCTGGGATCGACTCATGCAGTGGGCCAAGTCGCGCCGGATCACGCGCCGCGGTACGCCGGACTTCGGGCTCTGCTACGACGATCCCGACGTCACCGACGACGCCCGCATCCGCTACGACGTATGCGTGGCAGTGCCCACCGATGCCGCCGCGAGCACTGGCACCCTCCCCGAGGGGGCAGTCGAGCGCACCATTCCCGGCGGGCGTTATGCCGTGGCCACCCATCACGGCGCCTACGAGACGATCAACGACACCTACGTCGCGTTGATCGGCAAATGGCTACCGCGCCGCGCGGTCGAGCTGCACAACGAGCCCGTGCTCGAGATCTACCGAGCGGGGCCAGATGTCGCGCCCGCGGCCGAGCTCGTCACCGAGATCTGCGTACGCGTCGCGGACGGCTGAGCCGCTCTCCCCCGCAGGTTCATCCGAACGTTCCCACGCCGTGGGGACGGCGGAGCCCTATGCCCTGCACTCAACCCCACCATCCGAGATGACCATGACGAACCGAATGAAATCCCTCCTCCTCTGCGCAGCGATGAGTACTCCCCTCGCCTGCTCGAAACAAACGCGAACACCCACGGCCCCTGCCACCGAAGACCAAGCCATGAGCAACGAAGACACCGTCCGTACCTTCCTCAGCGGGTTCAACGACCCCTCCAAGATTCAAGCCTCGCTCGACCTGCTGGCCGAGGACTACAAGTTCAAGAACCCGATGGTCGAGCTGAACTCCAAGGCGGAGTTCATCCCGCTTGCGCAGAGTATCGGCGCCACGCTGACCGGCGTCGACGTACTCCACGTGGCGCAGGCCGGCGATTGGGTCGCCGCGTACTACGTGTTCAAGTCCGAGATCCCCGGCGTCGAGGTCAATCCGGCCACCGAATGGTTCCGGGTCGAGAACGGCGTCATCAAGGAGTCACACCTGGTCTACGACGCATCGCAGTGGCGCAAGGTCTACGCCGCGATGGAGGAGTCGTGATGCCCCGACCCAGCGCAAACGGCATGAAGATGCGACAGCGCTGTCGTATTTGCCAGACGCCGAATTCTGGAGCGCATGCTGGATTCAAGAGCGACTCTCGTCAGAAGATGCAGATCCCGATGTCGCCCTCGCCTGCGAACAGGGGCGAACACTGCTCGCCGCCCTCGAGGTCGAGGCAGGTATCTGGACCCCCCAGATCGCAGTAGGGCGTGCAGCAGGATTCGCCCTTGCACTCGAGGTTCTCGGCCGGCGCGCACGCAAGACCGTCGGCACACTCGCCCGACGACCCGCAGTCCTCGAGATACTCCGCCGGTAGCAGCGCTTGCTGCACGCACAGGCACGGGCCCTCCGCATTCGTGCAGGCGCAGGTTTCCCCGGCGCCACACGCTTCGGGCGCGAGCGGATCGCACTGCGCCATGCAGACCGGCACTTCGTCGAGACACGCTGTCTGAGCAGCGTCACAGGTCGGCTCGTCCTGCGTCCCTTGGCACAGTGGGGTGCAGATGCCCTCTTGGGTGTCCGGGTTGATGAGGTAGCACATCAGTCCGAAGTCACACCCGTCGACCCCCCCGCCCGGCGCACAGACGTCGCCGGCGAGGCCCGGGTTGGGTCCCACCGAGATGCATTGCCTTACGTCGTATCGGAGCTCGCCATTGGAGAGCGGGACGCACTTGGAGGTGCCTCCGCAGTCTTGCTCAAAGACACTACAGGGCGTCCCGAGGCAGTGGGTCTGCACCCCCGGCGGGGCGTAGATGCCACAGTCGAACCCTAGGAAACCGCCGCTGGAATCGTCGTCGGGGCCGGGATCGGTCGAACCGGTCGTCGACGTGGTGCCCTGGGTCGACACAGACGTGACGCCAGGCTGCGTGGTGCTCGTGTCGTCCACGCCTGTCGGCGAGACCGTAGTGTCGCCGCCGGTTCCATCCGCGGCCCCGCTCGAGGACGTGGACACGGTCGGGCCACAGGCGCTCAGCGCAACTGCGATGCAGACGACCGTCTTTGTTCCACGAGCCACGACGGACGGTACCGCCCGCGATGGCCAGCGCGCAAACCGGCACGCGTGGCCGAAGTCGCCGGACATCGGCGATCGACGATCAACCCTCGCAGATGGAGATTTGCGCGACCGAGGCCACGTCGCCCACGTATGTACTACCGCTTTGGGCCCCACCGCCGAGGTCGGCGTTGAAGTTGTCGAATCCAAAGCCGCTGGTGTCGAACTCGTGGAACGGCGACCAGCTCAGTCCATCCGGTGACGTCTCCGCAAAGACGGTCATCGCACCGGAGTCGTACCGCACCCGCAGCCACAGGTCGTCAACGGGATCGTAGGGACCAAGCGCCTGCTCCACGTACGGGCCATCGCCCGTCTTGATCGACGTGCGAAGCCCGTCATCCCGGACCGCGAACGACAGAGCCACCCCTGGCGAGGTCAGCTCGAGCCAAAAAGTGCCGTTCGAGTCCACGGGGGGCCCCTCGACCACCTCCATCGCCACAGATCCGGCCGTTGGAATCGAGAGCGTGCTGACCATCCACCAAAAGTGCTGCGCCATCCCGTCGGCGTCGGTGCTCACGGTGAGCGTGCCACCGTCGAAAGAGGCTTCGACCTGGCCGAAGCTGTTCACGTTCCAATCGCGAGCGGCAAACATGCCGTCGGCGAAGTCGTGGTGATAGACCTCCGTCGCGTCGCCGCACGGTGGCACCGCCGCGGGGCCCGAACCCACGCTCGAGTCGTCACCCCCGCTCGTCGCTCCCGTGTCGGCCAGCCCCTCACCGCTCGATGACGTTCCGGCTTCCGCGGAGCTGGTGGAGACCGATCCACCCTCGCTGCTGCCGCCGGGGTCCACCGTCGAACCTTGGGCAACGGTGGTCGAGGTTCCGCCCGATCCCGGTACGCACTCGCCCGAGTCACTCCCGGAGAACTCAGCGTACTCGCGCCCAGACACACAGTCGGCATTGGGCACACTGCACAGGCCGTTGGACTCGCACAGACCGCCCTCGAGTCCAGAGCAGGACTCGTTGGAGCGGCACGTGAACATGCCCGACTGGCACGACAGCCCGGCGACGCTCGCCACCAGCGCCACGAGTCCAATCGTCCGCCTACCCCCCACCAAGATCAAATTACCACACGGCGGCGTGTATCAGTGTGTGTGCGGGTGGTTCCCCAGCGCGACTGCCTCTCGTGACCGACGATCGGGACGCTACGCCTCCGAGGAGCTTCGGCGGTGTCTCGAACAGACAGATGCGCGAGGGTCCTCAGGCCAGCCCCTTGCGCTCGAGCTGCAGCAGCTGCACGCGCAGCGCCGCGCTCGCCCGCTCGACCGCCACGACCTCGTCTTCACACACCGACATGCGTCCGACGAAAAGCGCGTGGCGATTCACGTACACCAAGTAGCCAGCCATCGCCCTACGCTCCCCGGCCGCGAGTTCGTCGATGCGCGCCAGGGTCTCGGTGACGTTGCGCTCGGCCGACTCGGCCATCGATGCCGCCAAACCCGACGATGCCTGCAGGAGCACGTCGGCACAGGTTGCCCAGGACCTGTCGCGGAACGCTCCAGCCCCTCGCAGCACGTCGATCCGGTTCATCTCCGCCGTCCAGCGATGGGCGGCGTCACGCAGGAATTCGTGCGCGCGCGCGTCGTCGGCCACGTGTTCGAGGTAGGGACGAAGCAGATCCTCCAGCGCCCGGTCCAGCTCGTCGCGAAGGCGTTTGGCCTCGCGCTGCGCGTTCCAACGCTTGAACTCCTGGCCGAAGTTGCCCTCGAACAACCCAGAGAGCAGCGACCCCACACCCGTCGACAGCGCGTTCTCGAGGTCGGTCGCCGCCACCGGTTCGGCAACCAAAGCCCCCCGGGTTTGCCCCGTACGCCACCCCTCCCAGTCCTGCGA
>CAJXVA010000334.1 GCA_913061055.1 uncultured Pseudomonadota bacterium
CCGCTGTACCGGGCGTACTGCCAGTTTTGGCGACGCCGCCAGGAGCGAAAAAGACGAGTGAGACGCCGTGTCGGGTTTCACCACGGGCTGCTAGCCTCCCGCGCCGTGAGCCAATGTCGAATCGCAGCGTTGTACGCGTTCGCTCCTCTCGAGGACCACGTGAGCTTGCAGCCAACCTTGCAACGGTTATGTGAGGCACGGCAGGTTGTCGGCACCCTGCTTCTCGCCCCCGAGGGGGTCAACGGAACGATCGCCGGCCCGCCGTCTGGCGTGGAAGCGGTGCTGGAGCGCTTGCGGAGCGAGCCGGGGCTCGAGGCGTTGGACGCGAAGTACGCAACCGCATCAGCTCCGCCATTCGGGCGCATGCGCGTGCGTCTGAAGAAAGAGATCGTGACGATGGGTGTGCCCGGAATCGACCCGCTCGAGCGCGTCGGTACCTATGTCGAGCCCGAGGATTGGAACGCATTGGTGGACGATCCAGAGGTGTTGCTCGTCGACACGCGCAACGCGTATGAGGTGAGGATCGGTTCGTTTGTGGGGGCGCTCGACCCCGCGACCGAGAGCTTTCGCGACTTCCCTGCGTGGGTCAAAGCCAACATCGATCCCGACCGCCACAAGAAGGTCGCGATGTTTTGTACCGGCGGGATTCGCTGCGAGAAGGCGACTTCGCTCCTGCTGCGCGAAGGGGTACCTGAGGTTTATCACCTCAAGGGCGGCATCCTTCGGTACCTCGAACGGACTGACCCCGCGCAATCCCGATGGGACGGCGAGTGCTTCGTGTTCGATCGCCGGGTGGCCGTTGACCACGCACTCGAGCAGGGGCGCCACGTGTTGTGCTTCGGGTGCTTGGAACCGCTCGCTCCCGACGAACTCGAGCACCCGGACTACGAGGCCGGTGTGTGTTGCCATCGGTGCGTGGCAACCACAGACGACGCGCAACGAGCGAGCCGGCGAGAGCGAATGCGTCAGGTTCGAGCTGCGAAAGCACGCGGTGATGAGCACCTGCACACCGGGCCGTCACCCGAGGAGCTCTGACGCCCAGGCGGGCCGGGGCGCGTCGAAGCGGACGCTCCTGTCGGTCGCGGGATGGCGCAGACGAATCGAGTCCGCGTGCAAACACAATGGCCCGCCGCTGAGAAACTCGTCATCGGCATTGGGGCCATACGCTCGGTCGCCGACGATCGGGTGCCCGGCGTCGCGCAGGTGCAGCCGGATTTGATTCGTTCTCCCTGAACGTGGCCACGCGGCGACCAGGCTCTGGTTGCCCGGGTGCAGGGTCCAAAAGCGAGTGAGTGCCGGGGCCCCGCAGAGTGTCGTTCGCTTGCCGCTGGAGTCCGGTCCTCGGGCGATGGGGGCGGTGCCCTCGAAGCGTCGCGGCGAGCATCCATGCACGCGCGCCAGGTAGCGTTTGCCCACGGTTCGTGCCTCAAACTGGGCGCCCAGCTGCCGCGCGGCTGCGGGATGCTTAGCAAGGACGAGAACGCCGGTTGTATCGGCGTCGAGTCGGTGGACCGGAAACACCTGCAGGTCCTCGAACACCGAAGCCAGCAGCCCGAGCACCGTGTTCTTGTTGAAACGACCGCTCGGATGAACCGGCAGTGGCGCAGGCTTGTCGAGCACCACGACGTCCTCGTCTTCGTGAAGGAATCGAAGCTCGGCGCAGACGTCTGGCTCGACCTGCGACTCGATCACATGGACGAGTCGGTTTCCGCCACGGACAGGTTGATCGAGGCTGTGGACCGTCCGTCCATCGATTTCGAGCCGGCCGCCACCAAGGGACGCTCGCCAAACCGCCGGGTCGATGTGCGGGTGTCGGGCCGCTAGAAACTCCCCCAGCGTCATGCCGTCGAACCGGCCTCCGACGTTCAGCCGGCGCCGATTCGTGTACGGGATCGATCCCGGCAGCACCCGCAGCCCGTCCGCGAGCGCCTCGTTGCGCTGGTGGCAGCTCGGCACGACCCGCAGGGTAGAACACCGGGCGTATCCGCGGCGCTACTCCAGCGTCGGCAGCTCGACGTCGAAGGTCTGGATCGCGTTCGGGCTGGTCAGCGCGCGAAGGAACGCGACCAGGTCGGCTTGCTCCGGATCGGTCAGGCCCAGCGGATGAAGCTCCGGGTCGACGTTCTGGGCGTTGGGCAGGGCGCCGGCGTTGTAGAGGGACACGACCTCTTCGAGCGTGGCGGCGGAGCCGTCGTGAAAGTATGGCGCGGTGACGTCGATGTTGCGCAGCGTGGGTGTCTTGAACGTGCGCAGGAATCGCTCGCGACCGCGGCGGACCAGGAACGCGCCCAGGTCGGTGTGCTCGAAGACCTCGACCGCGTGAAGCTGCTCGTCCGAGAAGTTGGAGCCGCTGTGGCAGGCGACGCAGCGGGCCTTGCCGCTGAACAGCGCGCGGCCGCGAATCTCGGACTCGGACAGCGCGTCGGTCTCACCGGCTTCGTAGCGGTCGACCGGGGACTCGCCGGCGAGCTGGGAGCGCTGAAACGCCGCGAGCGCGAAGCCGGCGGTCGAGATGCTGGGCGCGCGGCGGAACACGTCCTCGAACCGGTCCACGTACTCGGGGACGCTGCTCAGGTATTCGACGAACTCCTGACGTGTCAGCCCCATCTCCGCGCTGTTGAAGATCGGAAGCACGGACTGCTGCTCGAGGCTGGGCGAGCGTCCATCCCAGAACTGCATGGTGGAGAGCGCCCGGTTGAAGACCGTGGGCGTGCTGCGGGTCAGGTCGCTGCCGTCGACCGCAGCACCCACGGCGCGGCCGTCGGTGAAGGCGAGCTCCGGGTCGTGGCACGTGGCGCACGAGATCTCCTGGTTGCTCGACAGGCGCGTGTCGAAGAAAAGGATCATGCCGAGGTCGACGGCGTTGTCCTCGAGGTTCGCGCGGTCGGGCATCACGAACTGATCGGCGTCGAGCCCAAGCGGCAAGTCGACCTCTTCGCGGATTCGGTCGATCGATGCGATGGGGCGGCGGAAGAACTCCTCCTGCCGGGCTTCGGCGTAGACTTCCTCGTCGAAACGGAGCTCGCGGGAGACGCTGACCTCGTCGAGCCCGAGGACCGCTCCGGCACCGCTACCCGTGGCGCGCCCGATGGTGATGGCACCGCCATCGCCGGTGGGGAAGCCGCGGCGTGCGAACTGGTCTTGCGCGATCATCTCGCCGCCAACGTAGGTCCGCAGTCGCCCGGAGTTTCCGTCGTAGGAGACCGCGACGTGGGTCCACGTGTCGCGAGCAAGTACGGGGTGTACGGAGTTGGTGGGTTCGCTCTCGGGCGCGGTGCCGCGAATGACGACGCCGTCGTCTTCGAGTGTGATGCTCACGACGCCGGGCCAGTCGAGCAGGGGGCCGCGGACATCGTCGGCCATCGGCCGAACGAACATCGAGACGTTGTAGCCGCGCTGGGGAGCGACGGTTGTGTCGCTGGCGGGCACCACGAGTCCCGCTCCGCTGGACAGGAATACGGCTTGCCCGTGAGCACCGGTGACCGCGGCGTGTTCAAAGGACGCGCCGGCGTCGAGAATGGCGGTGTTGAAGCGGCCTGAGAGGTCGCCTGCCCGGTGGGGATCGAGCGTACCGTCGGCCAGTGCTGCGCCGGTCATCGGGAGATACGTGACGTAGTCGCGGTCGGAGAAGGCGACGAAGTCGATCTCGTCGTAGCTGCTTTGGAACTCGCCATCCCGCTCGGTGAAGCCAAACAGCGAGACCGTCGGAAGTCGGTGCTCGCGAACCGGCAGTCGGTGAGCGCCGGGGTACGGCGCGTAGACGCTGCCGCTGCGTCCGAGGCTGAGGTGGAACGCAGGAGCATCGTCGTCGCTGGCGTTGATGTGCCCGTCGAGCTGGCGAATTGCGAAGCCGCTGCGCTGGCTCAGGACCCGGGTCCCGCCGGTGGCCTCGAAGAACAGTGACGTGGCGTCTTGTCCGAGGGACGGGCGTTGACCGACGATCGGTTGGCCCGCTTCAATCCGCGTCCCATCAGCACCGCGCAGCGCCTCGCCTGCGAGGGGGTAGCGCGTCGCGAGCGGGAGTCCGCGAACCGAGTTTGCGCCCCGCTCGTGCAGCCGGCTCAACGGCTCGGGCTCCCCGAAGTTGTCCCCCTCGGCAAGCGCGAACCACAGCGTGCCCTCGCGTTCGAACACGAGCAGGCCACCGTCGGCGCTGAGCGTCGGGCTGTTGCCGTTGATTCCGGTCGGCGTGGGCTCGTCATCCCACTGCGCCGAGGAGACTTCGCCTTGTGTGGTGATGATCGCGCCGGAGCGACGCACCAGTTGGCCGGCTTCGTTGCTCTCCAGCAACGTGATCGCATAGCTCAGGTGCTCGCCCGCGAAATCCAGCTCGCCATCGGGGGTGCTGGGGAAGGGGTTGTGCCCCTCGGGGGTGGCCATCGCGATGGCGGGCCGACCGACGGTCGTGGGGCAAGGCACGCCCTCGGAGAACACCTCGGGGCCGAAGCTCAGGCCACCTTCACGGACCTCGATGGCCTCGGGCCGTACCGCGACCACACGACACTCTCCTTCGACATCGGCGAGCAGCACCCGGCCGTCCCAAGTGGCGGCGTGTGGGGCCAGCGGGAGCGCTCCGGTGATGCTGTTGAATCCGTCGCACTTGCCGATGCAGGCTGGCCCCTCGTCCGAAGGGTCGGTCGCGCCGGTGTCGTCCGAACAACCGGCCCCGACGCTCAGTCCCAGCAGCAGGAGCGGTGCCAGGGCAATTTTGCTCTTGGAACTCCAGACGTTGGGTTGTCGCGCGCGCGCCATCGCATCGAAGACGACACCCGTGTGCGTAAGTTGCAGACCCGCGACCACGTTGTGGGCCGCCCGAGTGTGCGGAATCGCAGGCGCTGCGTTACGTGCGCGAGTTCGACGTTGGGGCCGCTTTTTCGGGAGCGGATCCGTCGCGCGGGTGATCTGCATTGTGGACGGACCGGATGAAGCAACACCGCGGAGCCATGACCCTCCTGTTTCTCGGAGCCTGCGCAGGTGCTCAGGCCGATCAGGGCGACCCCAACATGCTCGACTCCACGTCGGGCTCGACCACGATGCCCGAGGCCGCGTCTTCGGGGTCGGACGAAAGCGGCCACAGCGACGGCTCAACGACCGGCCCGGTGGGGACGAGTACCGGAGAGATCTCGACGGGGGAGATTGGGGAGACCGGGGACAGCTCAGGGACCGGGGAGCTGCCCGAGCTGTGCGGCAACGGTGTTGTCGACATGGGCGAGGCTTGCGACAAGCCCAACGGCATCGACGCCGACGGTTGCAACGAGGACTGCACGCTGTCGGGCAGCGTGCTGTGGTCGAGCACGATCGGTGGCTCGCTCGGTCTCGCCGAGGACTTCTTCGGCATCGCGGTCGACGAGGACGCCAACGCATACGCCACCGGGGCGCTCCACACCAGCAACCTCGGCCCGGACCTGTGGATCCAGTCTTTCAATCCCGCGGGGGTCGTTGGTTGGGACCTCTCGACCGACGGTTCGGCCAACGGCCTCGACGCGGGGCGTGGCGTACTCGTGCACGACGGGTCGCTGTACGTCGCGGGCAAGCTCGAAATGACGACCACCGGCGATGACTGGCGGGTCGGCCAGTACTCCCTGTTGGGGGCCGAGGGATGGACGGCCGCATTCTCCGGGACCGGGGTCGGAGACGACGCCCCGCGAGGCATCGCCAGCGACGCTTCGGGGCGCTTGTTTGTCTCGGGTCGCGAGTTCACGCAGTCCAATGACACCGACGTTCGAGTCCACCAGTACCTCGAGGGCGGGTTGGTCGGCTGGACAGCGACGCACGATGGAGCTGCACACGGAGCGGATGGAGCGCGCGCCGTCGCGGTCGACGCTGATGGAAACGTCGTCGTCGCCGGTTTCGAGACGGTCACCGGACAGGGCCTGGACGGCTGGGTTGGCAAGTACGATCCGGATGGCGCTCTGCTGTGGTCGCGTACCCATCGAGGTGCCGCCGGCCTCGACGAACTCGCCAGCGGGGTTGCGACCGACAGCGCTGGCAACGTCTATGCGGTGGGCTACGAGACCGTGGCTTTGGGAGTATCGGCTGGATGGGTCCAGCGCTGGGACGCGGATGGAAGCGAAGGGTGGTTGCACACTTGGCGAGGGGAGAGTGTGGAGGGCTCCGCCACATTCCTCGCGGTTGCGGTCGACGGCGCAGACAACATTGTCGTCGCCGGGAGCGAGTCCGCGGACGGAGCTTCGGGCGCGTCACTACAGAAACTCGACACCTCCGGATCGATACTCTGGTCGCAGGCGGTCGATCTCGACGACCCTGGCCAGAAGCGGTTTCGGGCGGTGGCCGTCGGGCCTGGCGACCACATTTGGGCGGCGGGCCGTCGCGATCTCGGCGTCGATGGTGATGGCTTCGAAGGGTGGGTCGTTCGTGTTGCGCCGTGAAGGATGGGCGGTGAAGCTCGCTCCAGGGATCACCACTCGGCAACGGGGAGGATCGACATGGGGCCGCACGGCGACACCGTGCAGGGGTGGCTCGTCAGGGTCGCGCGATGAGTGGTGACCCCATCGCCAACGAACTCGTGGACACACGGGTATGGACGGAGGACGATGTCACGCGCGTGGTCGATGGGTCCGTCGTGGAGCGAGTACGCCTCGCCGAGCTTCAGCGCCGATTGTTCGGCGATGCAGTCGAGCCGGTTCGTGTGTCTCGGTACATCGTTGAGCAACGGGTAGGCCAGGGGTCGTTCGCGGCGGTCTACCGGGGATACGATCCGCAGCTCCGGCGGGCGGTCGCGATCAAGGTGTTGCGCGACCGCTGCGTGCAGGGAGGGCTCGGGCCCGCCGACGCTCGCGCACGGCTGCTCCGTGAGGCCCAGGCGCTCGCACGCTTCTCACATCCGGGCGTGGTCGCGGTCTACGACGTGGGGGTGCTGGAGCATCCCGTGGGATCGAGCGATGGCCGGCAGCTGGACCCGGGGGTCTTCATCGTCATGGAGTACGTGCACGGGCCGACGCTGGGGCGTTGGCTCAAGGGGCACAGGCGCAGCGTGGCGCGCGTCCTCGAGGTTTGCCTGGCGGCAGGGCAAGGTCTGGCGGCCGCACATCAGCGGCGGATCGTTCACCGGGACTTCAAGCCCCACAACGTGTTGCTTGGCGAGGATGGCCGGGTGCGCGTCGCGGACTTCGGCCTGGCGCGCGAGCTCGACGACAACACCCAACGGACGGTCGAGCGGGGTCCGCCCACAGTGTCGGCCGATATGGCCGCGACGCGTCCGGGCACGGTCTTGGGGAGCCCCGCATACATGGCGCCGGAGCAGCACCGCGGTGTCGAGCCGGACGCCAAGGCCGACCAGTTTGCCTTCTGCGTCACGTTGTTTGAGGCGCTGCACGGCGAGCGCCCCTTCGACGCGGACAGCGAGACGGGTCTGTATCAGGCGAAGGTGTCGGGCAAGATCACCGCGTCTCGAAATCCCCAGGTGCCCCGGGCACTCGACGCGGCGTTGCGTCGAGGCTTGCATGGATCGCCGCAGGGCCGCTTCGAGGACATGGACGCGCTGCTGCAAGCGCTACAGGCGGCCGCTTCGCCGCGTCGGTGGGGGTTGATCGCCGGGGGCAGCGTGGCCGTCGCGATCGCCATCGGCGGCGCGGGTATGTTGGGCGCCTTGGCGTGGTCATCAGGGGATGTGTGTGCCGCCCCAAGCCCCGCGCTGCGGGACGCATGGACGCCCCGAACGCAGGATTCGATACGGTCCGCTTTCGAGGAGACGGGCGTCCCGATCGCGACCGACACCTATCTGCGGGTCGCGGACCGCGTGGACCGTCGTCTTCGCGATCTCCAGGAGTCCCGCCTGGCCGTCTGCGCGGCGCGGAACCCAGAGCCGAACGTGGCGGCCGAGGAGCGGCTGTGCCTCGAGCAGTGTTCCCTCGAACTCGCCGAGTTACTGCGATTGTTTCGAGAGGCGGACGCTACGGTGGTCGAGCGTGCGGTCGAGCGTGTCGATGCACTCAAACCTCCATCTTCCTGCCTCAGCGCGCGAGGCCGCTTGGCGCTGGCCGATCAGCGCGCCGACACTCGGTTCGCTGCTCGTCTTGCCCGAGCTCGGACCCTCAGCAAAGCCGGACGCGCGGATACGGCGGCGGAGTTGCTCCGGACGGTCATCGAGGAGGCTGCGCAGGAGCAGGACCGTGCCACCGAGGGCTGGGCGCTGCTCATCCTCGGCCGGATCCATCGCGACGCACGTGATGCCGAGGCTGCGATCGAGGTGTTGGAGCGCGCGAGTTCGATCGGCGCCGGGAGGGATGACGATCGATTGGTCGCGGCCTCGGGAGTCGAGCTCGCAGGAGTGGAGGGCACCCTGCTCCGCGACGCCCCCGCCGCGGCTGTCCGGGTGAGCGACACCAAGCTCGCGCTGCGGCGGGCCGGGGCACCCGCCGAACTCATCTATCGTTTGAGCAGCATCGAGGCCGCCATCGCCCGTGAGGCGGGGGAGCCCTCGGTTGCACGGGACCACTTCCTACGGGCGATGAGCGTCGCCTCAGAGGCCGGCCAGGGCGAGGTTGGGTCGGGCCCCTGGGCGGTGCACCAACGCACGACGGCGATCAATCTCGCCGACACGTACACCGTGCTGGGGGACTATGCGACCGCGGTCGCGCTCCTCGAACCGGTGCTTGTCGAACTCGAAGAGGAGCTGGGACCGCATCATCCGCGGGTTGGGCGGGCCGTCCAGTCGCTCGCGTTCGTGACCGCGCGCATGGACGACTACGGCGCTGCGTTGACGTACGCCCGACGAGCCTTGGACATCGAGGAGCGCCTGCGGGGCTCCCGGTCGCTGTCGGTCGGCTGGGCGCTCAACCTGGTCGGGGCATGCCAGCTGGAGTTGGGCCTCGGCGACCAGGCGGTCACGACCCACGCACGCTCGGTCTCGATCCTCGAGGAGGCCCAGGGCGAGGGGTCGGCACTCGCCCTGCGCGCCCTCCTCAATCTCGGCCGGGCACGCTCGATGACCGGTGACCTCGAGGGGGCCGCGCGAGATGTTCGTACCGCGCTGCTGGGGCTTGCCGGGCACCTCGGCGAGGACCACCACGACCTTGCGTATGGCTATGTGACGTTGGGTGAGATCGGGGTCGAGCGCGGCGACGTGAAAGCCGCGCGTACGGCCTTCGAGCGCGCGCTTCGCATCCGGCGTTCGTCCCTCGACGTCGACCATCCCCAGGTCGTCATGGTCCAAGAGAAAGTAGACGCGCTCGAAGGTGCGGTAGACTGATCGCGCTCGATGCGATCGGACCTCGAACTGCTGCGTGCGTGGCGGGCTGGTGATGCTGCGTCGGGCAATGGGCTGGTGACGCGCCACTTCGCCGCAGTGCATCGCGTGTTTGTCGGCAGGGTCGAGAACGATCGTGTCGACGATCTGCTGCAGCGAACCTTCCTCGCTGCCGTCGAGCGACGTGACGACATCTTCGAGGCGTCCGGCTTCCGCGCGTACGTCTTGGGCATCGCGCGCATCCAGCTGCTTCGGCATTATCGCGAGCACCATCGCGACGGACGGACGTCCGGCATCGACAGCGCACTCAAGGCATCCGACACCACGGCCAGCAGCATGGTCGGGCGGCGTGAGCAGCGTGGGCTGCTCTGGGATGCGCTCCGAGATCTACCGCTGGACCAGCAGCTCGTGCTTCAGCTCTACTACTGGGAAGAGCTGTCGACGCCCGACATCGCTCGAGTCTTGGACGTCGCGCAAGGCACCGTCCGAAGCCGTCTTGCCCGAGCTCGCGCCGCGTTGGCCGAGGGATTTGCCGAGCGTACGCCGCCCCAAGAGGTCCCCGCGCCCGAGGTGCAGGAAGCCTGGTTCACAGAGCTCCGCGACCAGGTTGGCGGGTAGACGGGTGTTGTCGGCGGGTTGTGATGGTGGGTTGGCGCCCTTCGATGGTGGCCGACCCCGCGGTCGGAGAAGACAATGTCGGGGTGTGTAAGTCTTCGTCGAGCGTCCCCTGGCTGTCGGTTCTCGGGGGCGCTGCCCTAGCCCTCGCACTTGGAGTTGTGGGGGGCTGTGGCGCCTCGACCGGGAGCGCCAGCATCTGTGAAGACGCAGCGGTGCTGGCATCAGAGTGTCTGGGGATCGAGGTTGAGACCCCCACGGCGTGCGCCGGAGAGCAGCTCGCGCAGGCGGAGGTGCTGCTGCAACAAGGATGTGAAGGCTTCGACCCGGGCAAGGCCGACGACCTGAATCCCGAGGGTCCCTACGGAGGCGACCTGGCCAGTGGAGCGCGTGCCGGGGACCCGGGCTACGCCGCGGAGGTGTTCGCCGGCGACCCGGAGGGGACGCTGCGAGATCCGGCCGCGGCCGCGGCGATCGAGGAGGAGTTCTTCGAACGTTCGGCGGACAAGGTGACGGAGATCCAGGAGCTCGTGGCTTGCGACGCGTCCGTCGGCGAGTGGGATGAGGCTTGGTGTGCAGACGAGGACGGGGACGAGATCGAACTCCCGGTCTACGACTCCAACCTTCCTTCGTCGGAGGCGTCCTCAGGGCCTCGTGCTGCGAAGTGTGAACAACTCGGTGGGACGTGGACACCGGCGCGGTGTTCGGGGGCGATGACGCGCGAACCGATCAAGCGGGGCTTTCACAACAAGAGCCATATCTGTACCCGAGCTGCGTTCCAGGTGCTGTCGGATGAAGCCGTACAAGACCTCCTACCCGAGGGAAGCGAGGCGCTTGTGGATGCGGTGCGGGTGGGCGGAGTGTTCGGGCGCGAAGGGGAGGTGTTTGGGTCCTGGGTCCGAATCTCGAGCGGGCACCCTGCATTTCAAGATGATGGTCAGCCAGACTTCCGCGGCTTCGCCGTGAAGCTGTTGGGGGTCGAGGGGGAGCAGGTCTTGGCGCTGTCTCTTATACACATCTCCGAGCCCACGAGACCTCTCTACATCT
>CAJXVA010000335.1 GCA_913061055.1 uncultured Pseudomonadota bacterium
TAGAGAGGTCTCGTGGGCTCGGAGATGTGTATAAGAGACAGGGGCGTACTCTTCGCGCGGGTAGCTGCGGGCGTTGTCGACGAATGCGCTGAGTGACTTGGGTGGCAGACCACCAGCGACTTTGGAGAGCACGACATCCAGCGCGACCGGATCGGCGCGAGACATCATGCTGTTGAACAGGCGAGCCTGACGCGCATCCTCATCGAAGTGACGCGCAGCCTTGGGCGGCGTCGCGCGGTTCGCGTCAGCGGTCGTGCCAGTCAGCAGCGCCAGGACCAAAACCCACATTGCTGCTCGGGCCTAGCACGCGTCGGCGCAAGGTGGAAGAAACACCTCCAACCTGCGTGTAGGTGTGCACGGAGCGAATCCGCCCCGGCCGGTGACAGAATTGCGCAGGTACCGCGATCGCCGCGATCAGCCGAGCATCATCGAGAACGCAGCGCCCCCGGCGAACAGCAGCGCCCCCAAGATCGCGAGCAGGATGTACTGCCACGAGCCGCCGGGCTGAGCCGGTGCGGCGGGCTCGTCGGCGACCCCAGCATCGATCGCCGCGAGCTCGGCCTCGAGGGTTGCCAGCAGTGCCCGGCCTCCTCCGACGTTGGCGTCGCGGACGGACGGGGGCTTGGCGGTCACGACGTCGGGATGCGGCGCGACCCGAGTTCGGGTCGGAATGCGCTCGGATCGCCCGCTGGCCGCCGCGACTGCTGCCGTGTTCCCTGGCGTTGGGGCTCGCGGAGGCAGGGCAGGCGCCGGGGCCTTGGCGCGAGACGTGTGAAGCGGTGGGCGTTTCGATCGTGCCGGCCGGTGCGGAACGGCGCGTGGGATGTTGACGGGTGGGCGTGCGTCGAGCGAGGCCGAGATCCGTTCCTTCGCCTGCCGCGTGATGCTGTAGCCCGTGCCAGTGCTCGGCGTCTTCGGGCTTGGGGCGGCGGGTCGCGGAATCTCGAGGACCTTGGGAGCCTTGGGCGGTGCCGTGGTCGGAGTCGATGAGCTGGGAGCCTCGACAACGATCACACACTGACTCTTGGCAAGCAGGATGATCGCCTCGAGGGTTCGGAACTCCCCCAACATCCCGTACTCGGACAGCTCGCGGAGTGAACGCTGACCATCACAGAGTCGGAAGACCGTGCGGGCGAGATCCCATGCCGTTCGGTTGGCGGAGTCGGGGGCGGCGTTGCCCCATCCTTCCGAATCCCCGGTCGCGCTCGGCTTGCCCCCCGGTGGGAGCGGGCCCGGCTCGTACATCGGGAGTGCGAGCTGTCCGTGGTCCCCGAGCTTCTCGAGCATTCGCGGCAGTTCGTCTTCCCGACGAGCCTGCTCCATCAAGAGATGCTGCAAACTGGGGCCGACCTCGAATGGGAGCGTGCGCGGCTGCCAGGTCAGATCGCCGCGGAGCAGCGTGATTCTCGTGCCCGGGACTGAACTCTGCTTGAGAGCCTCGAGCGCGCTCTCGTACACGAACTCGCGCGCCAACTCCTTCCACTGCGGGTCGGGCGCGTCGGACTGGCTTGGCGGCGGAGTCTTCGTTCGCTCCGGAAACCGGGCGTACCTCTCTTCGCTCCACGTGACGAGGTCTCCAAGCGCTCCGGGCCCACACGCCCCGGTGACCCGACCCTTGTCGAGGTGGAACCCGCACCCGTGTTTGCCATTCGCGGACTCGACCAACAGGACGCCGCTGGGCTCGTGACCCGCCAGCGCGGCAAGCATCTCGACGGCCGGCATCCCTTCCGACGAGGTCGCGGTGGTCGGGTTGAGGTGGGCGACGTTGGTGGTGACTTCGGCGACGGGGACTCCGCACAGCGTCAGAATGCGCGTGCCGACCTCGACGGGCGTGGCGCCCTGAAGCTGGCTTGCGAGAAGCTCCGCCGTCGTCACCGTCTCGGGGCGTCGGAGGAGTGTTGGGGCTGCGCTACGTTCCACGGGTCCTGGAGATCGAAATGGTGTTGCGCGTTCGATAATGCAACGCGTGAAGGCGCGCCTAGGGGCGGCCCATTCCAGGGCTCCTCGGCGAGAACACCCGTTTCGGGCCATCGACAGCCGGATCGGGGACTCGTCCTTGCGCCGGGACGGCGAGGATCAGCTCGGATCAAATCGCGATCCGCCGCCGCCGCGACGACCGGCCGCCCAGGTTGCCGCGTCCATCCATCCTTCGGCGCGGACGCGCTGAGCCGTCGGCGCACGTGTCAACGCGGATGAGCACATGCCTCGAGACCCCGTTGCGCCGCCCGGACCCCTAACATTTCCGGGTTGGCTACAACCCCTTGCTTCGGCGCGCTGACCGTTCTCTACTTCGACCGTGGTTCATCCTCTGGCCGGAAAGAAGCCGCCGCGTTCCCTGCTCATCGACGTCCCCAAGCTGGTGGGTGACTACTACACGCTGCGCCCCGACCCTGCGGAACCCTCGCAGCGGATCGCGTTCGGGACCAGCGGTCATCGAGGCTCGTCGTCGTCGATATCGTTCAACGAGGACCACATCTTCGCGGTCACGCAGGCGCTTTGTGACTACCGCGCTCAGGCCGGCATCACGGGGCCGGTGTTCGTCGGGATCGACACCCACGCGCTCTCGCGTCCGGCTCGGAACACTGCGCTCGCGGTGCTGGCTGCCAACGGGGTGACAGCCTTGATCGACGCGGGCGACAGCGTCACGCCAACTCCGGCGGTGTCCGTTGCGATCATCGCCCACAACAAGGGGCGGACCGAGGGACTGGCTGATGGCGTGATTCTGACGCCCAGCCACAACCCTCCCGGTGATGGAGGCTTCAAGTACAACCCTCCGCATGGGGGACCTGCGGGCAGTGACATCACCCAGAAGATTCAAGACCGAGCCAACGCATTGCTGGAGGCGCGCCTCGATGGCGTTCGGCGGGTGAGCGTGGCTTCGGCTCTGCGGGCAGCGAGCACCCAGGCGTTCGACTACATCACTCCGTACGTCGATGCGCTCGAGCAGGTCATCGATCTCGAGGCGATCGCGGCGAGCGGTCTGGAGCTTGGTGTCGACCCGATGGGTGGGTCGGGCATCAACTTCTGGGGCCCGATCTCCGAGAAATATGGTCTGAAGATCGACGTCATCAACGACGCGATCGATCCGACGTTCTCGTTCGTCTGTGTCGACAAGGACGGCAAGATCCGAATGGACTGCTCATCGCCGTACGCGATGGCCGGCTTGGTCGAGCTCAAAGACCGCTACGTGGTGGCGGTGGGCAACGACACCGACTACGATCGTCATGGCATCGTGACCCGCAGCCACGGGCTGATGAACCCCAACCACTACCTCGCGGTCGCCATCGACTACCTGTTTCGGACGCGGGAGGGCTGGTCTGCCGACGCCGTCGTTGGCAAGACGCTCGTCAGCAGCAGCATGATCGACCGTGTCGCGGCGGACCTGGGACGCAAGGTCAGCGAGGTTCCCGTCGGGTTCAAGTGGTTCGTGGACGGGCTCGTCAGCGGCGCCTACGGCTTCGGTGGTGAGGAGAGCGCTGGAGCCAGCTTCCTGCGCAAGGACGGGACCGTCTGGTCGACCGACAAGGACGGCATCATCATGGACTTGCTCGCCGCGGAGATCACCGCGAAGACCGGGAAGGACCCCGCGGAGCACTACGTCGCGCTCACCGAGAAGCATGGACAGCCGGTATACGAGCGTCTCGACGCGCCTGCAACGCCAGCTCAGAAGGCGGCACTGAAGAAGTTGTCTCCAGATCAGGTGTCGGCCGACAAGCTTGCCGGCGATCCGATCGTTGCGAAGCTTACGGAGGCATCGGGCAACGGGGCTGCGATTGGCGGACTCAAAGTCGTCACGGAACAGGGTTGGTTTGCAGCACGACCGTCTGGGACCGAGGACGTGTACAAAATCTACACGGAGAGTTTTGGGGGGCCTGAGCACCTGGCCAAGATTCAAACCGAAGCCAAGGCGATCGTCGCCGCGGCACTCGATGACGCTTGATCGCAGTCCGGTCCGGATCGCGGTTCGGATTTGGGCCGCCGGCTTTTCGGGCGCGTCGTTTTCCCGATAGGCTCCTCAGCGTGGAGTTGGCAAGCGCGCCGCCGCCCGGACGTGGGGATCGCCCAAGTTCGGATCGGCCGTCAGCCTCGGGTCCGGCGGACTCGCGGGAGACGTTGCACGCCCTCATCGTCGAGGACGACCCCGGCGACGCACGTCTGGTCCGAGAGATGTTGCGCCGGGCGGGTCGGTGGGCTCTGACGGTGCAAGTTGCGAAGTGCCTCGGTGCTGCCGAAGAGCTCCTCGCTCGGCAGAGCAACCCCTTCGACTTGGTTCTTCTCGACATGCGCCTTCCAGATGGCGAGGGGTTGTCGGCGCTTGGGCGCGTGCTGGCAGTTCGGCCCGACGTCGGCGTGGTCGTCTTGACCGGTCTGGAAGACGATTCACTGGCCCGCGCATGTCTGGCGGCAGGCGCCGTCGACTACGTCCAGAAGTCCGGCTTGCTGGGGCGTGGGTTTGTTCGAACCGTGGACTACGCGTTGGCTCGGTCGAGGAACATGCAGCTGAAGACCCAGCTCGACGGTGTTGCTCGGCTCGCGGCGCTTGGAGAGATCACGGCCGGTGTTGCGCACGAGATCAACAACCCCGCGACCTACGTCGGCTACAGCATCGTTGATGTGCAGCGGTCGTTGAGGTCGATCGTGCAGAAGGTCTCCTCCGGTGAACAAGCCGACCTCGCCTCCGAACTCACGGCCCTGACCGAGACGCTGGACATGGCGTCCGAGGGGGTGGACCGGATCGTGGCGGTGGTCCGGGAACTTCAAGACCACGCGTCCGAGAGCCCATCAGACGGTGGCGCCGTCACGGACCCTGTCGCCTCCGCCAAATCCAGCCTGCGGCTGATCGACTACCAGGTTCGTCACTGGACCTCGGTGGAGACGGAGTTCGCCCAGTGTCCTGCGATCTCGATTCATCCCCAACGTTTCGGCCAGATCGTTGCGAACCTCGTCCTCAACGCGGCGCAAGCTGTACGCGACAGCGCGACGCCGACGCCAGTTCAGGTCAAGCTCGAGGTCGAGGAGCGCGCGGTCCTGCTGCAGGTCCGCGATCGGGGCGGCGGCATCCCTGAGGCAGACCTCCCCAAGATCTTCGACTCGTTCTACACGTCGAAGGGGAAGCGCGGCGGGACAGGACTTGGCCTGTCCATCGTCCGTGAGGTTGTCACCGCAGCGAATGGTTCCATCAGTGTTGAGAGCGAACTCGGGGAGGGCTCCGTGTTCTCGGTCCGGATCCCCATCGCTCGAGATGCCCCCGTTGTGGGGCCGCCCGGACGCGCACGCCCGGTCTCACGGCGCCGTGTGCTCCTGATCGATGATGACCGCCTCGTACTCACCGCGTTGGGGCGTGCGCTCGGCCGCCACCACGACGTGTGGACGATGGCAGGCGGACAACAAGCCCTGGAGCTACTGGCAGAGTTGGACGGCAAGATCGATGTGGTGCTGTGCGACCTGATGATGCCCGGCATGGATGGTGGGACGACGCTGTCGCGCGTCTTTGAAGACTTCCCTGCACTGCGGGAACGGGCCGTCATGCTCAGCGGAGGTGGAACCACCGCGTCCCTCAGTGCGCTTCTCGCCGAAACTCAGCTCAAGATCATCAACAAGCCGGCTCGGGTGGCGGAGTTGTTGGACGCGATCGAGACGGTGACCCGGGTGGAGCCCGTGATTACGCGGGAGCTCCAGGGGGCGGTAGCCGAACCACCTCAAACCAATAATCCTGAAGAGCGTTGAGGGCCCTGCTCAGGCCGGCGAGGCTGGGCGGCTTGCAGATGTAGGAGTTCGCGTGGTTCCGGTACGAGGTCGCGACGTCGCGCTGCCGGTCGGAGCTGGTCAGCATCACGACGGGGACCTGGCAGAGGTCTTCATCAGCTTTGATCGCGGCGAGCACCTCATGTCCATCAAGACCGGGGAGGTTGATGTCCAAGAGAACCAGGTCGGGTCGCACCGCCTCTGGGTACCGACCCTCACGGCGTAAAAACTCGAGAGCCGAGTTTCCATCGGTGACGACGTGAAGCCTGTTTGCAATCTCCGAAGACTTGAACGCTTTGCGGGTGAGCAAGATGTCGCCGGGGTTGTCTTCGACAAGAAGGATCTCTGCGGCTCGTGCGTTCATCTCGGGACCTCCTTAGGAAGGGTAAACCAGAAGACCGAGCCGCGGTTGGGTTCGGATCGGGCGCCGATCGCTCCACGATGTCTCTCGATCGCTCGTTTGCTGATGGCGAGACCGATCCCGGTGCCGGGGAATCTCGAACGCGGGTTGAGCCGCCGGAACATTCGGAACACTTTCTCTGCGAAACGGGCCTCGAAGCCGATTCCGTCGTCCTCGATCTCGATCAGGGTGTCGCGTTCTCGTTCGGTGGCGGAGACCCGGACCTGTGGGGATTGGTCAGGACGGCGAAACTTGAGCGAATTGCTCACCAGATTGCGGACGACGTGGAGCAGCTGGCTTCTGTCTCCAGTGACACAGGGGAGCGGAGGAACATCGACCGTCGCTCCCGAGTTCTCGATTTCGTTCCGTTGCTCGGCGAGGACTTCGTCGAACAGCTCCGAGAGAGACACTCGCTCAATCGTCATGGCCTCTGCACCCGTGCGCGAGAATCGGAGCAGGTCGGACACGAGGACGCTCATTCGTTCGGCGCCGTCATGTGCGTACTGCACATACTCCTGACCGGTCGCATCGAGCTTGTCGGTGTGTTCTTCCTTCAGCAGGCCCATGAAACTGCGAACCATGCGGAGCGGTTCCTGCAGGTCGTGGGAGGCGACATAGGCAAACTCCTCGAGCTCCCGCAGGGTCTGTTTTCGCTCGGTGACGTCGCTGACCGTCATGACGGCGGCCGCGTTTGTCGCGTCCTTGATCGGGGAAGCCGAGAGCGATACCCAGCGTTCACTCGCCTCGCCGGGGGTCTTTCTGAGCACCCACTCGTTGCGGACTTCTTCACCCGCGAGGGCGCGGACGATTGGAAGGCGATCGTAGGGCAGGGGATCCCCAGCGGCTGTACGAAGTCCACTGGACTGGGTCCAATCCGCGGGCGTCCCGGCGAAATGCTCAGAGGCCAGGACGCGCTTGGCCTCCGAGTTTGCGATGAGCACCCGGCCATCTCGGTCCGTGACGAGCGCACCGGTGGACAATGAGCTGAGGATGTTCGCGAGTTCGCTTCGGGCTGCCGAGGTCTCCTGGCTGGCTTGCTGCAGCTCGAGGTTACGTTCTTTGAGAGCGTCTTCGGCTTGGATTCTCTTGGTGACATCGTTGAGCTTGATCATCACCCCCGCGGCTTTGCCGTCGGGCATCTGCCAAGGACGCAGCGAGACCTCGAAGGACCGCCCAATGGATGCGACCGAGTGAGGCTGATCGTCGACAGGTGTTCCGCCATCGAGCACCGCGTCGATGGTCGTCTCCAGAGGGACCAGATGTTCCAGCGCCTGGCCGTACTCCGTTCCGACTTCCACGTCGAGTGCGAAGGTGCTCCGGAATCGGGGGGTTGACGCCACGATGCGCTTCTTGGCGTCGAGAAGAATGGCAGACACCGGCAAGACGTCGACGACCTGCCGCAGCATCGACGCGGTGTCTTTTCGGAGGCCTCGCATGGTCGCGGAGGCCTCTCGGAGCATCGGGTCGTTCTCTCCCCGAGATGTTCCGACCGTCCCCAGAACGGTGTCGGTGTCGGTGTCGGTCAGCCGCGTCTTGACGGTCGCGTAGTACTCGACGTTTCCGTCGTGGCGCGTCACGGGTTCCACCGTCGTCAGGGCGGCTCCCGTGCGAAGAACCTGCCGGTCGTCGCGGACGTATTGCAGGGTGTCGTCAGGGTCGCTGTGACTGCCGTCGACCTGGTCTTTCAGCTGAGCCCGGGTCACTCCGTAGTAGTCGCAGAAAGACTTGTTGGCCCAAAGCAGCCGCGACCGTTCGTCCTTGACCAAGACGAACTCGGTCATGGAGTCGAGAACGAGCTGGAACCACTCCGATGATTCCTGTTCGGGCATTGCTAGGATTCTCGCATCTTTCGCGCGAGCGTAGATCCGGCCGTCCCGAACTGGTCCTCTAGAGGCCGTCGCCACAGACCTCGACCAGGTCGAATCGAGTGATTCCGTCGGTCGGGTCTGTCGAGGGGTTGCCTGCATCCAGACTCACGTACGCATCGTCGAGCCAGTCTGGGGTCGCTTCCGTGTAGAGCTGGGTTTCAGCACCGTCGTCGCGAATGACCAGGTAGTTCAGGTCGCTGCCGTCGCCCCCCACTTCAAAGACCAACTCCACGGGCAACCCGTTTGCACCCAGAGGCTCGGTCGCAAGGAGCGTGATAGCTCCGTCGCTGAGTTGCTCGATCCGTATCATCCCATCGCGGATGCCAAACGTCCGGCCATGGGTGTTTCCAAAGACCTCATCGTTGAGCGCGAACGCTGTCGTCGCGACCGAGAGCTCTGGCACCTCGGTGAGAACCGCCCGGATATGCCCTTGGCTGAAATCGGCGGGGATGTTCGTGCGAAGCCCGGCCAGCGCGGGGCCGGCCATGGACTGCACTTCGAGCACGAGCTCGCCGTTCTCAACGGTCACGGGGGCAGGGCTGTCGGAGAACGCAAACCAGATCGGGAGGCCAGGGAGTTCGTCGAATGCCTCCAAGAGGCAGTTCGATGGCCCACCCGTGGTCTCGCGACCGGAGTCGGAGGACGAGCCGGTCGTGCCGGTCGAGCTGCCGGTCGAGCTACCCGGCGAGGTCGAGCTCCCACTCGACCCATCCGAGCTGCCTCCTGTGGTTCCGGACGCGGTGGTGCTCCCGGTCGGGCCCGCTGACGTTGCCGTGTCGTCGGGCCCCGTCGACAGCCCGGTCGATGCGCCGTCGTCGACGACGCATTGGTTCGAGAGGGATTCGGCGAATTCGCTGTAGCGAAATCCAGAGGCGCAGCCCGGGTCGGGGAAGCTGCAGAAGCCGGTGGGTTCGCAGCGACCATCGCCGCCGCAGTCTCCACTGCTGCTGCACTCGAAGCTCGAGGTGGACGAGCTACACCCGCTCAACGCCGCCACGCCTAGGCCCACGGCCAAAACGGCAACGTTCCAAACCCGCAACACCACAGGGCGACTATACCGCGCCGGGTGTCAGAAAAAGCAGGGCGCTAGCGGGGGTTCGGTGCGGGCTCGAGGGCGGTCAACAGCAGGCCGAGGGAGGCATGCGCGTCTTCGACCTCGGCCGTCGCTTCCACGGCCGCGACAACGTCGCGGAGCATCGCGGCTTCGCGGTCTTGGAGGCGCAGACGAAGCTGAAGACCCCGAGAGAAGCTGGCGTGACGTGGAGACTGCGGTTGGTCCTCGCGGCACCCGACCCACAGCGCGACCGCGTAGGCCAACGGGCGCTCTTCGGGCTCGAGCGCGTCGAACTCCAACTCGCCGAAGGGAAGAGGACCGGCCGCAATCGCGCCGAACGGGCTCCCGCTGCGGCGTGGTGCTGAGCGGAGCTGCCGGGCTAGGGCGTGCCCTCGGTCGACGGCTCGAGCTGCGAGTGCCCCATCGCTCCACATGGATGCGACAGCGATTTCGAACAGGGGGATGGGGAGACGGCCATAGCCGGAGGTTGCTGGCGTGGTCGGCGCGCCGCGCTCGGGAGCAGTCAGGAACAGGCTCTCAGCGGTGCTCGGTGCGGTGTGATCGTCAGGCATCAACAAACTCGGCGCCGGTTTCGCGGCGGGGGGCGGAAGCGGCCGGTTTTCCACCCTGGCCACTGTGCGTCGGGGGGCGTTGTCGCTGGGAGCGTGGTTGACCGCGCTTCCCGACACGCACTGCCACATCTCGTAGCCTGCGCCTCACCACCCCTTCTTCGGGCAATGCATCTATTCGTGTTTCGCCGACGGGTCAAGCGACATCGATGTCCCGATCTGCGGTTTCGACCGCTTATGTGGGTGGGGAACGTACCTCTGCTACCGTGTGTCCTTGGACGCAGTTTGCGGCGTCCGTCGACCGATGGTTCTTCGCTGGTCAGGGTGCAACGCTGTTCTCGGCACAGCGATCGTTTTCGCGCTGATCCCCAGCGCGCATGCCGAGGAACCCGGCCCAGAAACCGTTCAGGCCACGTCGGTTGAAGCTCACGTGGACGAAAGCGCGGACGCGCCCCCTGCCGACGGGCCCGCCGAGGATCGCGCGACCGAACTCCAAGCCCGCGCCGACGCCCTGCGCGCCCTTTTGGATGGAACGTTGGACGCCGCGGTCGACGCTCGAGGCCTGTTGGTCTTACCTGATGATGTCTTTCCTATCGTTCTAGAGGCGCTTGCCCCGCCAGAACCGACGCCCGATCCCGAAGCGGCACCGCCGCCGGCGGCTCAGCAGACGCCGCTGCAGAGTGCCCAGGCTGACCTGCGAGAGGCTCTGCGGGCCTTCTTCTCGCTGACGCCACAGGCACGCACGGCGCTGCTCTCGGCCCACGACTCGAAGGCAGCCGCATCCGTGGCCGGTCAGCGCAGGGTCGACGCCTGGAACGCCGAGACCGCTGCGCTCGATGCCCGCTCCACCACCTTGGAGCGCTTGGTCGCCGGTGTGGCGGAGCCGGGGACCGACACCGAGGGGCTGACGCAGATCGAACTGCTCTCCTTGCTTCCTGCCGACTCGAGCACCGAGCCCCCTTTGGATGAGGCGTCGCTCGCCGCCTTATCGAGCCGGGACGCCGCTTCTGCACGGCTGCGTGCCGCCCTCGAGGCGTGGATGGCGTTGTCGGAGGAAGACCGAGCCGCGCGGCGAGCTGCCGTGGAACTCGAGGTGGAGGTGGAGGCGCCTGCCCCAGAGGCTGCGGAGCCAGAACCCGAGCTTCCCGACGCGTTCGTCGACGAAGAAGAGGCGCAGGACCGCGAGGACATCGTCGACAAGGAAGCTGTCT
>CAJXVA010000336.1 GCA_913061055.1 uncultured Pseudomonadota bacterium
ACGAGATGTAGAGAGGTCTCGTGGGCTCGGAGATGTGTATAAGAGACAGGTTCTCCGAAGCCTTGAAGACGCTCGAGACCCACGCCCGCACATTCCCTGCGGGGGCACTCGAAGTCGAACGAAGGGCGCTGCGGAGCATCGCGCTGTGTCGTGCCGGGAACTTGGTGCAGGGTCGCGGCGAAGGGTCCGCGCTGCGCCGTGACCCCGCGAGTGCGCCCTATCGAGAGCGCATTGCTCGAGCCTGTAAGTAAATGGAGGCGCGGTCATCATTTCGAGCGCGAGCGGGCAAGACGTCTACATGAACACCGTGACTCTTCTTCATCGACTGTGTTTCGCGGGCGGGGTGAGCCTAGTGCTTCTCGTCGGCTGCGACCCGGAAGAGAGTTCGCTGGGCGACCTGCCCGAGACCGAGTCCGGCCTGGACTCAGAGGACACGTCGGACTCCAGTCCAACCGCCTCGGATGAGACGGGTTTGGTCGAGGGCTCGGTCGTGGGTCAGCCGTGCGAACTGAGCCAAGCACCGCTCACGGTCCTCTTGGAGGAGGCTCCAAGCGAGGCGTGCGGGGGTGGCTACTGCTTGTACGCGGACACCGAAGAGGCCCCAGCCGGCCCGTGCTCGACGAACGAAGACTGCACAGAGAGCACCGCCGACTTCTACTGCGACCCGGCGACGAATCAGTGCAGGCTCGACCCCGCGTTCGTGGCCGACCGCTCGATGTGCACCCAGCAATGCGACACTGCGGACGACTGCGTCGGTGCAGAAGGCACGACGTGTGAAGGAGGGTTTTCCTGCGAACCGATCGCTTCGCTCGGCGCGCTGTGTTGTCAGAGCGTGTGCGTGTGCAACGACGATCTCGACGTCACGAACTCACAAGAGCTGCGCGAGTCTTGCGAGCAAAACGCGGTCTCCGGCTGCTGCGACCAGGATCCGCCCGGGATTGGCTGCGGCTAGTGCCGTGGTGAAGCCCGGCGCGGCGCCTCGCAAAAGGCTTGGGCCGAGGGCTACGAGAAGCGCAGCCGCGACGGGCCGAGCGTTGCTCGGTCCTCCATCGACTTAGACGTTGAAGCGGAAGTGCATGATGTCGCCGTCCTTGACCTCGTACTCCTTGCCCTCGGACTTCAGCAGGCCCTTGGCCTTCACCGCAGCTTCGGAGCCGTACTCGACCAGGTCGGCGTACTTCATGACCTCGGCGCGGATGAAACCCCGTTCGAAGTCGGTGTGAATCTTTCCGGCTGCACCCGGTGCGAGGGTGCCGCGGGTGATGGTCCACGCGCGTACTTCCTTCTCACCAGCGGTGAAGTACGTGTACAGGTCGAGCAGGCGATAGGCGGTTCGGATGAGGCGGTGCAGGCCGGGCTCTTCGAGGCCAGCCTCCGACAGGAACTCGACCTGTTCCTCAGCGGAGAGCGCGGCAATCTCGGACTCGATGGCGGCGGAGATGACGGCGACCTCTGCTCCCTGCTCCTTCGCGAGGGCAACAACTTTGTCGACGTACGGCGCCTCGAGCCCCTTGGCGGCGAAGTCTTCGGCGACGTTGCACGCGTAGAAGACGGGCTTGGCGGTGAGCAGCGCCAGTGGCTCGAGCACGACGAGGTCGTCTTCGTCGAGTTCCATCGCACGGACCGGCACACCGTTCTCGGCCTGCTCGAGCACCCGCTGGGTGACCTCGAACGCCTTCTTCTCGGCGGGGTCCCGACCTTTGGCGCCTTTGTGGGCTTTGTCGCGACGGGCTTCGAGGGACTGCATGTCCCGCAGCAAGAGCTCGGTGTCGATGACATCGATATCGGCGATGGGGTTCACCCGACCTTCGACGTGCACGACATTGTCGTCGTCGAAGCAGCGGACCACGTGGCAGATCGCGTCGACCTGGCGGATGTTGCTGAGGAACTGGTTGCCCAAGCCCTCGCCCTTGCTGGCGCCCTTGACCAGGCCTGCGATGTCGACGAATTCGATCGCCGTGGGCACAACCGACTGCGGCTTGACGAGTCTGACGATCTCGTCCATGCGCGGATCCGGTACCGCCACCACACCCACGTTGGGATCGATGGTGCAGAACGGATAGTTCGCCGACTCGGCGCCTGCGTCGGACAGTGCGTTGAACAAGGTCGACTTCCCGACGTTGGGAAGGCCCACAATCCCCACGGACAGTGCCATGCAGCGCAGGTAACACAAACCCGCGAAAAATGCTCTGCCTGGGCGGTGCGCTTGGTATATGCCGTTTGTGAGCGAAGAGGACCCAGGCGGCGCACTCGACGGGCGCGCCGCCCGAGCCGAGCGACGCCGGGCCGAGCGACGCGAAGCGATTCTCGAGGCCGCCAAGGCCGTGTTCCGCGACAAGGGCTACCACCAGGCATCGGTGCACGACATCATCGACCAGGCGCGGATCGCTCGCGGCACGTTCTACCTGTACTTCTCCAGCAAGCAGGACCTGTTCGGCGAGCTCGTCGCCGAGTTCCTCAGCCAGGTGCGTGGGCAGGTTCGCCGCATCGAGCTGGGGCCGGATGCGGACCCGCCCCGCACGCAGCTGCGCAACAACGTCCGGCGTGTCGTCACCAGCGTCCTCGAACACGACGCCATCGCCAGCATCATCGTGCGAGACGGCCGCGGCTACGACGACGAGAGTCGCGCGCAGGTCGACGGTTTCTTCGCATCGGTGCAGCAGCTGATGCGAGACGCGATCAATGTGGGGCAAGGCCTCGGATTGGTCGGCCCGTGCGACGTCAACGTCGTGTCTGTCGTTGCGCTGGGGGGCCTTCGAAGTGCACTTGTGCGAATGCTCGACGCGCAGGCCGCCGGCGCGAGCGACCCCGACGGCGAGTCGTTCAAGCAAACCGCCGCTGTTGCGGACGAGCTGCTCGACTTCTTCCTCCGCGGTGTCGCGGCACCGTCAGGCTGACGGAATACCGTCGATCGGGTTCTCGACGAGGTACGCCGCGAGTCGGCGCTCGATCTCCGCCTTCCCCATCCCAGCCTCGTCTTCATCCATATCGTTGAGCTCGTCGACGATCGACTCCAGGACGCCGCGCGCGGCCTCCTTCGTCTCATCGTCGAGGAATCCCGTGTACACGTTCTCTCCTTTCGCCGCCTTCGAGATTTGATCGTCTCGGGCGTGCTCTTCGAGGTCCGTGTAGAAGATGTAGTGGAAGGAGCGATTGTAGTCGCCCTCCCGAAAAATCTCGAACATGGTGCGTTCGTCCGCGGCCATCGGCGCCACCTTGGAGCAGCTCGCCCGCCGTGGCAAGGGGGAGCGCACTGGAAGACACCATTCCGTGCCCGGGCTGGCACGGGGGTCGCGCTTTCTCACGCACAAAGGCCGCGGGCCGCGGCTACGCTTCGCTCATGCGACTGCGCGGGCTTCTCAACAAGGCGAAGAACCTGGCCGAAGAGAACCTCCCCACCGAGGTACTCGACGCCTCACGGCGACTCCGAGACACCGTTCTCGAGCATGCGCCAGAGGCTGTCACCGATGCGATCGAACGCATCGTGTCCGAGGACGAACCGGCTCCACCTCGGCCCGACTTGTCGGAGGATACAGAAGCACTGGCTGCCGCCGCGGAGCGCCGCCGCAAAGAGGCGCTGAAGCGAGTCAAGAGCAAGGCCGAGCAGGGCCTCAAGCCTGAAGACAGCCAGATCGTGATCTACGCGACGATGGAGGAGCAGGAGGAGGTCGAGCAGATCGAAGCCGTCTTCGCCCGCATCGAGGCGGCTGCGCGGGTCATGGACCTCGACAAAGAGCCGCTGCAAACCAAGACCCAGCTCGCCAAGCTGACCGGCAAGATGGTTCCGCCGTACGTCTACATCAACGGACGCTACTGGGGCGCGCTCGGCGAGATGGAATCCCTGTCGGCAGGCGGTGACCTCGAGCTGGTCGTCGCAAACCGCATCGACGAGCTGCGAGAAGAGTCCCGACGTATCGGCAACATTCGCGACGTCTACGACGACGAGATCACCGCCGCCAACATTCTCGAGCGCTGGAAGCTCGGCCATATCTTGTGCGTCGACGACCTCGACGCCTGGTACGAGGTCGACCGCGACGGGAACGAGCAGTTCTATTATCAGGGTGGTCCGCGCCCGGTCGAGGACATGCCGGATGTGGCCGCAGAGATCGTCGCCGCGGTGGAGGACGAGGAATACGAAGCGAGCTGGCAGCTCGAGCCGAGCATTCAGATCGAAGGATGAAGGAAGCCTCCCGAGACCGTCTGCGTCGACACCTCCGGGTCATCGACTCCGACGTCGAGCCTGTCGTCCAACGCTACCGCGCTCACATCGAGTGTGCGAAGGGCTGCAGTGACTGCTGCCAGCAGACCTTCCGAGTTTCGCATCTCGAGGGCGCCTACCTCCGCGAAGGTCTCGCCGGTCTCCCCAATGACGTGCGCGCGGACATCATGCAGCGTGCGTCCGAGTACGTGCCTGATGAACGTCAGCCCTGCCCGGTCCTCTCCGAGGAGGGTGGCTGCAGGATGTACGCACACCGCCCCCGGATCTGCCGCAAGTACGGCATCCCGTTGTGGAACCCACAGCGGCCCGATCGAGTCGACACATGTCCCAAGAACTTTGGCGGCGTGCACGACATCGACGCGGCGTTGATCGTCGACCCTCAGGCTCGGTGGGCCGAGGCGTGGATCGATGTCCGCAACGTCGAGGAGACCGCGCGAACAACCGATACGATCGCCGCGCACCTCCTCCAAGCGCTCACCGACGACGCATGAGCCCTTCTTGGGCCGTGGAGGCGACGAGCCGCCCCTGGGTGTCGAAGAACTGACCCCTCGCCATGCCGCGGGCACCTCCCGCCGAAGGGCTGTCGATGTCGTAGAGAAGCCATTCGTCGAGCCGGAACGGCCGGTGAAACCACATCGAATGGTCCAGGCTCGCGGCCTGGATCTTCGGCATCAACGGCGAGACCCCGTGCGGGACCATGGCTGTGCCGAGCAGGTAGGAGTCCGACGCGTACGCCAGCAGGCATTGGTGCACGTACGTGTCGTCGGGCAGCGCCTCCGCAGCTCGATACCAAACCTGTCGATGTGGAGGGCCCTTTTTGGGTGCGAGCGGGTTGACCGGATTCACCGGCCGCATCTCGAGCGGGCGTTCACTCAGGACACGACTGCGCAGAGGTTCGGGAATCGAAGCGGCGATCGTCTTGGCCAACTCGCGCTCGGACTTCGCCGTCTGTGGCCCCGGCGCCTCGGGCATCTCGGCCTGATGGTCATACCCCTCCTCCTCGATCTGGAAGGACGCAGCCATGTTGAAGATGGCTCGGCCGTGTTGAATCGCGACCACTCGGCGGGTGGTGAAGCTCTTCCCGTCGCGAATACAGTCCACGTCGTAGACGATCGGAGCGTTCACGTCACCGGGCCTGAGAAAGTAGCCGTGCAAGGAATGCGCGGTGCGTTCCTTGGGCACCGTCTGGCAGGCAGCGGACAGCGCTTGTCCCAGCACCTGGCCGCCGTAGACCGTGCCCCACCCTGGATCCCGACTCTGTCCTCGAAAGAGGTTCTGCTCGAGCCGTTCGAGTTGCAGCTGCTCGAGAAGTTCCTGGAGGACAACGGACATGCTTGGAACGTAGGTCACGGGGTACGGCCCTCACCAGCCACAGCCGCGCAGTCTCGCGCGGTGTTTTCCCCGCAGCCGTCCCGCGACTCTGGCCGAGCCTGGGCCTGATACTCTGAGGCTGCCGATGCGAGCCCGTTGTTCCCTGCTGCTCTTGCTGGTGTGTGCGTGCTCCGGCGGCAACTCGCTGGAGACGACGGGCGCTTTCTCCACCCTCGCGCCAACGACCACGGGGGACGGGGATACCGATGGCGGCACCGCAGCTGCGTCCAGCTCGAGTGGCGCTGGGAGCACGACCGAGACTCCGACGACGGGGCCCGGCGCCTCGACCGGCGGCGAGGAGACCGGCGGTCCAGCGTCGACCGGCCCCGTCTCCGGGGCCAGCACCGGGGAGACGCTTCCGCCGCAACCCGAGACGAGCTGGTGGTCACACTGCACCTCGAGCCCAGAGTGCACCGACGACCTCGTTTGTCTGCTCAACGGCGCCGGCGACGATGGCGTCTGCACGTCGCTGTGCAGCCCCGCTGGTGACGCAACGTCTTGCGGCGCCTCGCCCGGAGTCACCGCCACCCCCGCGTGCCTCAACGCCGGGAGTTCCAGCATCTGCGCGCTCGACTGTGCCGGAGGGAGGAGCTGTCCCGGGGGGATGCTCTGCCTCTCGGACAGCGATGACGACGGTCCGATCGAGATCTGCCTGTAGCCGTCGGTCCGCGCCTGCGAGCCCTTGGGTCGCGTCTGCCCCCGGCCCTCGGTATGGTCGCGCCGAGCCATGCAAGCGAACTGGACCCCCGAGTCGTGGAAGACCAAGAGCGCGAGCCAAGCCGTGGCATACCCGGACCCGGCGCACCTGCAGGCCGTGCTTCGACAGATCGCTTCGCTGCCACCGCTCGTCACCTCGTGGGAGGTGGAAGACCTCAAGGGTCGGCTCGCCTCCGCGGCATCGGGCACCGCGTTCCTGCTTCAAGGTGGCGACTGCGCGGAGTCGTTCGACGATTGCAGCTCGGGCAACATCGCGGACAAGCTCAAGATCCTGCTGCAGATGAGCGTCATCCTCGTTCACGGGACACGCAAGCCCGTGATCCGGGTCGGTCGAATCGCGGGGCAGTACGCCAAGCCACGCTCGGCCCCGATCGAGCGCCGAGGGGATGTCGAGCTTCCGAGCTACCGCGGAGACCTGGTCAACCGACAGGCGTTCACGCTCGAAGATCGCACCCCCAACCCCGACCTCCTGCTTCGGGGGTACGAACGCGCTGCGCTCACGCTCAACTTCGTGCGGGCGCTGGCCGAGCACGGATTCGCCGACCTCCGTCACCCGGAGAACTGGGACATCTCCTTCTCAGCGAAGAGCCATCGCGCCGAGGAGTACCAGGCGTTGGTCGAGTCGATCCGCGACTCGATCACGTTCGTCGAGGCCGTCATCGGCAACGAGTTCGCTCAGCTCGAGAAGGTGGAGTTCTTCACCAGCCACGAGGCGCTGTCCTTGGAGTACGAGTCCGCGCAGACGCGACAGGTTCCGCGGCGCGAGGGTTGGTACAACCTCAGTACGCACCTGCCTTGGATCGGCATGCGGACCGCCGAGCTCGACGGGGCACATGTCGAGTATTGCCGGGGTATCCGCAACCCGGTCGGCATCAAGGTCGGTCCCACCATGGACACCGCGTGGCTGCTCGGATTGCTCGAGCGGATCAACCCGGACAACGAACCCGGCCGGATCACCCTGATCCACAGGATGGGTGCCGCGCAGGTCGAAGAGAAGCTGCCCCCGATGCTCGAGGCGGTCGAGCGCGCGGGTGCGGAGGTGCTGTGGACCTCCGACCCGATGCACGGCAACACCGAGACCACCGCCGACGGCATCAAGACCCGGCGCTTCGACAACATCGTTCGCGAGCTCGAGCTGAGCTTCGATCTCCATCGCCGGGTCGGGACCATCCTTGGCGGTGTGCATCTCGAGATGACCGGAGAGAACGTCACCGAGTGCGTCGGCGGCTCAACCGGACTCGCCGAAGCCGACCTTCACCGGGACTACCGGAGCCGGGTCGACCCGCGCCTGAACTATGAGCAGGCGCTCGAGGTCGCGATGCTGATCGCCGGGCGCCTCCGCCGGGCCGCGCGAGTCTAGGGACGCGTCACACGCGCACGGCGAACCGGGGACCGGAACGGCCTCGGTTGCGCGCCGCGTGGGATCGCCCCAGATCGACCCGTGCAAACCCTCGATCTCTTCGCGCATTGTGTTAGCCTCGATACATGCGTTTCGGTGGATTAAGTCTGTGCACGGTCGCGGCGGTGCTCGCGGTCGGCGGATGCGACTCCGGCGGTGGAGCGGATGGGACCGCTTCGGCCTCGGGTAGCGGAGGGATCGAGACCGTCGGCCAGACGGCTGGGAGCACCTCGGCTGCGACCGAGAGCGACTCCAGCACGCCCACCGAGTCGGACAGCAACAGCGGCACAGGGACCCCGACGACGGGGGCAGGAAGCACGACCCAAAGTTCGGACAGTCAGAGCGAGGGCTCGACCGGGTCGGACTCGCTGGGTACAACCGGATCGAGTGGCGAGGGCGGCGAGGAGTCGAGCACCGGCGAGGCGCCCGGCTGCGACGGCGGCGGTGGCAGCAAGGTCGTCGAGTTCTCGTACATCTGGATCGCGAACAGCTCGCAGGGAACCATCTCCAAGCTCGACACCCAAACGGGCGCTGAGCTCGGTCGATACATCACGCGGCCCGACGGCGCGGGCAACCCCTCGCGAACCTCGGTGAACCGCTTCGGCGATGTCGCCGTAGCCAACCGCGCGGGTGGAATCACCAAGGTCTACGCAGACTCGGAAGACTGCCTCGAGAGCAACGGCCTGCCGGGCATCCAGACCTCGACCGGGCCCGACGACATCCTCCCCTGGGGCGAGGACGAGTGCGTCGCCTGGTACACGGAGATCGCCCACAACAACAACCGCCCGATCGCCTGGACCAACGGCACGCTCAACGAAGAGACCTGCCAGTACGAGGGCGTCGACGTGTACACGGCCTACCTCGACAGCGGCGTGGAAGGCTCGATCGAGATCGCACGACTCAACGGCACGACAGGAATCGTCACCGACACGATCCCCATGCCCGAGACCCCACTGAAGTCGCACGGGTTCTACGGTGCGGCGATCGATGGCCAAGATCGGGCGTGGTTCTCGCAGCTGCAGGGCGGACAACTGGTCCGGGTGAACAACGACATGACCGTGGATACCTGGGACGTCGAGGGCACCCACAACGGGTACGGCATCACGGTCACCCAAGACGGCTACGTGTGGATCTGCGGTCGCGATACGCACCGTTTCGATCCCGCGACGGAGACCTGGGCGCAGTCCCAGGCGGTCGACCCCGCGGCCTACGTACACACCGGTGGATGCATGGGCGACGGCAACGGCTTGCTGTACCGAGGGGCGCACGCCAACGTGCTGGGCATCGACACCGAGACCCTCGACACCGTGGTGACGCTTCCCGCGGGCCAACCCGGTGACGACCATATCTGGGGTGTTGCGGTCGACTTCGACGGCTTCGTCTGGGCGATCCCGCGCAACGCTGAGCACGCGTACAAGATGGACCCAACAATGCCGGCAAACCCGATCGTGTTGACGGTCGAAGGCCTGCAGGATTGCTACACGTACAGCGACATGACCGGGTTTTCACTGAACGCGGTCGTGCCCGGCTAGGGCGATCGCCCGCTGCGCACCGCACAGCGCTCGACAAGAGCCCAACATCCGTATCGTTCGCCGGTCTCTCAGGCCGGCGAACGCCGTTCTGCCGCCGCCAATCCGGCCGAAACTCGCCGCCGCCCGGCCCAAAACGCTACGATGTGGGCGGGTGACCGTAGGGGCACACAACCCGGTGGGGACCGGGGGCCAGGTGCGTGGCTACACGCTCCGGCAGTTTCTCGCGCAAGGCGGGATGGCGGAGCTTTTCCTGGCGCAGCCGACCGACCCGGCACGGGCCCGGGACATCGTCGTCGTCAAGCGGGTGCTGCCGCAGTTCGTCCAGGACCAGCAGTTCGCACGGATGTTCGCTCGGGAGGCCACGCTCGCCTCGATGCTCAAGCATCCCAACATCGTCGAAGTCTTCGACGATCAGGGTGCCTCGGATGCGGAGTGCTTCTTCGCGATGGAGTACGTCCACGGGCCAGACCTCAACATGCTCCTCAAGGAGCTGAAGGAAGGCACCCATCCCATACCGCTCGAGCACGCGATCCAGATCGCAATGGGCATGTGCGCCGGGCTCCACCACGCGCACGAGTACCGCGGGGCCGACGGGCAAGCGCTCAGCATCGTCCACCGCGACGTGTCGCCCTCGAACGTCATGATCGCCAGCGATGGCGTCGTGAAGATCACCGACTTCGGGGTCGCCAAGGCGCTCGCGCTCACCAGCTTCACGCAGGCCGGGACGCGAAAGGGCAAGCTCTCGTACATGTCGCCCGAGCAGGCGGTTGCCGATCCGGTCGACCGCCGGACCGACATCTTCGCGATCGGGACCGTGCTGTTCGAGATGACGACGCTGCAGCGGATGTTCGGCGGCGAGAACGAGCTCGCGGTCATGCACAAGCTGCTCTTCCGCGAGCGGCCGCGTCCCTCCGCGCTACGGCACGACTACCCGCCCGAGCTCGAGAGCATCCTGCTCAAGGCCGTCGCGCAAAAACCCGACGACCGCTTCTCGAGCGCGCAGGAGATGTACCAGGCGCTCCACGACTTCGCGCAACGCCGCCGGTTGCTGAGTACGCCCGCCCACCTCGCTCGCTGGGTCGCCAGCATCATTCCGCCGAAGACCCACCCCGCAACGGATCCGGCGTTCTTCGAGGCTCAGGCCGAGGCGACCGTGCTGCCGATCCAGCGGGACACGATCGTCGCCGCCGATGCCACAGTCTCGGACTCCGGCTTGGCCAGCAACGCGACGATGCTCGACGGCGCGGGGCCCCTCCCTGGTCACCCCGATCAGCGACCGCATTCGCCTCAGCGCACAACCGTTGGCATGATCAACCCGCAGACGAGTCCATCGTTTGCGCCCCCTCCACCGCCGCACAACCCGGCCGCTGTCCGAAGGACGCCGCCGAGCCAACCGCGTAGCTCCACGCTGCCGGCGATCGCGATCGTCGCGGGTGCAGTCGCTGTGGGTGCCGTCATCCTCGCGGGTGCGCTCTGGTACGCCGACGCTCGCAAACGAGACAACTCCGCCGCGACCGACACGTCCGATGAGGCAGAGCCGGACGCTGGTGCGGCAAGTACCCCCGACGAACC
>CAJXVA010000337.1 GCA_913061055.1 uncultured Pseudomonadota bacterium
GGGGACCACGACTGGCCGAGGTCGTCGCTGACCCAGCTGTCAGAGCCCACGACTGCAACGAACCTGCCAGAGCCAAATGCCATGCCGGACAGGCCGCGGGACTCGACGTAGTCCGGCGGGGGAAAGGTCTCCTGCCAGTCGATGCCGTCGGCGCTGGTTGAGATTCGGGCGGGGTTTCCCCAGCCCATGCCCAACAGGAAGGTGCCATCGCCCCACGCCACGTCGCGCGAGCTGTAGGGACCGTGGTCGTCGTCGTTGACCTCGACCACTTGCTCCGCCCCCCACGTCTGACCGTCGTCGCAGGACACCAGGCGCCGTCCGCCCTGGCCCAGCGCGACGAACATCGGGACACCGTCGGCAGGCGTTTCGGACGTCGAGTCGGCGCCGCCACTGGTCGTGTCGGGGCCTCCGGTCGTCACGCCGGAGGTCGGGTCGCCGCTGCCCACGGTGCTGGTGCTCGGGCCGCTCGAGGTCCCGGCGGCCATCGTGTCGGTGGCCAGGGCGCCGCTGCTGCCGACGTCGGTGCCACCACCGTCGCCGCCGCTGTCGCAGCCCGACAGCGCGACGAGTCCGACCACGAAGCGCACGACCGCCGAAGACTTCATCACGTGCCCGTTGTAGCAGGCTCTCGAGGCGCGATGAACTTGTAGCCAGCGCCGCGGACCGAAACGAACAGCTCTGGAGACTGAGGGTCGAGCTCGAAGTGCCGTCGCAGCCGCATGATGAAGTTGTCGACCATTCGCCGGTTGGGGTAGTCGCGTAGCTTCCACACTTCTTGCTGGAGTTCTTCGCGGCTCAGGACCCGCTCGGGGTTCTCGACGAAGTAACGCAAGAGGTCGAACTCCAGCTTCGTCAGGTGCAACGACTGTCCTTCGCGCTCTGCCGTGTGGCGCTCGAAGTCCACGGTGGCGGTTCCTAGGTGCAGGATCGACGCTGCCGGTCGGGGTTCTTCGCGCTTCTCCCACTCCGCACGCCGCAGCATCGATCGTGCGCGCGCGAGCAACTCTTCGAGTTCGAAGGGCTTCGTCAAGTAGTCGTCCGCGCCCGCGTTGAGTCCCTCGACTCGATCGTCGAGGCTGGCTTTGGCCGTCAGCATCAGAATCGGCGTGGTGTTGCCGGTGTCTCGAATGCTCCGGCACAGCGTGAGCCCGCTGGTGTCGGGAAGCATCACGTCCAGCACCATGATGTCGTAGTCAGGCTGCATCAGGAGCGACCCTGCCTCCCGTCCTGTGCTGGCAACGTCGACCTCGAATCCCTCGAGTTCGAAGTTGAGCTTGAGACCGGCGGCAAGGTGGTCCTCATCCTCGACGAGAAGCAGGCGCGGTTTGGGCTCGTTCATGCGTGGGCTTCCTGGTCGGAGCTGGCAATAGAAGGCGCGTCTTTGGAGATGTACGGCAGGCTGATGGTCATCGTCGTGCCTTTGCCTCGGCCGTCGGAGTGCGCCTTGAGACGGCCGCCGAGGTCTTTGACGAGGGCCTTGACCACGAAGAGGCCTAGGCCGGTGCCGCGGCGGGCGCGAACGTCCTCGTGATCGACACGATAGAACCGGTCGAAGATGCGTCGCAGTTCGCCCTGTGGAATGCCGACGCCGCGGTCGCGCACGCAAATCTCGACCCGCCCCTGGTCCGTCGCTCGAGCCGTGATCTGAACCCGAACCGGCGGGTTGGAGTACTTGATCGCGTTGTCGAGCAGGTTCTTGAGCACCGTCTCCACCGCAGTTCCATCGATGCGAAGTTCGGTCGCGTCGTCGACGTCGACCTCGATGGTGCTGAGGTCGAGTTTGTGGCGTCGGGCGACGGTCGCGACGCAGCTGTGGATCAACTCGGCCAACGAGACCTGGTTGAGCATCTGCCCAGCGTGTGCATATTCGAGGCGAGTCGCCTCCAGGATGTCATCGATGAACGCCGCGAGTCGGTCGGTGTCCTCGAGCATCATCTCGCGGAGTTGCTCGCGTTGTTCGACGGCGAGTCCCGTGCGACCGAGCGTCTGCAAGCCGAGCCGAATCGAGGCGAGAGGCGAGCGCAGCTCGTGCGTGACCGAGTCGATGAAGGTTGTCTGTCGCCGGTTCTCGAGAATCTGCCGGGCCATGAAGACCGAGAACAGGATCAGCACCGTCGTGATCGCGACCAACGAGACGATGCCGCCCACCAGCAGCCAGACGTTGGTCACCCACTGCTGGGTGAGCTCGCCGTTCTTGAGGATCAGATAGATCCACCCGACCAGCATCACCACGGTGAGCGTGGCGCTGACCGATCCCCAGATGATGGGGCCGGAGATCGAACGGGGCGGGCGCGCGGCCATGAGCTGCCCGATCATGAACCGATGCGGCTGGGCGGGCCAGAGCATGGGTTCTCCACACCACGCGTACCGCGCGCGTAGTCGGCATGAATTCCGATGGATCTCAGCTCTTTGGAGCCAAGGGGGTGCGTATCCATCCACAGGTTCTCCACAGGAGCGGCCGCAGGGCTTGCTTCAGGTGTGGACAAATGTCGGTACGGCGGTCTTCCGCGACCGGACAAGGTCCCGGGTCCGTTTCATTCTTCGACGGACGCGACAAAGACGGGCGTTTCGGGCGGCAAGAGGCTATGGTCCGCCGGCCATGGCGTTTGTCGTCACCGGAAACTGTAAGGGTTGTCGCTTCACTGACTGCGTCGCCGTCTGTCCTGTGGAGTGTTTCCACGCCGATGGGGAGATGCTCTACATCGATCCCGACGAGTGCATCGACTGCGGCGCGTGTGTGCCGGAGTGCCCCGTCGAAGCGATCTATGACGAGACGGAGCTGCCCGAGGATCAAGAGGAGTGGAAGCAGATCAACGCCGACAAGGCGCCTGGACTGCCCGTGCTCACCGAGACCTCGGACCCGCTGCCGACCGCGGAAGACCGCAAAAAAGAACTCGGCTTCTAGCCTCGGCCCCAGACTCGGGCTTCGTCCCATCCACATCGCACCCAAGCGCCGATCGCAACGCTGTCTAGCACCAGCTTTGCCCGGCGCTTTTTCGTGGTTGCGCGGTGATCAGCCGAAGAGCGCCAGCACGTTGGTGTAGCCGTGCTGATGCGTGATCCCCTGGACGGGACCGAGCTCGCCGTTGCAGAAGAAACCGCCCAGCGGAAGCTTGGGGTACAGCTCGCGGACGATGTTGCTGTCGACGTTGGGCTTGCCGTACAGGCCTTGGCCCCGGCCGAGACACGAGAACATCAGCGCCCCGGCGGGCGTGGGCTCACCGGCATCGCTTCGCGCTTCGAGCAACGCCTGTAGATCCCGCGCCGAGGTCTCGGCATCGCGAAGGTGGAACTGGACCACGGTGTTGGGGCGGACGTTGGCGCCGATCGCGAGCGAGCCGGTGTCTCCATCCAGGCCCATGATGTTGCGGATCAGGAAATCGCCCTGCTCGTAGACCTCGAGGTCGTCGTCCATCACGAGGCCGACGAACAGCGACTGCCTCAAGCGGACCTGGTCCTCCGAGGGGAGGCTGTCGTAGAGCCGCTGCAGAACGGATGCCGGGCTCTGGCCATCCAGACCGGTGATCAGATTCTCGGATCCCCGCGTGACGAACATCGGAGCGCCGATCGGGCGGCAACCCTGGGAGACGATCGTGTCGACCTGCACGTCTCCGCTGAGAACGACCCCGGCGGTTCCGGTGGCGTGCACCTCGTCGTCGCAGAACAACGCACCGCCGCCGGCCTCTTGCATGCCGCTGGCCACTCCGCCCAGGACGGTGCTGCCTTCAAAGGTGCGATCGAGTCCTTCGAGGACCGCGTCGATGGGACTCGTGAAGGGGTCGGGGAAGACGATGATGGTCGGCTGGGACTCGGCCGACGTCCCGAGCACCTCTTGCCACAGCCCGCTGGAGGTTGGCTTGGGGACGCGATCGGGGTCGAGGTGAAACGGCCGGATGTCGACGTCGGGCAGGTGCAGCGCGCTGATCGACAGGCCGCTACCCTCTTCGAGTTCCTGACCATCGCCGATGGTCCCCCCGGCCGAACAGCCGACGAGCGAAGCCTGCGGATACTTTTGCCGAAGCATCCGGTGCAGTCGCACGTAGTTCGCCTCGTGCGCCGAGCCGACGAACAGGTTGAGCAGCGACGGCGACGCGCCCCCGAGGCGATCCTCGAGGTCGTCGATGACCTCGTCGAACGCGGTGTCGAAACGATCGGCACCGGAGAGCGCTGCGGCAAAGTGCATTGCGTCCGGGAGGGTAGCGGGTCGGGGCGCCGGCGTCGCCATCAATGTCGGTGCTGCGTGAACGTGGTCGTGGGGCGGGTGGAGCCCGCCGTGCCTTGCCAGTAGAAGTCCGCGGCTTTGACCTCCGCGCCCCCGATCTCGTCCATCGTGGTGGCGTCAAACAGGCGTCCTCCCACCATCGTGTGCGTAACCTTGTCGGAGTCCCGGATGTTGCTCAGCGGGTTGCCGTCGATGATCGCGAGGTCAGCGAGCTTGCCCGGCTCGAGCGAGCCAAGGGCGTGGTCCATGCCGATGTAGTGCGCACTGTCCAGGGTCACGGCCCGCAGTGCCTCCAGCGGGGTCATACCGCCCTGGACGAACATCCACAGCTCCCAATGGGCGGCGAGCCCCTCACGTTGGCCGTGAGCGCCCAAGTTCACCTTCACGCCGGCTTCCTGAAGCTCCTCCGCGAGCTTGGCGATCCGGAAGTGGTTCCAATCGCCCTTGGAAGCCATCGGGCGCCGACGGGATCGGCCCTCGTAGGCGTGCGGCGGCACGAACGCCCGCATCTTCGGGTGTTCGAACACGTTGGTGTGCGCGTACCAGTAGATCTCGCCGCCCAGACCTCCGTAGCCGACCCCCATCGTGGGCGTGTAGCCAACTTCGGTGCCGCTCCAAAGCTGCTTCATGTCGCCATACCCATTCGCGACCGGGACGGCGTGCTCAATGCCGGTGTGGCCGTCGACGATCATGTTGAGGTTGTGCTGCAGGGTGGAGCCGCCCTCGGGCACGACCATCATCTCCAGCTCCCGCGCGGCGGCCAGCACCTGCTGACGCTGGTTGCGACGCGGTTGGTTGTAGCTCTTCACGCTAAAGGCACCGACGGCCTTGAGCCGGCGAAGGTGGCTGCGCGCGTCTTCGAGGCTGTCCACCTTGGCGGTGAACGGTGCATCGGCCCCGTAGAGGATGGTGCCGGTGGAGAAGACGCGCGGGGCGACGACCTCGCCGGCGCGCGCGAGCTCGGCGGCAGCGAAGATCTCTCCGGTGTCGTTGGAGGGGTCGTGCACGGTGGTGACGCCGAAGGTCAGCGTCGCGTAGTGCATCCAGTTCTGCTGGGGCGTGATGCCGGACTCGCCCTGGGAGCCGTGCGCGTGCACATCGACCAACCCGGGGATGATCGTCTTCCCGCTCACGTCGATGCTCGTTGCGCCGCCGGGCACGGTGACTTCGCCGCGTTTGCCGACGGCCTCGATTCGGTCGCCTTTGACCACGATCACGCCATCCTCGATCACTTGCTCACCCTTCATCGTGACGATGCGGGCGCCGGTGAACGCGAAGGTCGTGTCCGGGACGTAGCTGTCGACGTCAAAGCCGATGTCGGTGCCCGCTTCGGGTGGCTTGGGAAGCTCCTCGGGGGCGCCATCGATGAACGAGAACGCCTCCTTGAGGTCGCGTGCAAACAGCTCGGGACCGGTCGACCAGTAAAGCCGGCCGCTGTTACCGGACCAGTGCATGTAGTCGCCGGCGTCGCGGCTGACCTGTTGGATCGGAAGCGCCTTGGAGGTGGGGCTGACATCGAAGCTGCGGCCGGTCGCGGGCAGCGGTGCGATGTATGCGTTGAAGCCCTCTTGGAACGCCAACCACTTTCCGTCGGGGGAGACCCGCATCCGGTTGGCCTTCTCGGAGCCGACGTGCGTTCGCAGGTCTGAGCCGTCGAGCTCGATGCTTCGCAGCTCGCGCTTGCCCTTCTTGCCGAAGCCGGTGAAGAACACGCGGTCGTCCTGCGCCCCGAAGTGCGGGCTGCTTCCGCTGCGGGTGATCAGGGCCGGGGTGCCGCCCCGGGTCGGGACGCTGTACAGGCCGGTGTCCTCGCTCCACAGCGGCGAGGTGAGCCAGCCGCCGCCGCCCTTGCGGAAGACGATGGTGGCGCCGTCGGGCGAGAACACGGGGTCAAAGTAGTGGCCAGGGTTCTTGGTGACGACGCTGCTCCGGCCGCCACTTGCGGGGACCGTGCGGACGCTGGCGAGTCCTTCGTCGGTCCACGACACGAACACCACCCGCTTGCCGTCGCGCGAGAAGGAGCCGAAGAACTCATGCACGTCCTTGTCGCTGGTCAACGGCTTGGCTTTGCCGCTGGGGAGACTGCGGACGTAGAGCCGACCGAGCGCCTGGAACACGACCTTCTTGCCGTCCGGGCTGACGACGACGTCGCGTAGCATCTTGGTGTGGAACGACTTGGGGTGGGGGTCGACCTTGTGTCGAAGCGCCTCGACGACCTCGCGCGTGTCCTTGACCCGGAAGGGGATGCCGGTGACGTTTCCCGACTTCAGGTCGACCCGGTGCAGCTTGCCCTCGCCCCAGTACACGAGCTGGGCGTTGTCGGGGGTCCACGCCATCGTCGGGTAGACGCCGTGGATCGCCCAGGTCTCCTGCATGTCGCGATCGAGGTTTCGCGCGACGATGCGCTCGGCTCCGGAGGCAAGGTCCTTGACCGCGAGCACGGTCTCCAAGCCCTGCCGACGCACGAAGGCCAGCTGCTTGCCGTCGGGGGATGGGGTCGGACGGACGGCGCCACCGGTCCCGCCGACGAACACCTCGATGTGCCCATCCGCGCGGTCCATCCGCTTGATGTCGTAGATGCCCGCGTGCGGATCCTTGTTGTATTCGAAGAAGTCGCCCGGGGTGGTGTCTTGGCTGAAGTAGAGCCACTTGCCATCGGGGGAGAACGCGGGCTCGCCGACGTCCTTTTGGTCGTTGGGCTTCTCCGTCATGCGGACGCCCTTGGTGTCACCGGCGATGTGGTAGAGCCACATCTCACCCGAGCCCAGGCTCCGGCGCGCGGTGAAGTGCTTGTGCGCCACGATGAACTGCCCGTCGGGTGTCCACGCGGGGCTGTTGACCAGGCGGAAGTCTTCTTTGGTGATCTGACGGGGCTCTCCGCCGGCCGCCGGGATCACCCAGATGTTGTCGGCACCGTCGCGGTCACTGGTGAACGCCAGCCACTTGCCGTCGGGGCTGAAGACCGGCTGCATGTCCCACGACATGCCTTGGGTCAGGGACGTGGCCTCGCCGCCTTCGAACGGGATGCTGTAGAGATCGCCGAGCAGGTCGAAGACGATCGTCTTGCCGTCGGGGCTGAGCGTCAGGCTCATCCACGTGCCCTCGTCGGTGTCGATGTTGACCTTCTTGCGAGGTCCTGGCGCCTTCTCGACATCCCACGGCTTCTTTTTTTCGGCCTCATCCCCGCCGTCCCCGTCGGCCTTGTCCGGCTCGGGCTCCGCGGGGGGCGAGGGATGAAAGCTCAGTGAGTTGTCCTCGGATCCACCATGGACTCCGTCCGGTGTCTGAGTCTCCCCGCCTTGACGACAGCCCGAGCAGGCGAAGCACGCCATCAGAAGGAGTGTTTTCAGCGAGTGGGAGCGCGCGGTGGGAGCCATGCGGGGCCATTGCTACCACCGCCGCGGCGCATGCGTCAGCCCCCCGCCCTTGCGTGCCCCCACCTCCGGGGGCGATGCTGCGTCGCCGCGCCCATGGAAGCCCTGGAACATTTCGTCGAGAGCATCAACTCGCTCATCTGGTCTTCGGGCATTCCGGTCGGCGACCAGACGATTCCGTTCATCGTGATCGCCCTGCTCGGCGTGGGCTTCTTCCTCACGTTTCGGCTCGGGTTCATCCAGTTCCGGCGCCTGGGGCATGGAATGGCGGTCGCGACCGGCCGCTACGACGATCCCGACGATCCCGGCGACGTCTCGCACTTCCAGGCGCTTTCCACGGCGCTCTCGGCCACGGTCGGTATCGGCAACATCGCCGGGGTGGCGATCGCCCTGCACTGGGGCGGCCCGGGGGCGCTCTTTTGGATGTGGATCACCGCGCTGCTCGGCATGGCGACCAAGTTCGCGGAGGTCACGCTGGCGCAGAACTACCGCGCGAGTGGCGAGGACGGCGTCGCGGGCGGGCCGATGTACTACATCGAAAAGGGTCTCGGACCCGCTTGGAAGCCGATGGCGATCTTCTTTGCAGTGGCGCTGGGTCTGACGGCATTTCTCACCGGTGACGGCGTTCAGGCCAACACCGTGGCGGACACGATGGGCAGCAGTTTTGGGGTGCCGGCATGGGTTACCGGGCTTGTCGCATCGGCTGTGGTCGGTGGAGTGATCCTCGGAGGCATCAAGCGCATCGGACGAGTGACGTCGATCTTGGCGCCTGCAATGGCGGGCCTGTACGTGACCGGGGCGGCTGTCATCTTGATCATGAACGCGGGCGAGATCTGGCCTGCGCTCAGCCTGATCGTGTCCGAGGCGTTCAACCCCACCGCAGGGGTCGCCGGTACCGGGGTCGGCGCGATCTTGGTCACCGCGATGTGGGGCGTGAAGCGAGGTCTGTTCTCCAACGAAGCGGGCCAGGGCAGCGCACCGATCGCTCATGCCGCCGCGAAGACCGACGAGCCTGTGTCCGAGGGAGTCGTCGCGTTGCTCGAGCCATTCATCGACACGATCCTGATCTGCACGATGACCGCAATGGTCATCATCATTACCGGTGTCTGGAAGGACCGGATGCCCACCGAGCTTCCGGTGGCTGGCGGCGACATGAGCTTTGTCGACGTTCGGGACGACGGTTCGTTCTCTGCGCTGGAAGAAGCACCCGCCAAGATCGTTGTCGAGAAGGGAGCCTCCGTGGGTCCCTCGGTCGCTTGGCACGATGCTCCGGTTCGTGAACTCTATGTCGACGAGGGGCAAAAGACCTTGTTCACGGGAAGCATCGACCCGGAGGGCCAGATTGCTGTCGGCTCCGATGGAACCAAGTACGAGACGCTCTACGGATACGCGGTCGAGAGTGGGGCACCACTGACGATGCTCGCGTTCCGGCGAGGCCTCGCGCCGCTGGGCGACTTCGGCCACCACATCGTCCTGTTGTGCGTGATCCTGTTTGGCGTCTCAACGGCGATCTCGTGGAGCTACTACGGAGACCGCTGTGCGAACTACGTTCTTGGCCCCAAGGCGGTCGGCCCGTACCGAGTCGTGTTCGTGCTCATGCACTTCCTTGGCGCGGTCGTCCCGCTGTCCCTGGCGTGGACCCTCGGCGACGTGTTCCTCGGAGTGGTGATCGTGCCGAACCTCATCGCGCTGGTGCTGCTCTCGCCCAAGCTGATCGAGCTGACGAAGGACTACTTCGAGCGCAAGCCCTGGAAACGCTGAGCATCGCTTCGGAGGGGCGGACATGCCGTGGACCTCCGTCCGATGGATGGTTTCCACGGCGTCATGGGTCCACCCGCGACGCGTCCCCCTGTCCCCGGCCTGCGGAACGTCGGACGGTGATGGTGACTTCGCTGCTACGCTTGAGCCATGACCCGGATGGTCAGTCTCTGCGTAACTCTCCTCATCGGATGCGCCGCCACGCCACTCGACATTTCAGAGAATGCCGAGCTTGCCGCGCTGGCCCCTGCGTGCGCCGCCCACGGGCTCGAGGCATGTGACGCGGCCTGCGAGGGCGGCGACGCGCCAAGCTGTCTCGCGGCCGCCGCGGTGTACCAGGAGGCAAACGTTCGTGGTGATACGGCTCGGATGCAGGCGCGCGAGCACACCGCCTGCGAACTTGGCCTTGCGCTGGGTTGTCGCTACTACGCGAACAACGCTGCGCTCGCACTCGACGTTCGGTCTGCTGCCGCGCTGCGCGGTTGCGAGCTGTCCGATGGCAAGTCATGCGAGATGGACATCGCCTTTGCGGTCGGCCGGGTCTTGAATGAAGGCGCTCCGTTCCACGAGGTCGTTGTTCGCGTGGAACGGGCGTGCGAAGTCGCTCCTGCCTCATGTACCCAGCTGGCCAACCTCGAGCACTTCGGGATCGAGCGCCCCTCGAATCCCGAACGTGCGAGGGCCCTCTATCAGCGAGCGTGTGATGCGGGGGAGGAGGCCAACGCCTGCTACAACCTCGAGCACTTCAATGCACCACGCCTCGGGTTGAACTACCACCTGCTGTTCTCCGAGTTTCACGTGCCCTTGAGCGAGCCGCGGCGGCTGCAAAACAACCCGCGTCCGGGGCTGAACAGGGCCATCTTTCGAGGAGACCTTTGTTTCGATAGTGACCTCTCCTTTGAGCTGCGGATGACCGAGTCCTCGGGCGTCAGTGCATTTGACCAGCGGGTTCTTGAAGAGAGCCGGTCCTGGAGGTTCGTTCCCAGCGCCCGCTTCCCGCACGGACATGCGTTCTGCGCACGAGCGATCCTTTCAAGGCCGATGCCCCCGTACTGAGCGGCTGCGGAACAAGGTCTTCGCAGGGGGACGTCCCCGTGCGTTGCCTACGCTGAGGGGGTCTGCGACAGCCGTTACAAGCTCAGCGCCGCGCCCTCGGGCGCCTTGGCCTGCAGCGCGCGCTCGTCGACGAACATGGTGTTGATCATCGAGCCGCCACGGACCGCGTAGCCCCGCGACCGCAACAGCTCGATGGCCGGGCCCACCAATGCGCTCGAGTCGAACACCGCTGTCTCGACGCAGACCACGGTGGGCCGAACGCCGCCTTCGGACATGGACTGAAGGATCTGCAGGTCGAGTCCTTCCACATCGATGCTCAACCTGTCTCTTATACACATCTCCGAGCCCACGAGACCTCTCTACATCTCG
>CAJXVA010000338.1 GCA_913061055.1 uncultured Pseudomonadota bacterium
GATGTGTATAAGAGACAGGTGGACGCACCGCCCGCGTCACCTTCGCCCTCGGGGTCGCTGTCGCTGTCGCAAGCGCCCAGAGCGAGGCACAAGGCTGTGACGTAGAACGCGCGGCTGGCGATCCGGCCCACCACCAAAAAGGAACGATCGAACTTCGACATTGAGAATCCATCCCGCGGGATCACCGCGACAGTGAACACCTTTACATCGACGGAGCCTCACATTCCAGCAAAAAACGCCGATGCTCCTGTTCGGCTGGCGAACCGGGGATCGCGGACGTCGTCACGGTGTTCGGTCCGTGCGAACCTCGGCTCGCTCCATGACTGAGACACCAAGCTCCGTGACCGTCTTGGGGGCAGGCAGCTGGGGGACCGCGCTCGCGATCCACTGTGCCCGCCGCGGATTCCCCACCCAGCTGTGGACCCGTCGCAGCGATCACTTTGATGCGATGCAGGCCGAGCGTCGCAACGGCCGCTACCTACCGGACTTCCCGTTCCCCGAGCTGCTGACACCGACCGATGACCTCGAGACCGCGCTGACGTCGGGACCCAACATGGTCATCTGCGCGGTGCCCAGTCATGGGATGCGGGCGATGGTGAAGCGGGTTCGAGACGTCTTCGACCGAAACCCGGCTCTGGCGGCGCCGATGTACCTCATCGCGGCCAAAGGCATCGAGGTCGAGAGCCTGGACAATATGCATGCCGTCTTGGAGCAGGAACTGCCCGAGAGTCATCGTCCCAATATCGCGGCGCTCGGCGGGCCCAGCTTTGCGGCGGAGGTCGCCGGAGAAAAACCAACGATGGTCGTCGTGGGTGCCGAGCACGAGAGCACCGGCACGGCGATCCAGACGATGCTGTCCGGTTCGAACATGCGGGCCTACTTCACCGAGGACGTTCTCGGGGTGGAGATGGGCGGTACGTTCAAGAACGTGATCGCGCTGGCCGCGGGTATCGGAGACGGGGCGGGTCTCGGGCTCAACGCTCGGGCCGGCTTGATCACCCGGGGCCTGGCGGAGATCACCCGCCTGTCGGTTCAGCTGGGGGCGAACCCCGCGACCATTTCGGGACTCGCGGGCATGGGTGATCTGGTGCTCACCTGTACGGGCGGTCTGTCCCGAAACCGCCGCGTGGGCGTCGCACTTGGTGAAGGCAAGCAGTTGGAGCAGATCCTCGAGGAAATGGGGATGGTGGCCGAAGGCATCAAGAACACGCTTTCGGCGCACAAACTGGCCCAGCGCGAAGGGGTGGAGATGCCGCTGGTGCAGACGATGCACGCCATCCTCTACGAGGGCCTCTCGGTCCCCGCGGCTGTGGATGCCCTCATGGGGCGCCGGCTGAAGGCTGAGCGCGACTAAATTCCGGGCGTTTCGCGGACCCGTTTTCGGACCCCTTCTCAGACTTGGTTTTGCCGGATCGATTCCGTTAGTCTAGGCGCGACGTTGAGCAACATCGAGCCCACGCCCTTTGGCGACAAGTACGTGCTCGTCGAGCACATCGCCACCGGCGGGATGGCGGAGATTTATCGGTCCCAGTACACGGGCATCGAGGGCTTCGCGAAGGAGCTCGTCGTCAAGACGTTGCGCGAAGAGTTCGCGGCCCGGCGGGACGTCGTTCAGATGTTCCTCGACGAGGCGCGCGTCGCCGCCACGCTGACCCACAACAACGTCGTGCACACGTACGACCTTGGTGAGATCGGTGGCGAGTACTTCATCGCGATGGAGCTCCTCAAAGGTGAGGAGTTGGTCAACGTCATGCGGCGCTCGTTCCAGCAACAGCGCCCACTTCCGGTCGAGCTTGCGGTCGGCATCATCATGCAGTCGTGCGAGGGGTTGCACTATGTGCACTCGCGGACCGACGAGGGCGGCAATCCCCTTGGACTGGTGCACCGCGACATCAACCCGACCAACATTCACGTCGGCTACGACGGTGTCTGCAAAATCCTCGACTTCGGAATCGCAGCGACCCGTGCTTCGGCCGTCGCGAAGAAGGGAGAAGTCGCGGGCAAGCTTTCGTACATGGCGCCCGAGCAGCTGCGCGGCGAGGTCATCGACGCGCGTGCCGACGTGTTCCCGCTCGGCGTCGTCATGTACGAGCTGTGCCTGGGTCGTCGGTTGTTCCGTGGGCAGCGTGATGACGTGATGCGCCGGGTTCTGGAAGGCGACGTTCCTCCGCCGACCTTCATCAACCCATCGTTCCCGCCCACGCTCGAGGCGGTGATCATGCGGGCGCTCGAGGTCGACCCCGCAGATCGCTACCAGAACTGCGATCACATGTTCCGCGACCTGGAGGCCTTCCTTCAGGAAGAGAGCCTCAACTCCAGCCCGCGCAAGCTCAGCGCCGTGATGGTCGACCTCTTCGGGGAAGGGGCACCGGCGGTCGTCGACTACGACGATATGTACGACGACCTCGAGGGCGACGCGCTCGACTTCGATCACTTCGAGACGGTCTCGTCCGACGACGACGCGCCCGACTGGGCCCGTGAACTCGAGGTGAAGTCCCCCGCGGACTCCTCACCGAAACGTCGACGTGCTCGGCAACTCACCATCGGCAACCTCGAGGCCCTGGTCGGCCAGGGCAAGTTCGATGAGTCGGGGGCCCACCCCGTCATCCCACCCGAACCTCAGCGTCCCAGTCAGGGACCGGCCGAGGGGCGCGTGCCTTCCTCCAACAGCGGCTCGGGCATGCACCGGGCCGTGCCGGCCGACACCGCGACCGAAACCGGCCGGTCCAAGCGAAGACCACCCTCGGGTGGTCGACCACGCCTGCGCGGTGGTCCGGCCTCTGGCGCCAACCCGATGCTCACCACGGGTCCGCTCACGCCGGTCACCGACAACACGACTGGGTTCGGCCAAAGCGTCGTCCGCAGCAAGGGCGGCGGCGTAGCCTGGGCCTGGATCGTCGGCGTCATCGTATTCGGTGGGTTTGCCTACCTCGCCTATACTCTCTTCACGGCAAAGTAGCTGCCGAACTCTCGCGCCATCATGCTCAACGGAACCGCACAGCTCGAAGCCTGGAAGAAGATCGCGGCGTTCGAGGTGTTCGGCGACTACGCACCCGCCGACGGGTCACGCCTGATGATCAAGGTCGGGCTGCAGTCGGCCACGCTCGACCGCGTGCTCGAAGACCGAGCGGGCGCGACCGAACTCCTCGACCCCGCGTTCGCGCAGTGGATGGTTCGCGCCGGCCTGGGCTTGTCTCAGTCCGGCCAGGTCAGCTTCGTTTACGCCACGCCGGTCGAGGCCGTGTGCCTGGTGCGTCCCGACGTCGTACAGGGGGAGGGCGCCGTGCTTCCGATTCAGTCCCGGCTCCTCGCCAGCTTCACCGCGCGACTGTCCCTCCTCGCGGGCGCCGAGGTGCCTGCGGTCGCGCAGCTGTTCGAGTTCCCCGACGTCACAGTCGTGCGCCGCGCGATGTCGCGGCTCGTCGAGGACGTCGAGGAGAGCACGCCGCTGCGCAGCTCGCTGTGGCTTGGCGCGCAGCTTCGCGGCCGCGGCCAGCCGTTTCACCCCTCGATGCTCGAGACGCTCGAAGAGCAGACGTCGCTTCTCCAGAGCAATGGGATCGACATGGACGCGCTGCCAGCCTGGTGGTGGCGCGGTATCGCGGCCGCTGTGCGTCCTGACGGCGCGGTCGACATCTACGACGACCTGCCCGCCGGGGACGCCGTCGGTGAGCTCGTCCCCGCTTGAGCCGGCAGCGCCCGTACCTCCGGATGCGTTCGGGCTGTACGTCCACGTGCCGTATTGCGCCCGTGCGTGCCCGTACTGCGATTTCGATTTTCGCGTCGATCCGCGTCCGGACGGGGGGGCGCTGCTTGAGGCCCTGCGACGTGAAGTCCTCGGACGAGACGATGCACGCCTCGGACAATCCCCGTACACGATCTACGTCGGCGGCGGAACGCCCAGCGTCTTGAGTGCCGAGGACCTCGGTGCGCTCCTGGCGTGGATCTCGAGCACCTGGTCTGCGCGGGCGTGCGCCGAGTGGACTGTGGAGTGCAACCCCGAGCACATCGACCCGGCGCGACTGGAGTCGTTGCAACGCGCCGGGGTGCATCGCATCTCGCTCGGTGTGCAGAGCTTGGACCCCGTCGGGCTGCGGCAGCTGGGCCGCGCGCACGATCCTGATCAGGCATGCGAGGCCGTCGAAGCGGCACAGCGACTCGGACTCGCCGTATCGGTCGACTTGATCGTGGGCTGGCCGGGGCAAACGACCGAAGGGCTGCGCGCTGAACTTCAGCGAGTGATGTCCCTGGGAGCGAGCCATGTGTCCATCTACGCGCTGACCATTGAGCCGGGGACGCCGTGGGAACGGTTGGCGGAACGAGGCGTGCGCCGATTACCCCAAGTCGACGACGCCGCGGACGCACTCGAGTGTTGCGCCGCAGTTCTCGGGGGCGCGGGATTTGTTCACTACGAAGTCGCCAGCTACGCCCGCGGGCCGGCGTACGCTGTCCACAACACCGGGTATTGGCTCGGGCGGGACTACGTCGGCGTCGGCCCATCGGCGGCGTCGGCCCAACACCGAGGCGACGGGGTCGCACGACGCGCCAACCCGCGGGGGGCCGATTGGTGGGCCGGTGAGGGGGCGAGTGTCGAGGTGCTCGACTCGGAAAGCGCGGCCCGGGAGGCCCTGTGGCTCTCGCTACGGCTGCTGGAGGGGGTGGAGATCGACGGCTTTCTGCGCCGGGTTCACCGTGATCGCGCCTGGCTCGACGCTCGGACCGCCCGGGCCCGGGCGCGAGGCAACATCACGCTGGATGGTGGGCGAATGCGGGTCGCAGCAGGGCGCTGGATGCACCACGACGACATCGCGGCGGACGTCCTGTAGGCGTGAGATCCCCTCTGAAGCGAGCCTCTTTGGGCTTCGAAGCTCGGCTCGCAGCAGCTGGGCTTGCTATCCTGCAGCGGATGGACCGGGTGCCGTCGCTCACGACTCGCCAGCAGCGATTGCTGTATGCGGTATGCCGCGACTACATCCTCACCGGGGAGCCGGCCTCGTCGGGGCGCGTCGTCAAGGCCCATGGCCTGCCCTGGTCCTCTGCGACCGTACGCCAGGAGTTTGCCGTCCTGGAGCGGGACGGGCTGCTCGAACGGTCGCACCACAGCTCGGGCCGGTTGCCGACGCGCAGTGGATTGGAGCACTACGTGGGCTCGCTCGGTGGGGTCGCGCAGCTCTCCCCGCACCTGGCGACGGTCGTCGATCGGGGCCTGGCAGCGGCTGGGCATTCGGTCGGGGATGAGGTCCGGGCCGCCTCCGCGGTCCTCAGTGAAGTGGCAGGGTGTGTCGCCGTCTCGTTCGTCGGTGCCTCTCGAGGAGGACGCATCGACACCGTCGACGTCGCGCCGTTGGTTCTGCCCCGGGCGCTGGTGGTCCTCGGCTTCGCGGACGGATCCACCGCGATGCGTACGGTCAGTATCGAGGCCCTCGATGATGATCCCGCGATCGCGGATCGTCAGATTCGAACCCTGCAAGGGCGACTGCGAGAGCTCTGTGTTCGCCGGACGCTCGACGAGGCGCTGGCGCGGCTCCGGGCCCTTCAGCAGGCCCAACAAGCCCGCATCGACGATGCGCTTGGCGAAGCGCTGCGCGTGGGGCTGATCGTGTGTGCCGGTGCCTCCTTGGACCCCCTTTGGCTGCAGGTCGCCGGTCAGCGCACGCTTGCGGGGGGAGACGCCGTCGCCCCGGCCGGGTTGGGCGATGTGCTGGGCCTGCTCGAGGACTACGAGCGCCTGGCGGAGGTTCTGTGTCAGCTCGTGCCCGACGGACAGGCGCTCGAACGCCGGGCGCGGGTCCGCGTGGGTGTTCCCTTGGGCCGTCCGATGTCGCCGGCGCAGTCCGTGCGGCTCACCGTCGTGGGCTGCCGCCTGCCCGTTCGGGGAGAGGGGTCCTCCGAGGACCCACCGTCTCAGCGCGCGACGGGCATGGTCGCGTTGCTCGGTTCCGACCGTATGGATTACGCCCGCGCAATTCCTCTGGTAGAGTACGCGGCGCGATCGCTGGCAGCGCACGGTGAATCGACCGGGGATTCCGGTTCGGACCCGGCGCCCTGAAGCCCCTGCAATTGCGACGCTTTCCCGGCAGTGCCCAAGCCCATGCAACCATGCGACGACCATGCGAGGGTGACAGCACGCCGACTCCGATCGACGAGACCACGATGACCCAAGGGAACGACGAGAACAGTCCCGGCGAGGACGCCCTCACCGCGGAGATCGACAAGACCATGGCTGAAGCTGAAGCTGCTGTGAAGGATATGGGGGGCGATGACGAGGTCATCGTCATCGACGGGGATCTCGATGCAGACGCTGTCGAACTCGTGGAGCTTCGCGAGCGCGTGGAGACCCTGCGCGGCGAGCTGAGCGGGACCAAAGACAAGTGGATGCGGGCGCTCGCCGACCTCGAAAACTACAAGAAGCGCACCAAGAAGGAGATGGACGATGCCGCGCTGCGGACCGCCAAGAATCTCCTCCCTGCGTTCTTGCCCGTGTTGGACAACCTCGAGCGTGCGCTCGAAGTCGCCGAGCCCACCGCGGCCAATGCCTCGGATGAGAACGCGGAGAACGTTCGAAATCTCGTGCAGGGCATCAAGATGGTGCGGCAGGAGTTTCTCGCCGCACTCGTTCGCAACGGAATCGAGCCGATCGAGAGCATCGGCACCGCGTTCGACCCTGCAATGCACGACGCGCTGCAGCAGTTCGACAGCCCCGACTTCCCACCCGGCGTCGTGATTCGGGAGTTCGAGAAGGGCTATATGCTCAAAGGCCGCCTGCTTCGGCCGGCCAGAGTCATCGTTGCGGGTGCCGGTTCCACGGGCGCCGTGGCCGAGGACGAGACACAGGCCGATACGGCCGAGGACTAATCATCGATGGGGCAGGGGCGAATCATCGGCATCGACTTGGGTACGACGAACTCGTGCGTCGCCATCATGGGCGGCGACGAGGTGCAGATCATCGCCAACGCCGAGGGCAGCCGCACCACGCCCAGCGTGGTGGCGTTCACGGAAGAAGGTGAGCGCCTGGTCGGTCAGATCGCCAAGCGCCAAGCCATCACCAACCCGACCAACACGGTCTACGCCGCCAAACGGCTCATCGGGCTCAAGCTCGACGACCCGCGGATCGCCGAGCTGCGCAAGCTCCTTCCGTACGCCTTGGCCGCCGCCGACAACGGTGATGCGTGGATCGAGATCTGGGACCGCAAGTACTCGCCCTCCGAGATCGGCGCGGCCGTCCTCGCCAAGATGAAAGAGTCTGCCGAGGCATTCTTGGGGGAGACCATCTCCCGAGCGATCGTCACCGTTCCGGCGTACTTCAACGACAACCAGCGCCAGGCCACCAAAGACGCGGGCAAGATCGCCGGCCTGCAGGTCGAGCGGATCATCAACGAGCCGACGGCAGCCACGCTGGCGTACGGCCTCCATGAGAAGACCGAGAACAAGACCGTCGCCGTCTACGACCTTGGTGGCGGTACGTTCGACATCTCGCTGCTGGAGCTGCGTGGAGGCGTCTTTGAGGTGCTCGCGACGGCCGGCGATACGCTTCTGGGCGGCGAAGACTTCGACAACTGCATCGTGAACTGGTGCGCGACCGAGTTCTTGGCGGAGCAGGAGTTCGATCTGCGGACCGAGAAACTCGCGGCGCAGCGCCTCAAAGAGGCGGCCGAGAAGGCCAAGCAGGAGCTTTCGTGGTCGGTCGAAACGGAGATCAATCTTCCGTTCATCGCAGCGCGGGCGGGGCAGCCACTGCACTTCTCGCGCACGTTGAGCCGGCGCAAGCTCGAGGAGCTGACCAAGGACCTCATCGACCGCACGCTCGCACCGTGCCGGCAGGTCCTCGACGACGCTGAGCTCGAGGTCGGCGATGTCGACGAGGTTCTGCTCGTGGGCGGCCAGACCCGGATGCCGCTGGTTCAAGATCGCGTGCAAGAGTTCTTCGGCCGCGAGCCGAGCAAGGGCGTGAACCCGGACGAGGTTGTGGCGGCCGGCGCTGCGATCCAGGGGGCCGTACTCGAGGGCACCGTTGAAGACGTTCTCCTTTTGGACGTCGTGCCCCTGCACATCGGCGTGGAGACTCAGGGGGGCGTGTTCGAGCCGCTCATCCTGCGCAACACCACCATCCCGACCAAGAAGACCCAGGTCTTCAGCACGACCGTCGACAACCAACCGGTCGTCAACGTCCACGTGGCCCAGGGCCTGCGGGACATGGTCGAGGACAACCAGAGCCTCGCTCGCTTCCAGCTCACCGACATTCCTCCCGCGCCGCGTGGTGTGCCGCAGATTCAGGTGACGTTCGACATCGACGCGGATGGCATTCTGAGCGTGTCCGCCAAGGACCTGGGAACGCAGCGGGAGTCGACCTGCCAGGTGACGCCAACTTCGGGACTGAGCGAAGACCAGATCGACGCGTTGGCGGATGAGGCCGAGTCCCGCAAGGGCGAGGACGCGGCCAAGAAGGACGTCGCTGAGATTCGAAACCGAGCCGAGACGCTGGTCTACACGTGCAAGCGCTCGTTGGAGGCCTACGGCAACCTGCTCAGCGACGTCGACCGAGCCGATGTCGCCTCGGACACCAAGCGCCTCGAAGCGCTCCTCGCCGGCTCCGCAAGTGCGGACGCCCTTCGAGAGGCGCTCTCCGCTCTCGAGAACTCATCGCACCAGATCTACGAAGCGATGATGGCCCAGTCCGGACAGGACGGCTGAGAGCATTTGGCTGCTGGGACCGGCCGGGCTTGGCCGCGGGTGCCGAGGGGCTTGATGGGTTGGATGCACAGATGGCGATAGATCACTACGCGGTGTTGGGGGTCGAACGAGGCGCGGACTCGGAGGCGATCAAGAAGGCATACCGCCGGCTGACGCTCCAGTTTCACCCCGACCGCCATCCCGACGACACGCACGCCCACGAGCGTTTTCGGCAGATCAACCAGGCCTACGATGTGTTGGGCGACCCGCGAAAGCGGACCCGCTACGACACCCAGTCTCGCCTCAGCAGCGGCCTCGACCTCGCGGGCGTCCAGCCGGGGCAGAGCCCACGGGACCTGCTGCAGAACGTCTTCGGCGACGTCTTCCGAAGCCGGCGACGCGGACGACGGAAGGGCCGGGACCTTCGCTACACCCTGACGATCTCGCTCCAGGAAGCGGTCCGCGGAGGCCCTCACGAGATCACGTTCGACGCGCTGGGGCCGTGCGAGACCTGTTCGGGGAGCGGGACCCGCCCGGGCGGAGCCCCGCCGGCGACGTGCCAGGTTTGCGGAGGCAAGGGCGAGGTCAAGGGCGACGGGCTGTTCGCGCCTTGGACTCGCTGCGGCCGGTGCGATGGCGCGGGCATGTTGCAGGCCGATGCGTGCAAGACGTGCCGCGGCGCGGGGAAATCCAGGGCTTCGCGAGCGTTCACCGTCACGCTCCCTGCGGGGGTGGAGAGCGGGGCACAGAAGATTCTCGAAGGGCAGGGCGAGCCGGGTCGGTTCGAGGGCGCCGCCGGTGATCTCAAGGTCACCGTTCATGTCCGACCGGACCCCTTCTTGGAGCGCCGAGGAGCGGAGCTACGCTGTGAGCTGTTCGTCAGCTTGACCGAGGCGGCTCTGGGCACTCGGGTCGAGGTTCCAACGGTCGACGGCGCGGTCGAGCTCGACATCCCCGCTGGAATTCGCAGTGGCACCAAGCTGCGGCTGCGAGGGAAGGGGATCCCGGCGAAGCAGGGTCGGGGCGATCAGCTGGTCCTGGTGACCGTCGAAACCCCTGCGGCGTCCGATCCGAACGTCGCGACGGCGCTCCGCGAGCTCGAAGAACGCAGCGCCCTGGCGTCCGCGTTGCCCAAACGGTCCGAGCAGCGGGCCGCATTCGCCGAGCGGAAGAAGCCCTAGCAGGGCGTAGGCGTACAAAACCGTTCACATCGGCCTCGGCGGTCTCTCCAACGTCCCCGCGAGAGCGCCGGGGCCAGTCTTCGCGTTCGAAAGACGCCGGACTGCGCTATGGTTGGCTGCAGCAGCCACGCATGGTCTTCATCGACATCAAGCACCGCGAGGTGACGTTGAAGTTGGTCTACTACGGGCCGGCGCTCAGCGGGAAGACGACCAACCTGCAGCAGCTCCATCGTTTGATGGGTCAACAGACCGCAAGTGAGCTGCTCACGCTCAATACGCGGGACGACAGAACACTGTTTTTCGACCTGCTTCCGCTGCGTTTCAGCACCCGTGGTGGGCTCGACATCAAGCTCAAGCTGTTCACGGTCCCCGGGCAGGTCATGCATGCCGCGACCCGACGAATCGTGTTGCAGGGTGCCGACGGTGTCGCCTTCATCGCCGACTCGCAGGTCTCTCAGACCCGCAACAACAACGAGAGCTTCGCCGACCTACGGCGCAACTTGTCGGAGAATGGGATCGGCGTGGACGACGTCGCGCTGGTGATTCAGTTCAACAAGCGCGACCTGGAGGGGATCCGGTCCGACGACGAGGTTCGGACGATCGCATCCAAGGGCAAGGAGCCGGTCTACAAAGGCACCGCCATTGAGGGGCGGGGGGTTGCCGACACGTTCTTGGGCCTCGCAGATCTGACCTGGTCCAAGCTCGAGAGTCGCTATGCCCTCAAGGAGAAGTTCGGTGTCGACCGCTCGGACTTCATGGCGCACGTCCGGGCGATGCTTGGTGCAGGGTCCCAGGCGGGTGTCTTGCCCGTGGCCCCCCGCGAACCAGGAGGCACCGCGTGAGTGCGAGCGAGCTGCCACTTGGGATCTCCGATCGCGTCCCGCCGCTGTCGGATCTGATCCGCG
>CAJXVA010000339.1 GCA_913061055.1 uncultured Pseudomonadota bacterium
TTGTCGGGCACAAGCAACCGATGAGGAACGACGGCATGGGCTCTGGGGGCGCCGCCATGGCCGTTTCATCGAATTGGGGACGGCCCCTAGCCCCTCGCGGATGGGGTCGCAGCTGCGATCAGCCGAAGTCGACCTCGAGGGCGTAGCCACCCTCGTCGAGCGTGAGTGAGTCGATCGACAGGAAGTACGATCCGGGCTCGAGGAACACCGACAGGAACGCGAACCCGGGGGTGCCCAGCAGCTGGTCGCTGATGCACTCCGATTCGGTCAGCGCGCTGCAGTTGGTGCGCACACTGATCAGCGGCCGATACGCGCCGAGGCCGGTCGCGGTGATCGACACCGTGCCGGGCGAGAAGATTTCCATCGGGAACACGTTCTCCCTGCCAACACCGCCGCACTGAGAATCTGCGGTGCCCTGCCCGCCGGGAAACTCGTTTTCCCACAGGAACCGCGACCCCAGGTTCTGGGTGATGGTCTCCGGGTGGATGTCGCACTCCTGCAGCGGTACGGGCTCCAACGAGACGTCGAAGGCGTAGTTGCCCCCGCCACCGGAGGAGTCGACGGCGATGTAGTAGGTGCGGTTGCCGAACGCGAGGAAGTGACGCTTGTTGTCGACCGTCCACTGGTCGGTGCATTGACGCAGGACGGTGGCCTCCTCGCCGCAGGCGTTCTCGGTCACCCGCACGATGGGAGCGAAGTCGTTCTGTGCGGAGTCGAACGTGAGCGTGACGTCGGTCGCGCCCACCGGGGTGAACGAGTACACATCCTCGAGTCCTTCGGCAGCGCCGCACTCGGTCGTGTACAGGCCGGGCCCGCGGAGCTCGCCCGACGCCGAGCTGTCGGTCGTCGGGAGCTCGATCGGGTTGGTGCACGAACCCGCGCGTCCTTCGACCGGAGGCGGAAAGTCGCCGGGCTCGCCGCTGCTCTCCGAGGCATCCCCGGACTCGTCCGTGTCCATCGTGTCGGTGGCGCTCGAACCAACGTCGGTGTCCGCGATGAACAAGGGGTCACTGCGAAGGCCGCATCCCGAGACGACGCAAAGGCCAAGACCGATGCCAACGGAGATCAAGCGCATGCCCAAGGTTTAGCATTGGGAGTTTTCGAGCGTCAAAGCGAGAGCCACAGTCTCTGCAAGTGCAGCTTCACGCGGGTGACTCCGCGGAAGACATCCAGCTGCGGCACGAACACCACATCCACCCGGCTTCCGCGCGGAGGCTCCTGCTGCGCCATGCCAAACCCGATCGCCTCTGCCCGATCCTTGCCCTGAGCGAGCGTCAGCGCGATGTGACGCTCCTTGAGCACCCGAACGCGCTGCGCCTCGCAATTGCGGGCAATGAAGCGAGGTGGCGCGAAACCGACGCCAAACGGTCCGGCGCTCCGGATGATGGCGCACAGCTCCGGTTCGATCGCAGCCAGCGGAAGCTCGAGGTCGACGCACTCCTCGTCGGGCCGCGCAGGCACCTCCGCCCGCTGCGTTGCCACCGCGGCGGCGAACGCCTCCGAGAATTCCTCGATCCGCTCGGCTTTCACGGTGAGGCCCGCCGCCTCCCGGTGCCCGCCGAAGCGTTCGAGCAGGGGGGCACACTCGGCCAGTGCGGCCCGAACGTCGACGCCGTCGCAGCTGCGGACCGAACCTCGCGCGAGGCCGTCGCTGTTCATCCCCAGGACCGCGACCGGTCGGTTGAAGCGTTCGACGAGCCCGTTGGCCGCGATACCGACCACGCCCGGCGCCCAGCGTTCGTGCGCAACGACGAGCCCGGCCCGAGTCTCGTTCGCCGGCTCTGCCTGGATCAACGCCGTCGCTTCGGCCGAGATCGATTCGGTCTGCCTCTTTCGCTGGGCATTGAGCATCTCGACCCGGTCCGCCAGGGGTCCGGCCTCGGAGTCCGTGCGGGCCCGCAGCAAAGCGAGCGAGGGCTCGGCCGTCCCCAGCCGGCCCGGCGCGTTGATCCGGGGACCGAGCTTGAAGCCCAGGTGCGCCTCATCGAGCGACTCCCCGACCTCGACGCCGGCGCGCTCGAGCAGAGCGCTGAGCCCGGGCCGTCCCCGCTGCTCCAGATGCCGAAGCCCCGCCGAAACCAGCACCCGGTTCTCGTCGGTCAGCGGCATCATGTCGCAGACCGTCGCGAGCGCGACCAGGTCGAGCAGCGTGCGGGGATCGGGGAGCCCGGTGTCACCGTCCTTGGCCAGCCGGGTTCTCAGGCCAGCGCACAGATAGAACGCGACCCCGGCAGAGCACAGCCCCTTGAACGGAAAGCCGCACCCGGGCTGGTGAGGGTTGATCAACGCGTCCGTCGGCGGGACGACCTCGGGGACTTGGTGGTGATCGATGACGACCGAGCGGACGTCGTGCTCGCGCAGCCAGGACAGCGCCTCGATGTCCGAGGTCCCTGTGTCTCCGCACAACACGAGGCGGGCTCCGGCTTGATGGAGCGCCTCGGCATCGGGCACGCCAAACCCGTAGCCACGGTCGCGATGGGCAACGCGGACGACAACCTCGACCCCCAGCGCCTCCAGGTAGCCGGCGAGAATGGTCGCCGTGGTCACCCCATCGACGTCGTAGTCGCCGAAGACACCGACCCGCCACCCTTCCCGCTTGGCCACGACCAACAACTCGAGGGCCTCGGGAAATCCGGCCATCGCGTGTGGGGGCCGCAGCTGGCCCAGGGTCGGCGCCAGCATCCGGCGGACATCGGCCTCGTCTTCCACCCCCCGAGCCCACAACAGCTCGAGCGCCAAGGGATGCACCCGCAGAGCCGCGGCTCGTTGGTCGAGCGCTTCGGGCCGGCCCTCTCGCCGCAGCACCACCGTGGGTGCGGTGGGAGGCTCCGGCGCTGGCGTGGGTGGAGCGTCCGGGGGCACGCCGCATCCTACTCGCGACCTCGCAGGCGAGCAGGTGCATCGCTGCGTGAGGACAGGCTCCACGGTCCGAAAAACGGTCCCAGAACGAAAAGAGGGAGACCTCCAACCTGGAGATCTCCCTTTCCGCGCGCGGTGGCGGCCTAGTCTTCGCTGGCCGGTCGCGGTCGACGCCGTCGTCGCCGGGTCTTCTTGCGGGACCCCCCGCCGTCTTCGGCTGGCGCGGCTTCGGTCGCATCGACCACGTCGGGGTTGTCCGGGCTTCCGCCCTCCTCGCCCGGTGAGCCCGAGAGCAACGTGCCGGTGCCCTCTTTCTCGATGTCGACGAGGTGACCCCGACCTCCGTAGAAGCGCTTGTTGACCCAAAGGAACACCGGCGTCGCGATGTAGAGCGACGAGAAGGTGCCCACGAGCACGCCGATGATCAGCGCGAACGCGAAGTCCTTGATCGGTCCGGCACCCATGAAGAACGTCGCGAGCACGACGAGCAGCGTGGTGCCCGATGTGAGGATCGTTCGCGACAGCGTGTCGTTGAGCGCGTCGTTGGTGACCTTCTCAATCGGCTCGTCGCGATGCAACGCGACCCGCTCCCGGACCCGGTCGAACACCACGATGGTGTCGTTGATCGAGTAGCCGATGACCGTCAGGATCGCGGCGATGGTCTGGAGGTTGAACTCCTTCCCCGTGATGGCGAACGCCCCGATGACCAGGATGGCGTCGTGGGTGAGTGCAACGATGCCGCCGGGTGCAAACCGGAGGTCGAAGCGGATCATGACGAACAGGAAGATGAAGCCGATCGCGTAGAGCATCGACTTGGCGCCATCTTGTTTCAGCTGGCCACCGACCTTCGCGCCCACCGTCTCCGAGCGGACGATTTCAGCGACGGCTCCAACGCCGAACTTGGCGTCGAACTCCTTTCGGATCTTCGAGCCCACGCCGATGAGCGCGAACTCGGCCGGGCTCTCGCCCTCCTTGGCGCCGAAGCCCTTGTCTGCGGTGCCCTGACAGCCCGCATCGTTGACCTTGTTTTCCAGGTCTTTGTAGTTGGGTTCGGCGTCGTACCCGAAGAACAACTTGGATCCACCCGGTGGGTGGTTGAAGCTGAGCAGTTCGGTGGTCCCGCTGCCGTCGACCCGCAGGACGGTCTGCACGGCGGCTTTGCAGGCCTCGACCTTGGCGTCGTCGATCGAGAGCGTCTCCTTCACCCGCACGAGCACTTCGTGCTCAGAGTCGGGCACGGTGACAACCGAGCTGCTCTCGTACCCTGCCTCCTCGAGCGCATCTCGAATGGCATCGACCCCGGGGTCCTTGTCGGCCTCGAACCGCAAGCGGACCTGTGAGCCTCCGGCAAAGTCGATGCCGAAGTTGAGAATCGAGCCCGTCGTGGCCTGGTTGTAGGCCAGGGCTGCGAAGGACGCGAGCACCAGCACGATGGAGACCGTGATGTAGCGCCAACGGTTCGCGATGAATGCGATCTGCGTCCCCGAGGGGATGAGTTCGAAGAACTTCTGTTTCTTGGAGTCGGACATCGTCTGATTCCCCTCCCCTTAGATGGACACCTTGTCGAAACCGCGGCGGTTCGACTGGAAGTCGAAGAACAGGCGGCTGCACCAGACGCCCGTGAAGATGGACGTTCCGATACCGATCATCAGCGTGACTGCGAATCCCTGAATCGGGCCTGAACCGTACTGGTACAGCACCAGGCCCGCGATGGCCGTGGTCAGCTGAGCGTCGAGGATCGTGGTGAACGCGCGGTCGTAGCCGGACTCGATGGCGGCCCGAGCCGTGAAGCCCTCGCGGACGTACTCACGAATCCTCTCGAACACGATCACGTTGGCATCGACCGCCATGCCGATGGTCAATACGACCCCGGCAATCCCTGGAAGCGTCAGCGTGGCGCCGAAGAACGCCATCGCGGCCAGGATGAGCACCATGTTGAGCACCAGGGCGAACACAGCGATGAGCCCGGAGCCCCGGTAGTAGAACAACATGAAGACGATGACGGCCACGAGGCCGACGACGAAGGCCAAGAAGCCCTGCTCGACAGACTCTTTGCCGAGGTCGGCACCGACGCGAATCTCGAACTCTTTTTGCAGGCGCGCCGGCAGCGAGCCGGACTTGAGCACCTTGACCAGGTCGTTGGCCTCTTCGCGCACCGTCTTACCGGGCGAGCTGCCCAGCGTGATGACGAAGTTGCCGCTGAGGCGGTCGTTGAAGATCGGGTCGGAGCGGACCTCATCGTCGAGGACGATGGCCATCTTGCGACCGATGTTGTTGCCCGACAGGTCCTCCATCTGGTTGGCGCCCTGACGGTTGAGCTCCACTGCGACCTGCGGCTGCCCGGTCTGTTGGTCGGGCTGGACGCTGGCGTTGTTGATCTTGTCCCCGGTGACTCCAGCCCGCGTGTGCAGGATGTAGGTCCGGTACAGGATCTCGGGCTCTTCGCCGCGCCGGGTGACGATGGGCGTGGGGCCAAAGTAGACCGTGCGGTCGGGCGGCAGGCGCCACTGTGGCGGCAGGCTCGCGAAGAAGTTCTGAAGCGTCTTCTTGTCCTTCGCCAGGTAGGCGTAGGGCTCTTTGACCGTCACGCCGTTGTCGCGACCGTAGTCGCGCTCGGGGTTGACCGAGATGCCCATGCCTTCGGTGACGTAGCCGGCCTCGAACAGCGCCTTGAGGTAGGGCTTGCCGGTTTCGCGAAAGGGACGCTCGTCGTCGACGAGGTGCATCGTGAGCACCGCTTGGCGCTCGATGATCTTCAGGAGGCGGCGGAAGTCACTGCTGTCCTCGAGCACCGACTCTTGGGCGCCCTCGGTCAGCGTCAGCACGTCGCTGGCGATGTCGGCCTGAACCGCGGGGTCGTCCTCGAGAATCTGCAGCTCGAACGGGAGCCGGTCATCGACGATGACCAGGGCTTCAGTCATCTTGCCGGCGAACGCCTGCTCCAGGGCTTCACGCGAGTTGGCGTCGGTGAGCGTGATCTTGAACGCCCACGGGTTGCCGCGGACCTCGGAGACCAAGACTTGCTGGGCACCCGCGGCGGAAAGCACGTCGCGGATTCGGTCGCTGGCCTGGGAAGATGCCGCGAGCGCCTCGGTGCTGGTATCCGACAGTCCCGGGAGCTCGACCACAATCTGGCGGTTCTTCGGGTAGATGTTCGGCTCGGCGACGCCCATGGCGTCGACCCGCTTGCGCACCGTTTCGAGCGCGGTGTTGACGGTCTGCGAGCGCGTCTCGGTGAGCATCGCTTCGGGCATCTTCAGCGTGATGACCCCCTCAGCCTCGCTCGGGACACCGTCATCGGGTGCGTCGGCGCGCTGAAGCAAGCCGTACACCGGCCCCATCACGTCGTCCGTCGCCAACGCGACCTGCTCTGGCTCGTCGAACCGGATGAGCAACGTGTCCGTGCCCACCCGCTCCACCGTTGGGCGCACGTCCTTCTTGTCGGCGAACGACGCCTCGAGCTCGGCGGCCATGCCATCGAGCTTGTTCTCGAGCGCCTCGTCGACGCCGACCGAGTATTCGAGGTGAAGGCCGCCCTGGAGGTCCAGGCCGAGCTTGAAGGTGCGGGTGAACGTGGAGGTGATCCACGAGGGCAACCGCTCCTGCGCGTTGGGAACGACCGACGGCAGCACCGCCAGCGTCGCAGCGACGACCAGCAGCAGCAGGCCGAGGGCCTTGAGCTTCAGAAACCTACGCATGGGAAATGTCCTTGGTCGGCGAAAACGGGCCTAGCTGGCCGATTTTGCGTCCTTGCTTTCGCCTTTGTCTTTGTCCTTACCCTTGTCCTTGCTGTCCTTGGCGTCTTTCTCCAGGACGGCAGCACGGGTATCGGAGATGTCTTTCTTGAGGACCCGGATCTTCACGCGATCCGCGATCTCGACCATCGCGATGGTGTCATCGATGCTCGAGATTCGGCCCAGGATGCCGCCATTGAGAACGACTTCGTCGCCCTTCTTCAGGGTTTCGACCCGCGATTTGCGGTCCTTCTCCTGCTTGCTCATCGGCCGCAGGACCATGAAGTAGATGATGGCGAACATGATCACCATCATGAACATCGGGTTCCCCAGGAAGCTGGGCGGGCCGCCTTCGGCGAGCAGCGCGGGCGCGGTGCCGTGAAGCCCAGCAGCGAGGTTGATGAGGGAGGTGGTCATGGCGTGTCCGGAGACTAAGCGAGCGTGCCCGCCCATCTGACGGGCTGCACCGCGCAGCCGCCGGGAAGTAGCAGAGGGGCGTTTGCGTGGTCAAGGCGTGAAACGCGAACGTTCCGAGGTGAACCCTCTGGAATCGCGACGCTTTTCGACGCCCAGCCCCGAATCCGCCGGATGCGCACGCGAATTCCCTCGCGCGGCGCGGATCCTCATCGCGGAGCGTAGGTGTCGAGCATGGGCTGAATCGAAGCCAGGACGGCGTCGAACGTGCCGGACCGGAGCCCCTGTCGCAGCACAGCGATGAGCTGGGCGTAGAAGAACAGGTTGTGAATGGTCGCCAGCCGCCCATACAGAGGGTCGTTCTGGCGGTGCAGATGGCGCAGGTACGCGCGGCTCGTGGTCGTGCAGCACTCGCAGGCACACCGATCGTCGATCGGGCGCAGGTCGTCGCGGTGTTCAGCCCGGCGGATGTTCATCCTCCCGGCCCACGTGAACAGCTGAGCGTTGCGCGCATGGCGGGTCGGCATCACACAGTCAAACATGTCGACACCGCTCCGCACGGCCGCCACGAGATCCGGCGGGGTACCGATCCCCATCACATAGCGCGGCTTGTCGGTGGGCATCTTCGGGGCGACCGCGGCCATCGTCGCGTGCATCGCCGCGGTCGGCTCTCCCACCGACAGGCCACCCAGCGCCAGCCCGGAGAAACCCAGCTCGGCGATCTGTCCCAGGTGTTCTTCGCGAAGCTCGAGGTCGGTGCCGCCTTGCACGATGCCGAAGCACATCTGGGTCGGGGCCAAGATCTGCTCGCGTAGCTCCGCAGCCTCCCGGGCCCATCGCGTGGTTCGCTCCATCGCCGCGCGCATGAGGGGTCGGTCTGCGTCCCCGGGCGGACAGTGATCGAGGATCATGGCGATGTCCGAGCCCAGCTTGGCCTCCACCTCGAGCACGCTCCGAGGGGTCATGCGGTGCTTCGACCCGTCGAAGTGAGTTCGATAGTCGACGCCGGTGTCGTCGATCTTCTGCAGGCCGCGGAGGCTGAAGACCTGATAGCCGCCGCTGTCGGTGAGGATGCCGTGGTCCCACCCCATGAAGCCGTGCAGTCCTCCGTGGGCTTCGATCAGCTCCGGGCCGGGGCGGTGCGCGAGGTGATAGGCGTTGCCGAGCACGATCTGAGCCCCGGTGGCCTTGAGATCGCGTGGGGTCAGTCCTTTGACCGCGCCATAGGTGCCCACCGGCATGAACACCGGGGTCTGCACCGGGCCGTGCGCGGTGAACAACACACCGCTGCGCGCATCGCCGCTGCGGGCGACCTCGACGAACGAGCCAACCGGACCCTCCTGTGCGGGACTTGGCGCGTCGAGGACCTCCTGAGGATGAGGGAGCGATTCGAGCGTGGAGGACGTGTCGTGGGTATCGGTCATGGACCTGCCTGCGAGGGACATACGAGCATGCAGTCCCCATAGCTGTAGAAACGATAGCCCTCACGAACGGCTTCTTCGTAGGCGGCCAGCACCCGCTCGCGGCCTCCCAGGCTGCAAACCAGCATCAGGAGGCTACTGCGTGGGAGGTGGAAGTTGGTCAACAGATGGGTGACCACCTGGAACTTGTACCCGGGAGTGATCATCAGGTCGGTCTGTGAAGCACCGGCGACGATCGGCCGCCCCCCCTGCCCCAGCGCTTCCAACGTCCGAGTCGCCGTGGTGCCGACCGCGACGATCGGACGCCCTGCGTCCCGTGCGGCCTGGATCCGAGCCGCGTTGTCGGCATCGATCGCATAACGCTCGGCGCCCACCCGGTGATCGCGAACGTCCTGAGCCTCCATGGGGAGGAACGTTCCCGGGCCCACGTGCAGCGTGACGCGAGCCGGATCGAGCGCAGCGACCATCGCCTCGTCGAGATGCAGGCCGGCGGTCGGCGCGGCCACCGAGCCCTGCGCGGATGCAAACACCGTCTGGTAGCGGTCCCGATCCTGCGCCGAGGGACCGTCGGGCCGGGCGATGTACGGCGGGAGCGGAACTTCTCCAGCGCGCTCGCAGGCAGCCAGGACATCGCCTTGCACCACCGTGAACACCCGCGCCCTTGGGTCGATGTCGTCGGTCCCGACGAACTCCAGGCTCAACGCGTCTACGCCCACGACCAGGACATCGCCGGGCTTGAGTTTCTTCGCATGACGGACCCACGCCTTGACCTGCGCCCCCTCCCCTTGGCCCGGACCCGGAGCGCAGAGCAACAGCTCGAAACTGCGGCCGTCCGCGCGCACGCCATGCATGCGCGCGGGAACCACCTTCGAGGTGTTGACGACCATCAGGGCGTCGGGCGGAAGTTCGGCGGGGAGGTCGCGGACATGCAGATGCCGCAGCGGGTCTCCAAGCACCAGCATCCTCGATGCGGACCGCTCGGAGGCCGGCGCGTGGGCGATCTGCTCGGTCGGCAGCTCGAAGTCGAAGGCCTCAGGACCCATGGCCGGGCGACTTTGGACCCCCGTTGGGCGCAACACAAGCCTGGGCCCGGCCGAAGATCCGAAGCCTCCGAGCGCAGGCTTGCTATCGTCTGCGCGATGAACTGCTGGGCGCTTTGGGCACTGCTGAACCTCGCGGCGTGGGCCGAGCCGGCGACGCCTGCCGAACCGACGTATGCGCAACCCCAGGCCGAGGCCGATGTGGAGACGATCGTCTCGGACAGCTCCAAGCCCTACCTGCAGGCCCGCGCCCGCTTGGAGTCTCATCCCGAGGTCGCCGCAATCGCGCTGCGGGCTCGGATCGACGCCGTCCCCGCCCCCGGACCTTCGGAGCAGCGCCGCTTGTTGGGCGTTCTCGCGGAGCTCCGTCGTCCCGAAGACTTGCCGCGGTTCGCGAAGGCGCTTCGACGCGCGGTGGTCAACGCGGATCCGGGGGCGCCCCTGCTCGAAGTCGCCCACCCGTGGCGCGTGCTGTTGCTCGAGCAAGGGCCGAGCGCCACGACCCACCTGCAAGCGCTGGTCGGCGATTCCGCCCTTCCGCCCGAGCTGCGGGCCGTGCTGCTGACCGATTGGGTTGGGCTCCAGCCTGCGGACCGAGCCGGCGAGATGGTGATCCTCATCGGCCGTGGCCAGGCCGAGCTCGAACGCGAGCTGCGTCGTACCCTGGCCGACCGGGCCAGACGGGATGCGGTCGCAGCCCAGTCGGTGATCGCGGCCACCGATGCCGCGCTCGACGCCGCTCTGGGCGACCCCCCGGACGACAAGGAGGCCGCGCGCCTGCCCGCTCTGCTCCGGTTTCGGGCGCGAGTCGGTGCGGACGACGGGGCGCTCGTGGATCGGTTGTCCGCCGTCGCGACCAACGCCAGCGCCCGGTTCGGCGCCCGCGTCGCTGCGGTTCGGGGTCTTGGCGCCCTCGATGCCGAGCACGCGGCGGCGCCACTTCGCGCGTTGGCCCACACGCAGCTCCAGGCCGCGACAACGGGCTCACAACAGGGAGAAATCCTCGGGTGGCTCTCCCTGCGGGGACTGCCGGAGGCCGACGCGGCCGCGCTGACGCAGAGCTTCTCCCTGCGCGAGTCGGATGCGCCGCGGCTTGCGAGCCTCGGGTACCAGCATGCGCCACTGCAACAGGCCGACGTCTGGCTACCCACCGCGCTCGGAAATCCGTGGCCCCAGGTGCGACAAGCCGCACTCGAACGCGTCGCGGCGCCCTGCTCGGGCGATACGGTCGAGCTCCTCTCGGCCCGCGGCAGCGCCACCGGTGAAGG
>CAJXVA010000340.1 GCA_913061055.1 uncultured Pseudomonadota bacterium
TATAAGAGACAGATCTCCCTCCGAGACCCGGCCCGGAGATCCGCCATGCGGACCCTGCAGCGGCGGCGCGTACGTGGAGTAGCATCCAGGCGTCACCACGAGTGCGAGCGCCACTGCGATGGCTGCGCCTGCCTGGTCTGCCCTGTGCGTCGATGCCATTGCGACCACCAGTGTACCGGGGCTCGCGGGTGACCCCACGCGGTGAGCGTGCCAACCTTCTGGGGTGCGACTCTCGCCGGCTCTCATCACGCTCGCCTTGTCCTGCAGCAGCTGTGGTGACGACGCTCCCGCGGTCGGGGGCGACAGTGGCGGAGTTGGAACGACAGGCACGAGCACGGGCTCGTTGACTTCGCCACAGGAAAGCTCGGGTGGAAGCACGTCAGGGACCGAGGCGGATGGAGACACCGTCTTCGTGCTGTCGGACGGGACGGAGGTTCGGGTGTCAGACGAGGGCGGGCTGGGCCTATTCCGCGAGCAGCGGCGTGTCTTTGGCTTGCGTGGGATGCCGGGACCCCACGGGCGTCGCTTCTCGGAGATCTACGGCGGGGGCATCGGGCTGTGGACGGTCGGGCGTTCCGACGAGAGCACGGTGGCCTTCGACGACTTCACGGGAGCGTCGATGGTGGACGACACGGTGGTCCTGACGTGGGTCGATGCGGAGGGTGAGGCCTTCACGCTCGAGGTCTCGGTGCAGGACCCGATGCGTTCGTTGCGTCTGCGTACGACCACGACCAACGACTTCGACGCGGTGGCGGTGCCGCTGGACTGCGACGAGGGCGCGAGCTTTCATGGGTTCGGAGAGCAGTACGGGGCGACCGACCAGCGCGGCGAGGCTTTTCGGTTGTGGGTCACCGAACAGGGCATCGGCCGGGATCCACAGCTCCCGCTGTTGCCGATCAACGGCAACGAGCACACGACCTACTTCCCGATGCCCTACTACTTCGACGGACGAGGGTTTGGAGGTCTGTTCCACACCACGCTGCCTGTGGATGTCGACCTGTGCAGCAGCGATCCCGACACGGCATGGTTTGAGATCCGCGGAGACGTCGACGCCACGGTATTCGTCGGCCCGAGCGGCTACGACGTCATCGAACAGCTCGGCGACGCGGTGGGTCGGCCTTCCCTGCCGCCGCCGTGGGCTTGGGAACCTTGGATGGGCATGCAGGGCGGACAGGAGGACGTCACCGCCGAGGTTGCGCGGCTCGAGATGTCGGGGATCCCGTACGCGGCGATTTGGGTCCAGGACTGGACTGGGATCCGCCCCAACCTGGACGGCGGGTTTGGTGTCGAGTACCGCTGGCGAACCGACACCGAGCTGTATCCGGACCTACCGGGAATGGTTGCCGACCTGCATGCCAGTGGAAAGCGATTCCTCGGATACGCGAACCCGTTCATTGATCCCGATCTCGACCACTTCGAAGAGATGTCCCAAGGAGGCATGCTTCTGAAGAACCCCGACGGCGAGGACTACATTGCGCTCGCGCCCAACATCCAGTCGGCTCACCCGGACTTCACCGTACCTGCGACCGAGGCCTACGTTCAGGCGGAGCTTCGCGCGATGGTGGAGGACATCGGGATGGACGGTTGGATGTCCGACTTTGGTGAGTGGGCGCCACTGGACGCCGTTGTCAGCGATGGCACCGATCCGCTCCGCTACCACGAGACGTTCCCCGTGTCTTGGCATCGCCAATGGCGAACCGTCATGGACGAACTCCGCCCCGACGGAGACTTTGCCGTGTTCGCTCGAAGCGGGGCCACGGGGGTCCACGAGGTGGCGCAGATCTACTGGATCGGAGACCAAGAGTGCGACTTCGAGACGACCGACGGACTTCCGACCGTGGTGCCCGCCATGCTGAATCTCGGACTGTCGGGCATCCCCTTCGTGACCCACGACATCGCCGGCTTTAGTGGAGGACCCAGCACCAAGGAGCTGTTCATGCGATGGACGGAGCTGGGTGCGTTCTCCCCGATCATGCGGACCCACGAGGGCAGCGACAAGGAGAACAACTGGAAGTGGGAGTCGGACGAGGAGACCATCGCCCACTTTCGGCGCTTCTCCAGGATTCACGTCGCGCTGGCGGACGAACTCCAGGTGCTGGCGGAGCTGGCGGCGCAGCGCGGTACCCCGATGGTCCGAGCTCTCATGCTCGAGTTTCCCGAGGACCCGCAGACGCACGGCATCTCCGACAGCTTCCTGCTCGGGCCCGACCTTCTCGTTGCACCCGTCGTTCGGGCGGGAGCTCGGACGCGCGAGGTCTACCTGCCGGCCGGGCCGTCGTGGGTCCACGTGTGGAGCGGGGACACATTCGCGGGTGGCGAAACCGTGACGGTACCGGCTCCGCTGGGGCAGCCGCCGGTGTTCTCCCGGGACGTCGATCGTCCCGATCTCCGTTCGATCGACGGTTAGAGCAGCCCGCGGTCTACCCCTGGCGGTCGGTGAGCTGCAGGTAGATGTTCGCGAAGTAGTGGGTGCTGCTGCTCGAGTTCCGCCACGCCTGGAGTCGGTTCTCTGCCACCTGATAGTGAACGTAGCGGTCGCCGGTCGTGCTGCTGTAGCGGCGGGCCCACTGCGGGCTGCTTCCGTTGCTGTTGAGGTGCATCCACGCGGTGTGGCCTTGGTAGGTGGCCCGCAGCGCGCCCTCGGGGAAGATGTCGAGCACCAGGGGTTGGCCGTCGTCGTCGTTCACCTCGTAGCGCCCCGGGGTGTATCCGGTTCGGGGGATCGCCAAGGTGTTCACCGTGCCGTTGTCGACCGTCCCGGTGGGCTCTTCGGGACCGACGTCCCAGGTGTAGTTTGCGCGATACTGCGTGTTCCAGTTCGAGCTGGTGGCGGTGGTGGACCGGATGTTGCGTTGCAGAGGCGTGCCGTCGAAGGTCTCGAGTTGGTGGCTGACGCGTTCATCCATCGCCAGGCGCTCGACGGTATCGCCCAGCTCGGGAAGCTCGGCCCACATCACGTCCGTGCGGACACCGCCTTCCCACAGCTCGACCAGGTAGACCCCGGCCGCCAGCGACCGCGGGTCGGCATCCAGGACCTGGTCGCGCTCCTCGAGCGTTTCGATCACCAGCAGCTGCTGGCCCTCCTGAAGCGTTGGCCATGCAACGGTGTCGCGCTGCATGTCGATGCTGACCCGGTAGGACTGGGAGTGGCTGTTACGCCGAACGCTTGCCTGCCGAACCTCGGACAACGTGGTGTTGGTGGTTCGGGAGATGGTCACCTCGCCGTGGGCCACGTCCTCGATCGTTTCGCCCGGGGTGGGGACACCCGTGACCGCCGAGAGCAAAGATTCTCCGCGCGCGATGTACTCGTCGCGCGCGGCCTCGAGGTCTGCGATCTCTGCTGGCGTGAAGGCGCCTGGGCTGGCGAGCGCGCCGTCGATGTCGCCAAGCGCGACCGTGTTGTCGTCGCCGTCGTCGTCGAAGGCCAACTCCATGCGTCGTAGGGCATCCCGAACCCCACTGGAAAACTCCGCGATCTCCATCCAATCCGGGAGCTGCAGCTCGCCTGGCTCGACCGTACGATCATCGAGCTCGAGCGGGTCGACCTCTTCGAAGCCAAACGTCTCAGTTGGAGTGTCGGGAACCTCGAGGACCGGCCACAGCGTCGGTAGGGCTTCCTGCTCCTCGGGGAACATCAAGTCGAAGTAGGGCGACTCTTCCATACGGACGAGCTCCTCGACATCGAGGCGGCCATCGGCCGGCAGGGCGTCGATGATGCCGTCCGCTCGATAGGCCACGTCCAGTCGAGTGCCCGACAGCGCGCCGACCTGAGCCAAAGCATCGATCGATCGGTCGTGCAGGTAGGTCGCGTCGTCGTCCGCGAAATCGGATGGGATGTCCTCTCCGGTCAGGGTCGCAATCGCATCCGCCTTGCCGCCCACTTTGGGGGGCGCCATCCACGGCTCCGAGGCGGGCGCTTCGCTCTCGCAGGCGCCCAGGGCCACAAGAAGCAGGACGGCGTGTCGGCGGGTGAAGTTCATGGCCTCCGGGTAGCACCGGGTTCGCCGTCGAACAATGCGATCCTTGGACGATTTCCTGAGTTTTTTCAATGGCTTCCCGATCTGGGAGGCCACTGCAGTGGGGCGGGGTTACGGATTGGAACCTTCTCGTCAAAACCACAACGTGAAGTCGAGACCCAGTGCCAGTTCTGCCCCGCCGAGGCGGGCGAACGTGGTCGAGCCGCTTTCGGTCTGGGCACTCAGCACGAGGCTTCGTCCTCCCTCGTCGGGGATGAGGCTGGCGTCGAGATCGACGACGGCGCCAAGGCGTCCGTGGATGCGGGTGTCGCTCCGTTGGCCCACGAGAACTCCCGGTGAAAGCCGAACGCCGCCTCCGAGCAGTGGTTGACGTGAGACCTGTTCGTCCTCGTGGATCAGCGGTGCCGCGTCGCCGTCGCGCTGGAGCCACCACGGTTCGGCGAACAGTCGGCCGAGGGTGACGAGCTCGAAGGACCCGCGTCGCCAGCGGTACCCCCCCACGGCTCCAAACCGTGCCCGGATGAGTCGAAACTCGGATGCTGAGCGGCCCAACACTCGCGCCTCCACCCCGAACAGTACGCCGGACTCTGTTCCGAGCAGCACGCCGAGCGACGCGCCGGCGCCGAGGAAGAGCGGGCCGTCCGTCGGCGCAAGTCCGATCGCGACGACGGGAGAGAGCGTCAGCCCAACCGACAGCTCTGGTTCCGGCTGTGGCTCGGGTTCCGGCTGTGGCTCAGGCTGCGGCTGTGGCTGTGGTTCAGGTTCAGGCTCCGGCTTGGGCTCAGGTTCAGGTTCAGGTTCAGGTTCAGGTTCAGGCTCCGGCTGCTCGACGTCTTTGCGCGACGGCGCGACCGTCCCCTCTCCAACCGCATCCACGAGCGTGGCCAACTCGACCGCGGCGCTTCTCAACGGTTGCTCGTCAATGCGCTCGACGGTGCGATCGTACGCGTCGCCGTTGGGCTGGATCAGCGTGACCCGAAGCGTGGGCGCTGTGTAGTGGACCAGGGCGTAGGCGAAGGGTTCCTGGGCAGAAGTTCCAAACAGCAGGACGTCGCGACTCGCCATCCGCAGGGCTAGCGCTTGTCGGAGCTCGTCCTTGTCCAGTCCGCGAACCTCGACCACCAGCGGCAGCGGAGCGCGCGGCGACTGTGCGGCCGTGGGCTCGCGGGCCGAGGCTGGGCTCGCGAGGGCCGCGAGTCCCACGCCGAGCGTCCATGCGATCAAGCGTCGAGGCAGTCGCCTTCGATACACACCTGGTCTCCATCGCACGCCCGGTTGCAGGCGTTGCAGTGCAGGGGATGGGACTCGAGATCGACGCAGCTCTGTCCGCACTCTACGAGGCCCAGGCTACAGCCGACCTCGTCCTCACGGCAGTCTCCGGCCTCGCAGACGTACAGCTCGATCTCGCCTTTGTCATCCTCGGCGCAAACCTCTCCACACTCCCCGCAGTTCACAGCGTTGATGTCGAGGTCGACGCAGGTTCCATCACAGCGGTCGAACCCTGGTCGGCACTCACACGATCCGGACGAGCAGACTTCGGTGACCAGGTCACAGGCGTTGTCGCAGGAGTCGATGCACTCGGCCTCGACGCAGCTCCCTCCGGGACCGCAGTCGCGATCGCAGTCGCCGCAGTGATCGGCATCGGACTCGGGGTCGATGCAGCCGTCGTCACAGGAGAGGTTGGGAGCGTCGCAGTCTTCGGTGCCGTCGTCTTCGTTGGACGAGGACGTGTCGTCCTCGTCTCCATCGTCGCGATCGAACGTCCCGCCATCTGTCTCGAGCGGCACCGTGTACTCGAGCGGGCACCCGGGGATCAGGGCGAGCGCGGCGGCGAGCCACCAGGGCAGGGTCGCGAGGGTGCGGGGCATCATGGTGTGGCGCGTCGGGCTCGCTGCGCGTGCGCACCTTCGGGGTGCTTGGCAAGGTAGTCCGACCAACAGGTCGACGCGGCCTCCCCCGAGGTTCGCATGCAAAGGCCGGCGCGTGCGTCGTCAGCGTAGCGACCCTTGGGGAATCGGCGCAGGTACTGACGCCAGATCTGCGCCTGCTTGGTCGCGCCCCCGCGCTGCTTCTCGAGTGCGAACAGGTCGCCGAACGCGAGTTCTGCCTTGGCGCCACGACCGGCTCGCCGAATGATCGCGCGGAACAACGACTCTGCACGCGACAGGTCGCCGGCCTTCCACGCGGCCATCGCGTCGGCTTCCAACGCGTCGAGGCTGGCTCGCTTGGGACGAGCCACGCGTTTCCACGTTTGGGTGGCGGTCGCGGGCTCGGGCTCGGGCTCGGCGAGGGGTTCGACCTGCTCGACGGGTGCCGGGAGTGGGCTCTCGGGGGGCTTCCGTCGCTTGCGCACGATGGGCTCGGGCTCGACGGCGCGGGTCCAGGCTCCCTTCGCGGCGATGTCTTGGAGGCTCTTGGAGGCCATGCTCGCCGGCGTGTCTTCCAGCTGCCGATGCTCGTTGCCGGAGCCAACGGCTGCAAGGCCGATGACCGCGATCACCGCTGCGGCCAGGGCAACCCATGCGCCCCAGGTTTGTCGCGTTGACGCGCGGCTTGCCGGGGCGACCGCGGGCTGCATGGCCCGGTCCTCCACGTCGTCCTCCACGTCGGTTCGTAACGCAGCGGCGAACAGGGCGAGGTCGGCATCGAGCGGCGAGTCGTCGCCGGGCTCGTCCGCGCCGTGGGTGTGCAACCCAAGTCCCGGCGGAACGGCGTCTGCATCGATCGCACGAGCGCGTGCCAGCACGTCCGCCAAATCCGCCTGGCCCGGCTGGTGGTCGAGCTCGGCATCGATGTCCGAACGCAGGGCCGAGGCGGCGTCCTGAATCCAATCGAGGTCGTTCATGCTCCCGCCTCCAGCGCACCCATCTCGCGAAGGATGTCTCGAATCTTGCCACGGGCCCGGTTGGCTCGAACACGCACATTGCCCGACGTGGTCTCCAGGCGAGCTGCGACCTCCTCGACGTCCAGGCCCTGGACGTCGCGGAGGATGAAGGTCTCGCGCAAGGAGGGGGGGAGCAACTCGAGGGCAGCGGAGAGTGCCTCGGCCCGGTCGCGGCGCTCGAGGTCGTGCTCGGGTCCATCTTCGCGGGGGCATGCGGCTTGGAGGGTCCGCTCCAGACCACCGTATGCTCGCCCGCGCCGCTCCTCGGTTCGCCAGGCCCGACGCGCCAAGTTGTGGATAATTCCGCGGATCCAGCCGCCAAACGAGCTGCGGCCATCGTAGGCCGACAGTCGGGTCAGACCCAGCGCAAACGCCTCCTGGACCAGCTCTTCGGCCATCGCCGCATCCCCACTGAGGTACCGCGCATCTCGGTACAGGGTGTCGAAGTTGTCCTGGTACAGGCGAGCCCAGGCGACCGCGTTCCCTTCCGCTGCAGCATCGACCAGTGTGCGCTCCCGTTCGCGCGGCGCCGCATCGGCTTCTGGCGAGGGCTCAACCGGTCGAAGGTGGGGGACGGTGGGCATGGTGGCTCCTTCAATCGTGCCCGCAACGGGCCGTTCGTTACAACGCCGGCAAAAACGAGCGTGATCCGCGGCGCAATTGGCCTCGACGATGTGGTGCGGCTTCGTTATGCAACCAACGTGGGGAGGATTCGCGCCGCATTGCCGCAGTTCCTCCTGCAAGCGGTCGAGGGGTTCGAGCCGGAGCGTCGAGACCGGGCGCTCAGTCAGGTCTCTCCACAAACGCTCGATGCGATCCGTTCCAAGCTCCCCATCGGGTGGCTGGAGATGACGCTGCACATGGAGTTCGTGGGGCACCTCGCCCGTGCCGTCGGGCCCGAGGAGTACGTTTCGCTGTGGACGGCCTCAGGCCGGAACTTCATGGAGCGGCCCATCGTGGGCGGGCTCGTCGGGATGGCCAAGCGCCTGTTCTTCACCGAGCCGCGCGAAGCGGTCCGCTACCTTCCTCGAATGTACTCCGTCGGGGTCGAGGGGCTCGGCGAGGTCACGGTTGAGGACAATGGGGAGCACATGTTCGTGGTCAAGCTCCGGGGGTTCCCCGCCTCCCGGTGGGACTTCGACAACTACGTGCTCGGCTTGGCGGGGGCGACCCAGGGTGCTTGCGCGGTGATGTTTCCGGCGTGGCCCCTCGACATCGGATTCGACCCGCCGGACCACGACCACGGTGCCGTCGACTACCGGCTCACGCTCCGTCCAGAGCGGTCCGACGACTCGTGATCGGGGAGGCTGCCGACTCAGCCGCAGATGCCGAGAATCCCGAGGGGATTGTTGCAGACACCGCTGACACACTCGGTCGCGTCGGTGCACGGCGAGCCGATCGTGCCGCTGCTGCAGAACCCAAGCGGGCCTCCGGGTGGCTTTGCACAGGACCAATCCGCAGGGCAGTTCTCTGCGGTCTCGCAGGCACCCAAGAGGCAGATCCTGTCCTTATTGGGCAGGTAGTCGTTGTTGCACACGGCACCTCCCAACCCGACCGGACAGCTCCCATCCTCGCCACACGCGGGCATGGTGTAGCAAGCCGCGACGTCGTCCTCGAAGCAGATCGCATTCGACTCACAACCGTCGGGAGACCCGTCCGGAGTGCAGGCGGTCGATGGGGGCGGTGTGGAGCACAGGCCCTCGAGACAGAGTTGGTCGCCGAGGCAGTCGCCGTTGCCGCCGCAGGAGGGGACCTCGTTGTTCTGACACAGCAGTGAGGAGGTGTCGCAGTATTGGTCGTCGGCGCAGTTGTCGTTGTTGGTGCAGCCCAGCGCGCACAGACCGTTGAAGCAGAACTGTCCGTCCGGGCACATGTTGTCCTCGCTGCATGGCTCAAATCCGCCACCCTCCGCGCTGCCGCTTTGTGCATCGCCGGTCTCGGAGGCTCCGTCGGTTTCGTCGCCGAGTTCGCCGAGATCGGCGTCGCAGGCTGCGGCGAGGCTGAGCGCGAGGAACAGGAAACATCGGGACAACGTGGGGATGTTCATGGGAAGTGCAGGTGAGTGGCCCGATGCCGGCCAATCCGTTGCCGACGTCGGAAAAAAGGGGATCAGCCTTCACACGCCTTGCGGATCGCTGCTGCGTGCATCGACTTGGGCCAGCGCGCTTCGAAGGCCGATCGCTGAGTCGCTGCGGTCTTGTCATCCCGGGCGCAGGCGATCCGCACGGCAGCGGCGCGGCGCTCTTCGAGCAGGGCACCCTTGGGGAACTCTCGCTCGTGGCGCCGAAGCAGCGTCGATGCCTGCTTGTGGTCCCCCCGCGCGAGGGCTTGGCCAAGGCTTCGCATCAGCGCGATCTCGTCCGCAAGACTCGGCTTTGCGACGGTTGTGTCGGGTTTGGAACGCGGCCGGGGGGCTGCAGGAGGAGCCGGTGGGGGCTCCGCGACGCTGGGCCCGGGCTCAACGGGAGGGTCCACGGCGCCGGGCTGTGGATCTTGTTGGGTGACCGGGGCTTGCTCGATCGGCGCCATCAGACCGGCCCTCGCCACGATGGGATCAGGCCGGGCTCCTGCGACGACGAGCCCAGCTCCGGCGGCCGCCAGGACAACGATCGACAGCACGCCCCATCCCCATCCTCCCGCGGATGCCAGCAGTGGTTGGGCGTCCAGCGTCGGGCCTGGAGCGCCAGAGGCGAGCCCGTGTTCGATGCCCGACCACACCCGGTCCAGCGCAGGGCCGTCGGGCCCCGGCAGGGTCGCGTCCGCCTCGATCAGCTGCGCGAGAGGGTCTCGAGAGTCGTTCATGCGCGCTCCGTCTCTGCCCACGTTTGGGCCATGGTCTGCAGTGCCTTTCGGGCTGCCCGCAGGCGGGTGTAGATGGTGTTTGAGTTGGCGTCGAGGGCTCGCGCGACGTCCACCACGGCTTCTCCTTCGAGCTCGACCAACACGAACACCGCGCGCTTGTCCTCATCGAGTTGTTGGAGCATCCGGGTGAGCACGCGTTGCGCATCCTGGCGGCCGTAGGCGTCGTCGGGAGCGGGCCCCGCCTCGCGCGCGAGGGCCCCGAGTTTCCGATCGTGCCGGGCTCGCGAACGGCTCCGGCTCCGCTGTACCCGCATCGCGATGCCGAACAACCATGTCTTCATGGAAGACCGACCTTCAAACGTCTCGAGCCGTCGAGCAGCCACCAAGAACACGTCCTGAAGCGCATCTTCGAGGGCGTCCTCGGAGACGCCCAGCCGCCGAAGGCTCCGCCAGACAAATGGGGCGTGCTCGCGATAGATCTGCGAGAGCGCATCGGGGGGAGCTGGTCGCAGCTCCTGGGCCTCGGTTCGAACCATGGTCGTCGAGGGTGAGTGGCCGGGTTGGTCTCGATCCGTTTCGACCTAGAGTCGAATCTCGAACCCGGCGATCCCGCGGATTCCGCCAGCGTGCGGCCGCCACAGGACTCCCGTGGGCTGAATCCGGAACGCGGGCCGCAGCAGGGTGAGGTACGGCTCCATCGCGAGGCTCAGGCCAATCCGGGGGTGCACCATGCCGATCAGTCCCGCGCGAAGCTGGGCGGCTAGCCACGGGATCGAGTCCGACTTCGCCAGGCTCAGTCCGACCCCGTGCCCCAGGATCGCGCCCGCTTCGATGCCCCCGCACAGCGGGACCTGGAATCGGGTGGTGGGACGAAGGACCGCGCAGCCGCGGCCGACGACATAGGCCTGTCGAAGGTTCGCGCCGACGTTCGTGCGGTCGGCGTACCGCGCCTCACGGGCGAAGGCGTAGCGCGCATCGAGCTCGACCCTCAACCGGTTCTGCTGGACGCCAACGCGCAGTCCAACCGCCGCGCCCACGCCTGGCA
>CAJXVA010000341.1 GCA_913061055.1 uncultured Pseudomonadota bacterium
CGCCGGGACAGCCGTGACCCACTGGCGCTGCTCTACGCTGGCCCGGCGCGAGGGCTCGCCCAAGCCACAGCCCAAGGCCCACGGCCGCGAGCCCGAGCGCGACGTGCAACAAGACATGCGCGGCGAAGACCCCGTAGCGTCCCTCCTGGGCGTACGAATACGTCAGCAGGCCGAACGCGCTGTAGGTCGTGAATCCGCCGAGCAGTCCGCCCAGCAGGATCGGGCGGAGTGAACCCTCCGGAAGCATGGCCGCCCCGAGCCCGATCGCGAGACAGCCGAGCGCGTTGACCACCAAGGTGCCGGCCGAGGGCAGCGCGCTCTGCAGCCGTTCGTCGAGCAGCGGCACCAAGGCCACCCGGAGCGCGGCGCCGGTGCCCCCGGCGAGGAACACCCAGACCATGTCTCGAATGGACAGAGCTCAGCCTCCGTAGAACCCGTCGATGACGTCGGCGTACTTCTTGTTCACGACCTTGCGCTTGACCTTCATCGTGGGCGTCAACTCGCCCCCCTCGATCGATAGGTCTTCCGGAAGAATCGCGATCTTCTTGATGGTTTGCACGCGGGCGAGGTTGGCGTTGACCCCCTCGACCTGCTTCATCATCCAGGCTTTGAGCGTCTCGTCTTTTGCCGCCTCGGCCATGGTCTTGGCGGAGCTGCCGGCCTCGGCGAGGATTGCATCGAGGGTCGTTTCGTCGAGCGTGAGGAGGGCGCTGAGGTGCTTCTGGCGGTCGCCGACGACGACGGCCTGAGACACGGCGGCGATGCTCTTGAGCTGGCCTTCGATCATTTGCGGGGCGATGTTTTCGCCGCCGGCGGTGATCAGAATGTCCTTCTTGCGGTCGGTGATCTGCAGGAACCCGCGGTCATCGATCTCCCCGATGTCCCCGGAGTGCAGCCAGCCGTCCTCGTCGAGGGCCTCCGCGGTCGCCTCAGCGTTCTTGAAGTACCCCTTGAACACGTGGCGGCCTCGCATGAGCACCTCTCCGTCCTCCGCGATCTTCAGCTCGGTTCCGGGTAGCTTGGGCCCGACCTTGCCGGTCACGTAGTTTCCTGGCACCGACACGGTCGCCGGACCGGTGCACTCCGACATGCCGTACACCTCCATGATGGGCACGCCGAGGCTGAGGAAGAACTCCAGCGTGGCCTTGCTGATCGGGGCGGCCGAGGTGATCTGAATGCGGGAGCGGTCCAGGCCGAGCTGTTCGCGGACCTTGGTGAACACGAGCTTGTTCGCCAAACCAAAGAACATCGGACGCGGCTGGCCTTTTTGGTCCGCGTACCCGCCGGAGAGTCCCTGCGAGCGCGCCCATGCGCCGATCTTCTTCTTCAAGCCGGTGTTGGCCGCGGCAGCGGCGGTGATCTTGGCCTGAATCTTCTCCCAGACCCGCGGCACCGCCAAGAACAGGGTGGGGCGCAGCTCCTTGAGGTTGTCGCCCAGCTTGTCGATGCTCTCGGCGAACGCGGTGCATCCCTCGGTCACCATCGGGCCGTGCAGGCTCATGATCTGCTCAGCGATGTGCGACAGCGGAAGGTAGCTGACGACCAGGTCACCCTCGGCGTAGCCCAACGTGTCCAGCGCGGCCTTGGCGGTCCACGTCATGTTGTCGTGCGAGATCATCACCGCCTTGGGGTTGCCGGTGGTGCCCGAGGTGTAGATGAGGGTGCAGACGTCGTCGGCGCTCTGGGCGTCGATGCGGCTTTGCAGCTCGGCGTCGTCGACGTCCTTGCCCTTGTCCAGGAACTCCGGCCATCCGTAGACCCCATCCTCACTGGAGTCGCCGCGCATCAAGATGAATGCCTTGACCTCCGGGAGCTGGTCACGGATCTGCAGGAACTTCTCGAGCTGTTTCGTATCCTCGCAGATGACGAGTTGAGCCTCGCAGTGGCTGGTCACGTACTCACACTGCTCGGGCGAGCTGGTGGTGTAGATGCCGGCAGGGCGGGCTCCGGCGTAGATCGCAGCGACGTTGCCGATGACCCACTGGGCGCAGTTGAATCCGATGATCGAGACGCCTTTGCCCGCGTCGAGCCCGAGACCGATCATCGCCTTGGCGGCGAGGCGGACCTCCTCCCGATACTCGCCCCAGGACTTGGACTTCCAGGTGCTGCCTTGTTTCCACCGCAGTGCGGGTTGGCCTTGCTGCCGATCGGCAACACCCTCGAACACTTCCATCACAGTTCGCTTAACCTCAGCCATCGCCGCCGGAGCGTAGCAGGGAGACCCGAGCCCGTGGGCGCTGCTCGGGCTATCCTCTGCTCCGTGGGCCGAGGACCGCATCAAGCCGACGCAACGCTGTTCTCGCCCGCGATCGTGCCGACCCTGAGAGAAGCCGTCGCGGACTTGGGTTGGCTCCTCGGGCGCGGCTACGTGGATCCCTCCGCCACCAAGCTGGTCGGGGACCGGTACCGACTCCGTCAGCGGCAGCGGATCGCGGTCTCCCGGAGCGCGGCGGGCGAACTCAGCCTGCAGCATCGTGCGTCTCGACAGCGAGCACCGGCGTCGCTGGAGGGCGACCGCCTCGCCATCGACGCCTTCAACGTCATCATCGGCGTCGAAACGGCGCTGGCCGGCGGGGTGCTGCTGCGCGGTGCCGACGGGGCCCTGCGAGATCTGTCGAGCGTCCACGGGAGCTACCGCCGGGTCGCGGTCACGGAGGCCGCCCTCGATGCCCTGTGCGCGACCATTGCGACCTGGGGACCCGCCGCCGTGGCATGGTTTGTGGATCGTCCGGTCTCCAACAGCGGACGCCTGGCGGGGTGGATCCGCGAGCGCGCCCCCGAAGGCTTGGCGTGGACGGTCGAGTTGCCCCATGACGCCGACGTGGCGGTCATCGAGTCGGACGCCGTGGCCTGCAGCGCCGACGCTCGCATCCTGGAGCAGGCCCCGGCCTGGGCGAACTTGGTGTCCGCCACCGTCGCCGAGCGGGTGCCGCAGGCGTGGATCGTCGAGCTTCGCCCGGACCCGGCCGGCCTGGTAGGCTGACGCCCGACCCATGCACGACGCTCTTCGGAGGCTTGGGCGCGCCTTTCTCACCGAGATTCGGCGCGTCGTCTCATACGCGACGCTCACGGTGCTCACCGTGGGTGCGGCGCTGCGGCCAGCCCGTCACGCGCGCGCCGTCGTGTGGACCCAGGCGGCCCGGCAGATCGTGTTCACCGGGCTCGAGGCCATTCCGCTGATCGTGTTCCTGGGCGCGGTCGGTGCGGGGGTCTTCGCAACCATCGCGTTCACGTTCTTCTCGGGTGCAGAGGAGAACAAGATGGTCGTCGACATCCTCGCTCGTTTGCTGGTTCGCGAGGTCGCGCCGCTCTCCACGGCCGTCGTCGTCGCGTTGCGCTCCGGCGCCGCGATTACGGTGGAACTCGGGTCGATGAGCGCGCGGGGTGAGGTCGAAGGCATCGAAACGGCGGGCATCGACCCGATTCGATGGTTGCTGCTGCCTCGTTTCATTGGCATGGCGGTCGCAACCGTCGCCCTGACGCTGGTGTTCGTCGCGTCGGTCTTCGCCGGGGCGTTCGTGGCTGCGGTTCAGGCGGGCGCACTGCCCCCGCAGTGGAGCGCGGCGCTCCCCTACCTGTTCGCCGTGCAGCCGCTCGACATCGTCCTCGCGCTCGGCAAAGCCGGGCTGTTTGGGGTCGTCTCGGCTTCGGTCGCCTGCTACCACGGGTTGTCGGTCCGAGGGGACGTCACCGAGATCCCGCGCCGAGTCGCGCGGGCGCTGGTCGAGATCCTCATTCATTGCTCGGCACTCGCGGCCGTGTTTGCTCTGCTCGTGCTGTGACCCCGATGACCCCCTCGATCGAGATTCGGGACCTGTGGGTCGAGGGTGTCGGCGCCAAGCTTCAGGGCGTGTCGCTCAGCGTCGGCGTGGGCGAACGAGTGGCGGTCGTGGGTCCCCATCAGCCCAGTCTCAGCTTACTGATACGCGCCTGCGCGGGGTTTGAGCGGGTACAGCGAGGGCAGGTGGTGGTGTGCGGGGTCGAGGTGAGCGCCGCGGATCGTCGCGCCCTGTTGCAGTTGCGCCGGCACCTGGGCTACGTCTCGATCTCCGGCGGACTGCTGGCCAACATGACGATGCGAGACAACCTCGAGCTGGCGCTGCGTTACCACGGCACGCCGCAGGCCGATGCGAGTCGCGCGGTCCAGTCGGTCATCGCGGACGCTGGACTCGAGGCGTCGGCCGACGTTCGTGCGTGTCTGTTGCCGGCGGAGCTGTGCAAGTGCTTCGCGTACTTGCGGGCGGTGCTGCTCGAGCCCACCGTCCTGCTCGCCGAGGACCCCAGCGCGTACCTTCACCCCGAGGGCCGGAACATCGTCACGAAGCTCCATGCGCAGGCCCACGCGCGCGGGGTGACGGTGCTCGTGGCCGACGACGACATCGAGTTCGTGGAGCCGCTGGTCGACCGCATCATCGAACTCACGGCGCTGGAGGCCGCCTCATGAGTGTGCCCTTTCGGATCCGTCGCGCCGAGTGGGTGGCGGGAGCGATGGTGATTCTGGTGGTCACCGCGACGCTCGTCAGCCTGCTGTTCGTCTCGGGCGGGAAGGGCACCTTCGACACGCCCGCGCACTACAAGCTGACACTCGCCGATGGCCACGGCGTGACCGAGGGCAGTCGTGTGCAGATGTTGGGCATCGATGTGGGTCGCGTCTCGGGCGTGAAGATCACCGCGGACAACGAGGTCGAGGTCGACCTGGAGATTCGGGCCCGGTTCGCGTCGAAGGTTCGGACCGACACCACGGCGACGCTACAGGCCTCGTTTGGTCTGCAGGGCGTGCTGTCGGGCATCGGAGTCGCGCTCACGCCCGGTTCGAGTGACGCGGCAGCCCTCGAGTTTGGCGACTCGATCTCGGCGATCGAGCCCGAGCACATCGCGGACATGCTTCCGGGGGTCTCCTCCGACCCGCTGGTTCAAGATCTCGAGGTTCTGATCCGCAACCTTCGGGTGCTCACCGACGAAGCCAGCGACCCCGAAGGCAGCCTACGCCAGGCGCTCCTGAGCCTCGCCGCGATATCCAAGCGCATCGAGGCGGGGGAGGGCACCGCCGGCAAGATGCTCTCCGACGATGCCGCGCTGTATGGCGAGGTCACGGAGGCCTTGGAGGAGGTCAGCACGACGCTTGCGAAGGTGGACGGCCTGGTGCGTAAGAGCTCGAAGGTCGTCGACAAGTCGTCCCGCGCGATCGATGGCGCCGACGAACTCGTCGACGGCGCGGATGCCTTGGTCGCGAGCGCCGACGCGATGGTGCAGACCGCCGACGGCGTGCTCGACAAGACCGGACCCGTCCTCGAACACACCGATGATGCGGTCGGAGAACTCTCGACGGTACTGTCCACGTTCGGCGACGCCACAGACGACCTGCAGGCGGTCACCAAGAAACTCGACACGCTGATCGAGAAAATGATCGTCGTGACCGAGGCCGCCGGTCGCGTCTACCCGATCCGGCGCCAGATCCGAAGGTCTCGGCGCCAGGACAAGTGAATCAGGGCTCGCAGATGGGCGTGAAGTCGAACGCCCCCCGGCTGTGAAAGTAGAACGTGCACTCCGCGTCTTCGCCGCACGCGGTGAGGTGGGTCGCATCGGCTGGGACGTCCCAGTATCCCCCTCGCTGCAGCGCCGGTGATTGCTCTTCGAGGTTGAACGGGTTGGTGATCGTGCCCTGGACGACGACCCCGGAGTAGGTCTCCGAGTGCACGTGCAGGGGGGACGTGGCCCCCGCGACGAAACGGCCGAAGGTTCCGTGGGCTCCCTCGAACTGCGAGCCCCATGCGGGCGCGAATTGGACGAACGATCCTTCCTCGCCCTGAAACTCGAGCTGTGCCGCGGGCAACAAGACGGCCTGCGGATCGGGCACCTCCAAGGGCTCGATCAGCATGCCGTCCTCGCCCTGCAGCGGCGCGAAATCGAAGGCGTCTTCGGCATGAAAGTAGAACCAGCATACCTCGGGGCCGACGCATGTCGTGGTGTGATGAGAACCCGCCGGAACGTGCCAGTACGACCCTGCGGTCAGCACAACGTCACCGTGGTTGTTGGTGTCGTCGCGATCGAGGAACGGCTCGAGGTCGGTGCCGAAGGGGTTCGTCATTTCGCCGCGCAACACGACGCCGTCGTAGGCCCCGGAGTGAGTGTGAACCGGAGCTGAGAATCCCGGAGGGAACACCCCCAGCGTGCCGTGGGGGCCCCGATTGCGGTTGCCCCAGGTGTCGACCATCAAGGGGCCGGGGAGTGCCGCGACATCTTCGGGGTCGTACACCGTGCGGTCGGTCGGGTCGAAGGCGTTCCGAAACTCGAAGCCCTCGATCGCAGAGGCAGTGCCTTTGAGGCCAAGCATTTCGTCTTTGATGCACGGGGGCGGGGAACCCGTCGTCGTGCTGCTGTCGGTCGTGCTGACCTCGCCCGAGGTACCCGATGAACTCGCCTCGGATGAACTTGTCGCTTCGGAGGGGTCTGTCGGACGCCCGGACGAGGACGAACTCGAGGTCGTCCGGGCGGGTCCGGCGTCCTGGGGGTCGACGCAGCCGCCGGCGAGAACGAAGGGGAGCAGCAGGCTCGGGAGGGCACGGGTTTGCATGGATTGAGGTAACTGCTGCCGGCCGGGCCTCGCCATGTCCGGACCCCCCGAAGGTATGTTCGAACGTCCACGGGCATTGTCGAACCTGCCATTGCGGCGCATGTTGCAAGCGTGGACATCCTCTCCGATGTGCTTCGAGCGCTGGAGCTTCGCGGCACCGCGTACTTTCGGGCGGACTTCCGCAGTCCGTGGGGGATGGCTCTGCAGACCCGTCAGTTTTCCAACTTCCACTTGGTGCTGGCAGGGTCGTGTTGGTGCGACGGCCCCGATGGGTTGTCCACCCTGGGGGCGGGCGACATGGTCGTGTATCCGCACGGCATGCCGCACCGATTGCTCGCGGGTCCGGACAGCGACGCGGAGCCTGCTCAGCGTTTTTTGGAGTCGCGACGCACACTGCCCGGAGGCACGCTGGAGTTCGGTGGGGATGGGCCGAGCACGGAGATCATCTGCGGCCACTTCGAGCTTGCGACGCGCAGCTCGCATCCACTCCTGAGCGCGCTGCCCGACGTCGTGTTCCTTCGCCGGGGTGAGGGCCAAGACGCGGATTGGGTCGCCGCGGCGACGAGGCTTGCCGCGGCGGAGGCATCGTCGGGTCGACCCGGGTCCGAAGCGGTCGTCGACCGGATGGCCGAGACGCTGATGATTCAAGTCATCCGGGCGGATGGTGCTCGTGAAGGGCGGAGCGAAGGATTCCTCGCGGCGCTCTCGGACCCGGGCGTTTCCTCGGCACTTCGGGCGATTCATGGCGACCCCGCGCATGGCTGGACGGTGGAAGCCCTCGCACGAACCGCCGGGGTGTCTCGGTCGGCGTTCGCGTCTCGATTCAAGGCGTTGCTGGGCACGGCGCCGGCGCAGTACGTGACCGAATGGAGGCTGCACTTGTCTCGGGGGTGGCTTCGGGATGCGCAGCTGAGCCTGGCCCAGGTCGGAGAGCGGGCCGGATATGCGTCGGAGTTTGCGTTCGCCAAGGCGTTCAAGCGGGTGTTTGGCGTGGCGCCGGGCGCGTACCGACGGCGGGGCGACGCATCGCCGGGATGAACCTGCGGCTGGGCTGCCCGGTGGCCCACCCCCCGGCCCCCTGACGGGCCAGCTCCGAGGCTCGGGGGCGGCGGTTCCGGGTCACCTCTGTTGGTGTGGGACTTGCTTTGCCGCTGTCCCATGCTTGCGCGGACCTACTGTGCTGGACTCGAGGGCGTCGATGGCTACCTCATCACCGTCGAAGCCGATGTGCGGCGCGGCCTTCCGGGGTTGACCGTGGTTGGCCGCGCCAGCGGTGCGGTGGGCGAGGCGCGCGAGCGAGTCCGCAACGCGTTGGCCCACTGTGGCCACGAGATTCGGCCACGAAAACAAGTCGTCAATCTGGCGCCGGCCGATCGCCGCAAGGACTCACCGGGCATCGATCTTTCGATGGCGGTCGCGCTCCTGGCCTGTCACGAGGTCGTCCCCACCGCGCCGCTGGACAAGCTGATGCTCTGGGGCGAGCTGGGTCTCGATGGGGTCGTGCGTCCGGCTGTGGGAGCGCTCATCGTCGCCGACTTCGCGCGTCGTGCCGGGTTTGAGGCCATCGCCGTGCCCCGAGACTCCGCAGACGAGGCCGCGTTGTGCCCCGGTCTCCGGGTCTTGCCCGTCGACGATCTTCCCGCTCTCGTTGCACACCTGCGCGGGGAGGTTCCGATCGCTGCGCACACCCGCACCGAGCCCGAAGAGGCCGAGGGCTGGGGCCCGGACATGGCCGATGTGCAGAGCCAGGCGGCAGGCCGTCTCGCGGTGGAGGTCATGGCCGCCGGTGGGCACAACTTGCTGCTGCACGGTCCGCCGGGCGTCGGCAAGACGATGCTTGCGCGGCGCGCCGTCGGGTTGCTGCCCGCACTCGCGGGTGATGACGCGCTCGAAGTCACCAAGCTGCACTCCCTGCGCGGCAGTCGAGCCCCGACATCGCTGCGCCGCAGGCCCCCGGTTCGCATGCCCCATCACACGGTGTCCTCCGCGGGGTTGCTCGGTGGGGGGCAGCCGGCCCGGCCGGGGGAAGTGTCGTTGGCCCACTGCGGATTGCTCTTCCTCGACGAGTTGCCCGAGTTTGCCCGCGCCTGCACCGAGGGGATGCGAGAGCCGATCGAGGACGGGGAAGTGTCGCTGGTTCGGGCCAACTACTCGCTGCGGTTTCCGGCCCGGTTCCAGCTGATGGCGGCGATGAATCCGTGTCCGTGCGGCTACCTCGGTCACCCGCAGCGGCAGTGCACGTGCTCGTCGGCAGCGGTACAGCGCTACCAGGCCCGGCTCTCTGGGCCCTTGCTCGACCGGATCGACCTCGTCGTGCCCATGGCGCCGCCGCGCGCCCTCGATGGGGGGCCGCAGGAGGGCACCGCGGAGATCCGGGCGCGGATCTCAGTCGCCCGGGCGCGGCAGCGCGAGCGTTTGCGAGGGACGAGCCACCGCAACAACGCCGAGATCCCTACCGACGGTGGCGCGATCGAGAGCTTGTGCCCACTCGACGACGACGGCCGCTCGTTGCTGTCGAAACTCACAGCCGCGCGGATGCTCAGCCCCCGCGCTCGGGACCGCATGAGACGGGTTGCGACCACCCTCGTCGACCTTCAGCGCCCTGGCGAGCCCGTCGAGGCTCCCATCGGACGGCGAGAGATCGCGATTGCGGCCTCCCTGCGCCGGCTGCCCAACATGCAGCAGGGGGCCTGATACTGTGCGCCCGATGTCCAACCCCGACGTGGTGTGCATCTTCAATCCGGTGTCCGGCGGCGGCAAGACCCGCAAGTGCGTCGCGACGGCGCGTCCTGTGCTCGAGGCTGCTTTCGAGAACATCGAGTTTCGCGCGACCGAGGGGCCCGGCCACGCCACGATGCTCGCCCGGGCCGCCCTCGAGCAAGGCGCGTCCTTGGTGATCGCTTTTGGCGGTGACGGGACCACCAACGAGGTGCTCGCTGGGTTTGTGGGGGATGACGGGGCCAACCTGTTTCCCGGGGCCGAGCTTGCGATCGTGGCCACTGGCACCGGGAGCGACTTCGTGCGGCACCTGGGACCCACGACGGTCGAAGCCCAGGTTCGGGCCGTGATCGACGGTCCGTCGCATCCGGTGGACTACGGGGTCGCCCAGATGGTCTCCAGCGATGGGCAGCCGCTCACCCGGCCGTTCCTCAACGAGGCCAGCGTCGGCGTCAGCGGCCTCGTCGGCAAGTACGTCCAGCGGGCGCCCCGGATGTTTGGCCCTGCGGCGTCCTACGTTTGGAGTTCGGTCCGCAGCATCTCCGAGCATCGGGACAAGGGCGTGACGCTGCTGCTCGAAGACGACGTTCCGATCCGCATCCCGCTGACCTTGGCGGTGTTCGCCAACGGTCAGTACTTCGGCGGCGGAATGTGGATCGCACCCGAGGCGCGCTGCGACGATGGCTGGCTCGACGTCCTGTATACCGGGGGCAGTGGCAAGGCCCACTTCCTCAGCCTGTTGGCGCGCGTGTTCGTGGGCAAACACCTGACGTCCTCGAGCGTGAGGACCGCGCGGTCGCGGACCGTTCGCATGGTTCCCGACGACGATCGCGACGTGGTGCTCATCGCCCTCGATGGCGAGCAGCCAGGGCGACTTCCCGCCACGTTCCACATCGTCCACCACGGGATCCGCGTGCGCGCGCACGGCCTCCCCGCACGTGACCCGGTCAGCACGGGGCTGTTCAAGCCCGTGGGCAACGCGGATGAAGAGCCGACACCCGTCCACGTGGGCCGGCTGCTTCACTAGGGGGCCATGGCTGGCAGGGCGGAGAGCACCGTCGCGAACACCACCCGGGCCACGCTCGCCAAACTCTCGCCCGAGACGCGGTCGAGCGCGTCTGCGTGCGTGTGCCAAGGCTCGTAGTCGTAGTCGATCAGGAGCACCGACGGGATGCCAGCCCGCGAGAGCAAGACGTGGTCATCCAAGATGGCGCGGGGATACGTCGCGTCGATGAAGCTTCGCTCGCCCAGCGAGGCTGCGGTGCTCCAGATCGCCTCGACCAGGGCGGGGTTTTGCGCGGTGGAGTGCGGCTCCTTGGCGATGGCCAGTTCGGCGTCCCCGACCATGTCGAGCACGATGCCAAAGCTGGCGCGCAGCACGTTGGGCGGCGCATCC
>CAJXVA010000342.1 GCA_913061055.1 uncultured Pseudomonadota bacterium
TACGAGATGTAGAGAGGTCTCGTGGGCTCGGAGATGTGTATAAGAGACAGCGCCTCAACCGCGGCGGCCGTAGCTTCGGCCGCTCGGGCTGCCTTCGACCCCGCAGCAGGGGCGGCAGCCGCCACCGGAGCCGCGGTCGTCGTGGGCTCGGCCGCTGGCGGAGATGCGGGTGCTTGTGCCGACGCGGTGGAGGGCATGGCAAGCGCGCAGAGGACGGGAACGATAAGCCAACGAGTCATCTCATCGAGGTAGTGCCCACCACCCCCCCCTCGATCATGAGTGGCAGCCAAAAAAAGCGCCCGGCGCAGCGAGGCTGGCCGGGCGGGCTTCAGGCGGGGACGAGTCCTACTCGCACTGGATCTCGGGGTAGATCGCCGTGAGGGACAGCCGCGCGGGCGTGTTGTCCAGGTAGGCGGCCTTGTAGGCGATCGGGACTCCTGGAGAGTCGGCCGAGTAGTTTCCGCCCTCGAGGATGTAGTTGATCATCTGCTCGGGTCCAAGGATGGTCTGGACAGCATCCTTGGCGTTGCCGCCGAGCACCGTGGCCGTGATCTTGGACGCGTTGAGGATCTCCTCGGAGCCAACGTCGACTTCGACCCCGGCGATGCCGTCCCCGAACGCCGCGTCGATGGCTGCGACCATCACCTCGAGGGTGTCGTTCGACTCGATCGCGAACAGCACCCGGCGACCGTAGCTGATCGACTGCAGATACATCGGAGGATCGCCCACGCCCATGAAGAGCTGGGCGTCTTGCACACCGACGAAGTCTCCGAACATGTCGGACGGACGCGCCGGGGTGTCGAGGTCGGCGGTGTAGTACGTCTGCGTGAAGTCGATGAGGTACTTGTTCGCGAACTCGCCCTCTTCGAAGTCGTACATCGCGTCGACGTCGATGATGCCGGCCCAGTTCACGTCGGCACCGATCTGCAGGGCAAACTGAGACTTGCTGAAGACCTTGTGGATCTCGTAGCTGATCTGCGCCGCCGTGTTGCCGTTGGTGCCCTCTTGGAGCATCGAGGCCCGCAGGTCGCGGAACTCGGAGAGGCTGGGCTCTTCCATCGTGGCCTTGGGTGAGGCGTTGAGGTTCTCCAGCGAGAGGCTGAACGTGCCCGCGGACCGCTCGAGGCCGATCGGCGAAAGCACCCCGCCAGCGATCTCGCCAGCGCGGAGCAGGGCGCCAGGCCACAGGGCAGGGGAGTCCGGCACGATGGCGATGAACGAGCCAAGCTGTGCAGTCTCCGAGTAGTAGACCTGGTTGCACGTCAGGTCGCCCTCCATCCACGGATCGAGGCAGTCCATCGTGTCGGCGTCGCAAGCGATCTGATGCTTGGAGGCGATTGGGTCGATGGTGAGGTGCCCGAGCCCGAGGATGAACGAGTCGAGCTCGTCATGGTCGGCCGGTTCCTCACCGCCGGTGGATTCGTCGTCGCCCACCTCGCCGGTGGATCCTTCGGGCTCTGGGTCCGAGTCGCCGGTGCCCGTCGAGGCGCCGGTTGGGTCCGGGACCGTGGGTCCGGCGCCAGGGAAGGAGTTGTTGCTTCCGTCGTCGGCACAGCCAACGGCGGTGAGAGCAAGGCCGAGGGCGGCAGTACAGGTCAGGGCGTGCAGCGTGTTGCGGGTCATCGTCGGTTCCAATCCGTTCCGTAGTCTGCCGGGCTCAGTCGATGCTGACGCGGACCGTCACGCCGACGGTCCCTTGGTCAGAAAACTCGAGGTAGTGGTCGCCAGCCCAGCCGTTTTCGAGGGTGACGGGGCCGTAGGTCGTGTTGCCAAAGGTGTCGTCGTCGCAGACCAGGAAGCAGTCGTCGTCTTCCCGGAGGCTGCCGCGGATGCACAGCTGGTTGTTCTTGAGGGGATCGACCTCGTGGTCGTAGATCGTCTTGCCGTCGTCGTTGGTGTTGATCCAAAGGACCGGCAGCTGCATGCCATCGCCGCCACGCTCCCAGATCGACTGCCAACCGGGCGCATCGCTGCGGCACGGGTCAGCTTCCAGCGGGGGGGCGATCCGGAACTCGATGTTGCCTTTGACCTGAACGGCCCCAGCTCCATCGTCGTTGCCGCCCAGGTACTCCATCTCGGCGACCTTGGCGGACACGTCGATGAAGTTGTCGTAGCACTGCCGCTCTTGGTAATCGGCGGCGAAGGCCATCTTCACCCCGCTGTTGTCCAGGTAGGCGAGCTTGTAGGCGATGGGTGCTCCGGGCGAGAGGTTCGAGTACTCGCCGCCTTCGAGGATGTACTCGACCAGTCCGTCGAACCCGGTGATGGTTTTCACCGCTTCCGCACCCGAGCCGCCGATCACCACCGCCTTGAGGCGGGTGTTCTCGAGGACCTCGCGGCTGAAGGTGTCGACCTGGACGCCTCCACTGACGAGCACAGCGTCGAACGACGCGTCGATGGCGGTTCGCAACTCGTACTCGGAGTAGAAGCTCTCGAGCGAGAAGAGGACCTTGCGGCCGTAGGTGATCGACTGCACGTACATCGGCGGGTTGTCCTCGCCGGTGAAGTGCTCGAGATCCTCGACATCGGTGCCCTCTTCGAAGAGGTCCGAGGGGAGTCCGGGGGTGTCGACGTCGATCGTGTAGTAGGCCTGGGTGAAGTCGACGAGGATCTTCGTGCTCTCAACGGTGTTCGAGAAGTCGAACATGCTCGAGAAGCCGTTGCCGAACCACTCGACCCCGCCACCCACTGCGACGGCGATTTGGTCGAAGTCATGCACCCGGTCGACCGAGAACGCGACGTTGGCTGGAGCACCGCCCACCACGTCTTTGAGGATGTCGTTGCGGTGCTCTCGGAACTCGGAGAGCGAGGGGTTCTCCATCGTGCGGGCCGGGCTTCCGTTGACGTTTTGCAACGACACCGAGAAGGCCATCGGCTGGCGGGGCAGGCCGATCGGGTTGAGCTGCCCGAGTTGGGCATCATCGCCGCGAACGACGTTTCCGGGCCACAGAGTGGCGGAGTTGGGCTGGAAGGCGATGAAGTCGGCCGCGTGCTCAGTCTCACTGTAGTGGACGTACTCGCACCACTGCTGCTCCTCTTGCCCGTTTGCGTTGCAGGCGAAGTCGCAGTTGGTCTGGGTCTTGGGGACCCAGTCGGCGAGTTCGAGGTAGCCCAGGCTGAAGACGTAGTCGCTGAGGTCGTCGGACTCGATGCCCGTGCTTCCCCCCGTCTCGTCCCATCCCTCGGTGTCCCCTTCGGTGTCTTCCCCGGCCGACGGGTCGCCGGACTCGGTGTCCCCGTCGGACGCACTGCCCAGAGCCGGTGCTCCGCCGCCGCGTCGACCATCCTCGTCACACGCCGTGCCCGAGAAGGCGAGGGCGACCAAGCCGGCCGCAGCCACCGTTCCATTCATCCAACGAAGTTCAAATTTCCCCGTCATCGCTCCCCTGCCCAAGGATACGACACTAGGGCGCGGAAAAATTCCGACGACGTAGGGAAAAAGGTTCCGAGGTGCTCTCGTGTGGGGCCGCAGGGCGCGTTCACGCGCATGCGGGATCCGCACGGGATCGAAGCTGGGGTCGCTGAGGTACCGCGGCTCACCGGAGCGGCAGAGACGTCATGGGTTGTACGTGCCGACAAGCGAGAGCGTGTCGAGGTAGGCGTCGCAGAAGTCTCCACCGCTCTTCTGGCAGTAGAAGTCGATGCGCGCCTCGCTGACATCGTTGGGTAGGGTCCGTTCGTCGCTTTGCAGGGCCCAGTTCGCCGAGCTCGACAGGCCCGGGTTGTGCTGGGTTTGCACGACCCCACCGGCGTTCCGATAGCGAATCCGGAGTCGGTAGAAGTCGTTGTCAGGATCCCAGCTGCGCGCTTGGCCGCGGAGCTCAAAGCTCATCGATCCGGTCGAGATCGCGTGTTCGTACGGCGTGAGGTCGATAAACGTTCCGACGTCGAACTCGTCGAGATTCGAAGCCGGACCCGAGAGGTACAGAGTGCCGGCGTGAGGGGGCAACCCCTTCCAGTTCTCGCAGCTCCAGTCGGGACCGGCGAACACCTGCCAACCGGAGGGCATCGTACCCGGCGTACATCCCTCGAACCCGGGATCCGAGATCAGGTTTCCGGTCTCACCAACGACCTCGACCGTCAGTGCGCGCGAGAGCTCTTGGAGGCCATCGGCATTGTCGTAGCCGACCAGAAGCTCGCCGGAGAAGGGGCCGAGGGTGTCGGCATCGTAGGAGAGGACGACGGTGCAGCTTTCTCCGGGCTCGAGGGAACCGGGGCAGTCGTCGGAATCGACGTCGAAGAGGGCGGACGGGACGACCGCGAGGTTCTGCGTGGGCGTCTCACCGACGTTCGTCAGGGTGAATGTCCGCGTCGGCGTGCTCTGATAGTCAACGGTTCCGAAGTCGTTGCCATCGAGGTCCACACTGGCCGCGTCGCCGCCACTGGGGTCGGTATCGGTGGTGGGATCGGTGGTGTCTGTGTCTGTCGTCGGGTCCGTGGTCGGGTCCGTGGTTGGGTCCGTGGTCGGGTCCGAAGGATCGCTGGGGTCCGAGGGATCGCTGGGGTCCGAAGGATCGCTGGTCGGCGTGCTGCCCGACGCGGTCGACCCGGTGGTGGATGTTCCATCCGGTCCGGTGGTCTCTTCGGTGTCGGACTCCGTCCCGCCCAAGCCAGCGGTGTCGGTGGTTGAAGACGAGGATTCGAACGAGCACGCTCCCAACACCAAGAGCCCCACCGCGCCGGCCGTCCGAGTCCAAGCCATCATCCCCAGATGATAGCAGGGCCCGTCCGTCAGGCCGGTCGACTGCGGTTCCGAAGCGCTTCGTGGGCGTGTTCGCGGTCGTCGAAGTGGATTTTTTCCAGCCCCAGCACTTGATAGTCCTCGTGCCCTTTGCCGGCGATGAGGATCAGATCGTCTGCGTCTGCATGTCCTACCGCGCGTGCAATGGCGTCGGCGCGGTCGACGACACGGTGGAGTTCGACCTCCGATCCGGGTTGGACGCCGGTGAGCATCGCGTCGACGATCGCCTCCGGCGACTCGGTCCGCGGGTTGTCCGACGTTGCCCAGAACACATCTGCGCCCTCGGCCGCGGCGCGCCCCATGATCGGGCGCTTGGATGGATCGCGGTCGCCACCGCACCCCAGCAGGACATGCAGTCGACCCAGGCAGAGCGGACGGACGGCTGCCAACGCCCGCCGCACCGCGTCCGGCGTGTGGGCGTAGTCGACAACGACGGTGGGCCCATGGTCGCCGTCAACCCGCTCCAACCGGCCGGGGGCTCCGGTCGCTGTACGCAACGCCTCGATGCTCTCGGCAACCGGCACCCCGAGTCCCCACGCCATGCCGAGGGCGACGAGGGCATTGTCGAGGTTGTAGGGGGCGATCAGTGGGGTGCGCAACTCGAACTCACCGTCGGGCGTTTTCAGCACGGCGCGGGTGTGGCGAGCGCCGTACTCGATCTTGCTCGCGAGGAGTTCTGCGTCCGGGTCCGCTCCTCTGGAGACGCGCAGACACGCCTTCGCAACCGGCCGTGCGCGGTCCAAGAACGTGCGCGAGGCAGGCTGGTCATCGACCGCCGCCACCGCGACGCCTCCGGGCGCGAGGTGGTGGTCGGCGAGACGACACTTGGCGCTCAGGTACGCCTCCATCGTGGGGTGGAAATCGAGGTGGTCCTGACTGAACGACGTGAAGCCCACCGCGTCGAAACGCAGCGGCTCAACGCGTCCTTGTTCGAGCGCGTGGGACGACGCCTCCATCACGACGTAGCGACCTTCGCGGTCGACTGTCCGGCGCAGGAGTGCCTGGAGTTCGAGCGGGAACGGGGTGGTGAACGCCGCGGACTCTTCTCGATCGACGACCCAGTTGCCAGTGGTCCCCAGGCGCGAGAAGCCGGCGCCGTTGTGCTCGAGAATCGCGCCCAGCAGATGTGCCGTGGTGGTCTTGCCGTTGGTGCCCGTGACCGCTGCAAGCCGAAGGGACCCCGCGGGGCGGCCCCATGCGTTGGCGGCAAGCTGCGGGTAGGCGGAGGTCGTGTCCTCGAACCACACGTGCGGACCGGCAGGGGGATCGATCGAGCCTCGCTGGATCAAGGCGACCGCGGCGCCGTCCGAGAGCGCGCCGGGAACGAAGCGGTGCGCGTCAACGGTGCCGCCGGCGGTCGCCAAAAACGCAGAACCGGGCTTGGCAGCGATCTCTCTCGAGTCGACACAGAGCCCGGTGACGTCGGTCTGCGGATCGCAACCGACGAAGTCCGCGGGGGACACAGGTAGGTCCGCGAAGAGATCCTTCAGCTTCACCGCCTGCGAGCCTACTGCAAATCAGCTCTTCTCTGCGTCCTTGTCTTCGGCGGCGGCTTTGGCTGCTTCGGCAGCGGCGGGGTCTTTCTTTTCCCCGTCCGCGAACGCCTTGTCATCGCCGTCTTTGGCGTCCTTCTTGGCCCCGCAGCCGCCGGCCCCGCCGCACTTGCCTTCGCCGCAGGCCATCTCGCCCTTGGCTTCGGCGTCGGCTTTGACGTCGTCTTTCTTGTCGGCGTCGGCTTTGACGTCGTCTTTCTTGTCGGCGTCTTTCTTGTCGGCGCCTTTGGACTTGGCGTCGACTTCGGCAGCCGGCTTTTCGGCGCTGTCGCAAGCGGCCAAAGGAATGCCCGAACCGAGCAGGGCGAGCGTGGCGGTGATCGTCTTGATGTCCATCGTGCGGTCCTCGGGGAAGTGCTGCTCGATGGTACTGCAGATCCACTTCCGGCCGACGCCGTATGCCCCCGAGCCGCTCTGTTGCGGGCCAAGGTCGAGGCTTCGCCGGGCGGCGTGCCGTTCAGTCCGCGGTGACCGCCGCCTTCGCCAGCCGAAGCAGGCGCGGGGTGTCCGCGACCAATTTGTCGATGTCGATCGAGCGCTTGGAGCGGTAGACGAAGCCGTACAGGTGGTCGCCATCCCGCCAGCTGACCAGGTAGCCGCGCTCCTTGATCTTGTGGGTGTTGGTGGTCTCGTCGAGCTGCTTGAAGCCGATCTTCAGGCCGTCGACAACCTCGGTCCGGGGCATGTCCGAGATCGCCGCGTCGACCTGTTCGGACTCGCCAGGCGGGACCTTTTGGAAGATCGGCTCAATGGCGGTGTCGCTGTCGATGGCGGCGTGGAGGGTCCGGCCGATCTCGATCGCGACGGGTGCGATCTGCGTGCCTTCCCGAACCACGGCCTCGATGGTCTCCTCGTCGGTCGCGTCCTCGAGCCAACCCTTGGCGGTCTCGGAGAACTCGCCCGTCCCGGGGATGCCCGCCCAGGCGGCGGCGGCGGACGCGTACCACTCCTTGCCCTTATCAGCCGCGTCCTTCCCGGTCGCGACGACCTTGTCCGTGGCGTCCTTGGTGGTGTCGATCGCGTTCTTGGTGGTGTCGATCGCGTTCTTCCCGGCCTCGCTCGCATCATCGGCGAACTTCTTGGTGGCATCGGCGGCATCGGACGCCTTCTTGCCCATCGCGGCGACTTTCTCTTTGGCCTCCGCGTGGTCGGTCTCGCACGCGCCGAGAGCTAGGACGCAGAGGATGGCTGCGGTCGATCGATGCATGAGCACAGACTACCGCGGCGTCTGTCCCGATATTGCACGGCCGCCCGAGACTATTGCCAAACCGGTGCGCCGGGGTTTGGGAACGGTTCCAGGCAGTTCTCGCGGCAGCTCTGGGGGGGCTGGATCGCGAACGACGCCGATGGGGAGACCTCGACGATCCCATCCGAGGCGACCCGCCACATGGTCGTGATGTCGGAGCCGTCTCCGACCTGGACCAGCAGGTGCTTTCCCGCGAGCCGAGCAACCCTCAAGAATGCGCGGTCTGTGTTGTCGGCTTGGGATGCGACAACGGAACCGTCGGCATCGACCACCGTGAGCTCCCAAGAACTCCCGCAGGGCCCGTGGTCGGTCACGAACGCTCGGGCACCGTCGCCCAGGGAGCAAACCTGCCACGCAGCGGGCCGCGGGACCTCTTCCTCGCCGCGACGCTTTCGGCCGCGCCCCTTCTTCTTCTTTTTGGCTGGGGCCGATGCTGCTTTGGCCGCCTCGAGCTCGGCGAGCGTGCCTTCGGTGCCCGCGGTGCAGCCCTCGATCGCCTCGTTGAGCGGCGCGGCGGACCGGCGGAGCGGCTCCGGATCGAGCTTCCAATCCGCGAAGTAGTCGTCGGTGCGCTGGTCCGCTCGGAACGGAGTCTGCCGGCGCCGGTACTTGCCGGCTTCGGCGAAGACGCCGTTGAGCTTGGTGTCGAGCTTCCCCTTGAAGCCCACGACGATGCCCTGACCGTCCGAGGCTCGGAACGTGTCTCCACCGACGCCATCGAGGTCGCCCAGCGGTGCCGTCACCCGGGTCTGAGTGTCGAGCAAGTAGAACGTCCCGCGTGGGGCGTCGCAGTCACTCTGGCCGGAGACGCGCTCGACGAGGAACAGTCGGTCACCGGCGCGTCCGCGGAGCGCCGTGCCTTCCATGAAGCGGTGCATGGCTCCCGATTCGTCGACCCAATGCAGGAACATCTCGTTGCGGGAGTAGGTCGAGCGAGCGGCTTTTTGCCACGGCGAGCCCGCCGAGACCGCGATCGTCGTGGCGGGGTCGAGGGCGAGTGGCTCGCGGGCTGTGCCGGAGACGCCGAAGACTTCGAGGTCGGAGATGTGGATCTTGGGCTCTTTGGCGGTCCCGGGAAAGATCTCGAGGATCTCGAGCACGACATTGCGCGTGACGATCGGCTCCACGAACTCCAGGAATTGCGGGGCGTTGTTGTCGGCCAGCAACACGTCCGTGAACCCGAGCTCGGTGTGGACCCGAATCCGCTTGGGGCGAGGATAGGTCTCGAACTCGATCGCCCCGCCGAAGAGGCGCAGGGAGTGGATCTTGGCCGCCGCCGGGAAGTGCATGCCCAGCGCGCAGCGGTCCTCGCCACTGGGGACGCAGGTCCACGCGGTGTCGAGGTCGTCGTCGCGTAGCAACCGTGGGGAGCCCTCGGACGCCGCCGACCATGCGGGGACCTCCAGTGCGCCCGCGAGTGCGTAGACCTCCGCGAGTTGATCGACGCGGAAGCCCATGTTCGTTGCCCCATGGGCGGGGAGGGGCAGACGCTTTTCGGAGCGGACCAGTGGAAGGACGGCATTGGGCTCGGCTTCCTCCGACCCGACATCGAGCCGCGTCTCGTCGGGAACGTCGCCAAAGCCCTCGAGTTGCTCGTCCCAATCCGTGTCAAACGCATCGGTTTCGCCGAACGGCTCGCCCTCGAGGCCCAGGAGTTCCCCAACCGTATCGCTGACGACCGTGCACGCCGGGGTCGAGAGCAGTATCGCTGCGATCGCAGTCGCCCGAATTCGCCTCATGATCCGCCGCATTGGTACCACGCGGGCCCACGCTGGTACGATCTCGGTTGGGTGAAGAGTTGGCTCGCTGCGGCCATGCCGCGTCTTCTGTTCGCCGGGTTGGTGTTCGCGCTCACCGGTGCGTCGCCGTACTTCGCCCAGTTCATGAACGCCAATGAGCGGCCGAGGCTGCTGCAAGGGATCGCATGGGTCGAAGAGGGCACGGCCGCGATCGATGGCCCCGCGACCGGGCACATCCCCGCCGGCATCGACGTGTCGAGGACCCCGGCCGGGAAGCTGGTGCCCAACAAGCCGCCCGGGACCACGCTGCCCGCGGCACTGGCGTACAGCGTGGTCCGCGGGACCGAGAACCCGACGCTGGCGAACTACACCCAGCTGGCTCGCGTGTTCGGCGGGTGGTTGCCGATGATTCTCCTCGTCGGGTTTGCTTGGAGGCGGGACCCCACAGGTGCGAGCGCCTTCGGGCTGGTGGCACTGGCTCTGGCGACGCCGTGCCTGGCGTACACGCGGCTCCTGTACGGGCACGTCCTCGCCGCCACCTGTCTGTGGGGCGGCGTGATGCTGTTGGAACGAGCACGGGCCGATCGTCGCGTGGGCTGGGCTGTCGCCGGTGGCCTGGTCGCGGGGGCGGCCGTCACGGTGGAATACCTCGCCGCGTTCGCAGGGCTGCCCATCGGGATCTGGCTGGTCCTCGACGCACGAAAGCGCGGCTCGTGGTCGTGTCTCGTCGCCGCGTTCGGGGGTGCGTGCCTGCCGATCGCCGCCCTCATGTTCTACCAAGACGCGCTCTTCGGGAGCCCGTGGCTGACGCCCTATCACTTCGTGGTGCGCGAAGGGTTCGCTGAGATTCACAGCCAAGGGTTGCTCGGTCTCACGTGGCCCACAGGCGAGTCCGTGTTCGAGCATCTGCTCTCACCTTGGGGCGGGCTGCTCTACTGGGCGCCGCTGAGTGTGCTCGCGATCGCGGCGTCCGCACGAGCGATCCACAAGGGCGATGCCGAACCCACCGAGCGGGTTGGCCTCGCCATCGTCGTGATGCTGCTGGTCCTCAATCTGTGCTTGGCCCAAACCGGCGGGTGGCGGGTCGGCCCGCGGTACCTCATCGTGGCGCTGCCGTTCTTGCTGCCCGGACTCCGGCGGCTGCACGCGTGGCTGAGGCGACCGGGCTGGGGGGCGTTGGTGATCGCATTGCTTGGATGGTCGCTGCTCGTGAACTTCTTCGCGGCTGGGCTGTTTCCGCATCTCGTGCCGGAGGGCAACCCACTGCGAGACTTGCTGCTGCCGCTGTGGGCGGAGGGGTTGCGTCCCCACTCCCTGTGGGGCGCGTGGGGAATGGGGTCTGTCTCTTATACACATCTGACGCTGCCGACGAGCGATCTAGTGTAGA
>CAJXVA010000343.1 GCA_913061055.1 uncultured Pseudomonadota bacterium
GTGCAGTTCGCCTGTTCGATGCTCTGGCTCGAATCGAATTGAGGACACCCCCTAGTCTTCCCGCGGCGCCCGTAGAAGACGTCTCGCGAGAGAGTATGGAGCTGCTGCAGGCCGGATCCGGATCCACAGCTCTGCCTCGGATCGCACCCTGGGGAATCGCACCGGAAGCGTATCGGTCGGCCTTAACGGGGACGATGAGGCGAACCTCCCACCTCCTGGGGACGCATCGCATAAATGTTGGCGCTGTTCGGGCGTCGGGGGTTGTTGCCGCCACTCAACGGTTGCTCCTCTCGTTGGTACACACACAACGGGGGCGACCTTGCAGGCGCTGTGTTCTTTTTTTCTCCTGGGCTTCCGCTGCCCGCTTCCCCCCGCAGCGCTTCGCGCCGGATGTCGCGCAAGTTGCAGCTGGATCGCTGCCCTCATGGCCTACATTGAAGCCCAGTTCGAGCACGGAGAACGACCTGGCCTGCTCTACACCGATCTGGTCGCTACCGTTGATCCCCTGTATATTCGAAGTTGCGCCGTCTGCGGCGTTGCGGTACGATCACCACTGTCCCAAGGGGTCATTCTGTCCTTATTGGACATAACATCGATTATCGGTGTTTTTGCCATGGTGGTGTAGGGGGCCTTGGGGCGGCAGATAGGCCCGAAATAAGGGGTTCTGAAACGGCGGGTGTTCAGGTGTGCGGTGAGTGTTATCGTCCCGGCGCCCGTGACGAAGACCCCGCACGATGCGCTCTTCAAGAGCGTGTTCCAGCAGCCCGAGAACGCCGCGGCAGAGCTGCAGCACGTGCTCTCGGCCGAGCACGTCTCGGCGATCGACTGGTCGACGCTGAAGCTTGAGCCCGGGAGCTACGTCGACGAGAAGCTGGCGGACCAGCACAGCGACCTGTTGTTCTCGGCGAACGCGCAAGCCTCCGGCGAGCGCGTGTTCGTGTACCTGCTGTTCGAGCACCAGTCGACGCCCGAGCCAAGGATGGCGCTGCGGCTGCTGAGCTACATGGTGAGCATCTGGGAGCGGTTCTCCGATGAGGACAAGGCGTCGCCGCTACCGTTGATCGTTCCGGCGGTGTTGGCCCAGGTGCCTGGAGGGTGGGCAGCGCCGACGCGGTTTTCGGGGCTGTTCTCGCCGAGCCTCGGGATGCTCGCCGATGCCGTGTTGCCGGACTTCTCGTATGCCGTCGATGACCTCCATCGGGCCGATGACGCCGACCTGAGGGCTCGCGCGGTGGCGCAGCAGGCCCGGCTCGCGTTGTGGCTGATGCGAGACGCGCGAGATGGCGCCCTGCTCCTCCAGCGGCTTGTGGACTGGATGGACGAGCTCGAGGAGCTGGCCCGGATGCCGGGCGGAGAGCGCGCGTTGGCCCCTCTCGTGTCCTACGTGGTCCGCGTGTCGTCTGACCTGCAGCTGGACCAGTTTCGTGCCATTCTGAAGGCGCGAGCACCTGCCGCGGAGTCCGTCACGATGACCATTGCAGAACAGCTTCTTGCCGAAGGCAAAGCCCAGGGAGTCGCTCAAGGCGTGGCTCAAGGGGAGCTGCGTCGGGCGGCGGCTTCCGTTTTGACCGTGCTTGAGACACGGGGCCTGAGTGTGACGGCCCAGGTTCGTGCGCGGATCGAAGGTTGCCAGGACCTCGAGGCCTTGCAGCACTGGTTGACGCGCGCGGTTACTGCTGCGTCGGCGGACCAGATCTTCGAGGGGTGACCCCTCCCCTGCCCGCTGCGAGATGTCTTCATCGGGCACGTGTCCTTTGTGGACACAATCATTATTATCGGCGTTTTTGCCACGGGTGGGTAGGGGGCGGCAGATAGGCCCGAAAATCGCGATTCCGAAACGGCGGGTGTTCAGGTGCGTGGCCGGTGTTATCGTTCCGGCGCACGTGACCCCGCATCCCGCACGCCGCGCTCTCCAAGAACGTGTTTCTGCAGCCCGAGAAACGCTGCGGAGGAGTTGTCGAGGACCTCTCCGCGAGCGACTGGGGTGCTGGCGCGCGAGGCAGGGGGCGACCTCAGCGAGATGCTGGCGTAGCACGGCAACTTGCGGCCCGGGGGTTGGTGGTTCGGAGAGTCCGCAACCAGCTGCGCAGGGCGCATTCCGGAGACAGGGCCGGGAGCCGCAGCTACAGTCCCCGACTAGGATGACCATATGAACGCCAAGGCTCGCCACCACGTCGTGGTCAAGCTCAGTGTCTCGGGGGGGTTCCTGGGCGGTGTTGACCTGGAGTTCGTCGATGGGCTGAACTGCCTTATCGGTGGACGCGGCGCGGGAAAGACGACCGCATTGGAGCTGCTTCGCTTTGGGCTTGGTTTGATGCCCGATTCCAAAGTTCATGGCCAACGGCGGAGGAACATCGAAACCCTAGTGAAGGGGAATCTCGCGGGTGGCAAGGTGACCGTCGCGCTGCGTACGAAGGACGGGATGGACTATGCCGCGGACCGGCGGGTGAACGAGGATGTGCTCGTCTCGAACGAACTGGGGCAGCCAGTACCTGTGTCGCTTGGCAATGACCTCATTTTCTGTGCGGACGTCTTCAGTCAGAACGAGATCGAAGAGATCGCGTCAGATCCCGCGGCCCAGCTTGAGCTGCTCGATCGATTCGCGGGGCCGAAGACCCGTGATATCGAGAAGGAGCTGGAGTCTCTCCGGCGGAAGTTGGAGCAGTCTGCACAGGTGCTGACGCGCTTGGACGGCGAGATCGAGGGACTCGCCGCTCAAGCCTCAGAGCTTCCCGCACTTCAGGAGCGGCTCAAGGGGCTGGCCGAGGTGACTGGGCCTGACGCCGATAAGGTGAATGCGGCGCACGCGAAGCGTGAATCACGGCAGCGCGAAGCTCTGGTGCCGCCAGCGCTCCAGGCCGCCGTTGACAAAGTCGCCACGGACATGGGGCGCATCAGCACGGCATACAGAGCCGCTTGGGAGGCGCAGCTCACCAGCGCGATGGAAGATGGTGTGAACGGTGTGGTGTTCCGCGCTCTCGCCTCGGATCTGAACTTCTTCTCGGCGGCAGTGGACGAGGCTGCCAAGGGGCTGGGTGAGGCTGCCGCGCGATTCGGGGCCGCACAGGTAGCGCGCGCCCGCGGCCTGGCTTCGCTGCATGCAGAACAGGAGGCCGAATATCGAAGCTTGGTATCCACCTCCGAGGAGTTGGGCGGGCGGTCAGCGGAGCGGGCAAGACTCCAGAAGGCTGCCGCTGCCGCTCAGGCTCACGCAACCGCGCTTCTCGGAAAGAAGCAAGAGCGGTCGGTGGTGGTTGGGGAGCGACAACAACTGTTGAACCGCATGTCCGAACTGCGTGATGAGCGGTTCGCCATGCGCAAAGATGTTGCCGGGCGGATCACGAGCAAGCTGCCTGCGATCCGGGTCACGGTGGCTCAAGGCGAGGCTCTTGGCGAGTATCAGCAGTTTCTCACGGACGCGCTCAAGGGCGCCGGCGTGCAGCAGCGTGTTGTTGCGAGGCAACTCGTGCAGCAGCTTCTACCCGCTGAGCTGGCGAGGGTCGTCTCTGGTGACAATCTCAAGGCTCTCGTGGAGAGTACGCGGCTCCCCGAGGACCGAGCACGGAAGATCCTGCTGGGGCTTCGTGCCTCTGGTTTGGTCTACGAGATGGAAGCGCTAGACCTCCGCGATCAGCCGTGCATCGAGCTTCTTGACGGGGACCGGTTCAAGCAGTCGCCCAACCTCTCAACCGGCCAGCGGTGTACGACCATCCTGCCGATCCTTCTTCTCCAGAGCGAACGCCCCCTGCTCATCGACCAGCCCGAAGACAACCTAGACAACGCATTCGTGTACGATACTGTAGTCAGGGCGCTTCAGCAGGTGAAAGGGAGCCGCCAGGTGATCTTCGTTACGCACAATCCCAACATCCCCGTGCTCGGGGAAGCTGACCGCGTGTTTGTGTTCTCGTCCGACGGAGCCCACGGGTCAATCTCGAAAGTCGGCACGGTGGACCATTGCAAGGATGAGATCGAACAGATTCTAGAGGGTGGCCGTGACGCCTTCGAGCAACGGTACAAACGCTATGGGCACTGACGGCCGAATGCCGGTCGAGGCGTTGCTGGGCGAGCTTGCGAACCCGAAATGGAGCATGGTGCTTGAAAGTGTCATGCAGGCGGAGAGATGGCTGGTTGAGGCTGGACCCGGCGCATCGGGCTCTATCAGGGTGGTGGAGGCCCTGGTGGAGTGCTCCAAACACGCAAAGTGGGAGGTTCGACGCGCCGTGGCCCAGGTGGCGGGGCAGGTGCAACATTCGGCCTTCGAATCCGCGCTCGCCCGCCTCGCCACGGACGACAACAGTCGGGTCCGCCAGGCCGCCGACCAAGCAGCGGGCCGGCGGCGCGACTGGAAGAACTCAAGTCTGCTCGGCCGTCAGCATGAGGAGAACATTAACTCCAAGTTGGAGGATGTTGAAGCGCGGTTCGGTCTACGCGCCCGTGACGCGGTGCGGAGAGCAAGCGAAGAGATCGCGAACACCTACGCCCGCGAACTCTACCACGAGGTCATCAAGGTCCTGACTCCACTGTCGATGTCCGCTGATCGTCTCGGTGAGCGTGTCTCAGACCATGCCGTCACCCGGGCGGATCTTCTTGACGATGTCGCCAGAATTCAACGTCGAACGCAGCGTATTCGGACCATTGTCGATGCGATGCGCGCGTTCACAGCCCCGCAGTCGCCGTGCTACGCACACGAAACCTTGAAGGATATCGTCGATGAAGCCGCCGCTCTGGTCCGGGACAGCAACAGGATGAATGGGATCAGCATTGGTATCGACGTCCGCATTCCTCCGCCGTTGGCTGTCGAGGTCGATCGAGGGCGGCTTGTGCAAGCCTTCACCAACGTGCTCTGCAACGCTACGGAGGCCTATGACGGCCTGCTGGGGCGGCGAGCTCCAGTGATCGTAGAGGGCATCGAGGAGGGGACCCGCGCGATCCTTACGATTCAGGATGCCGGATGTGGAATGACCGAGGAAGCTGTCAAGGACGCGGCGACCTTGTTCACCACCAACAAGCGGAACGGTACCGGGTTCGGGCTTCCGCTGGCGATCAAGATCGTTGAGTCTGAGCACGGAGGGCAGCTGCTAATGACGAGCGAACGGGGAGTTGGCACGCGAGTAGAGGTTCGACTGCCGAGGCTTCGAGGGTAGACAAAATGTCAGTCTCAGGCCACCGCGTGCTGCTCGTCGAGGACGACACCGACACACGTGAAGAACTTGAAGAGATTCTGCGCTCGCTCAACTGCGAGGTGGTTAGCTGCGACAACAAGCAGGCCGCGCTCCAGCACATCGCCGATAACGTCTTCTGCATGGCCATCGTTGATCTCCAGATCTTTGGTGAGCCGGGAGCGAACAGGGCGTATGAGGACCACGGGCGCAGCCTGGTGCGAGAGGCGCGGCGCGCCTATCCGAACCACTCCGGCACAGCATTCACGTTTCCAATTGTCGTGATCAGCGGACACGCGAAAGAGTGGGAGGCGGCGATTGAGGTCTCACGGGACGGCGCGAGCGATGTCATCCGGAAACCACCCAGGCCGGGCGAAGTGTCCAAGACTCTGCGGGAGAGTTTCGTACGAAGCGGGCGAAGCAGCCACGCCAATTGTGCGACAGCCGAAGTGTCGGTGCCACCGCCTGCATCTCAGCTTGAGCTGTCGATTCCCGCGAATAGAAAACGTCGGCGAACGGAGGTGAAGCTCGGGGGACGCTCAGCCTTTCTCCCGGACCGGTTGCTAGTCGTTCTGCTACACCTCGTGAAGGCTCACCTCGCTGACACACGGGTGCACAAGACGGACATGGGCGACACTGGAAAAGGCGGCTTCAAGCTTCCTTCCGAGCTCAACAACGAGATGAGGCCCGCGTACCCTCCTGACCTTGGCGAGATTGCCGTGAACCACTACCATGGTGAGTACGCGCTGCTCGCGTCGGTCACCGTCGGCCATGTCGACGCTGAACGGCTGCGCGCACGGGGTATCGGAGCGATCAGCGCCCTTGCCAGTGAGATCGAAAACCTGAAGTCGAAGTGCGGCGGAAACTCCTGAGAGTTTCTGCCGCACCTCCACCGATGACATCTCAGGCTCGCGTGCCAAGTTTGTTCTGGGCAGCCACGAGTTCGTGGCCTGCAAACGGAGCCTCCAATGTCACGTCTTCTTCGTCAGTCTCTCAGTCACGAATCGTCGCCCTCAACTCCCTCAACCGCCGGCGGACGGGCTTTCTGTAGCGATCAGGATACATCTAGTCTGAACAAACGGAGCGGAGCGACGGCGAGCACGGTCAACGGAGCCTTCGATGAGTTCCTCCGCAACGAGGTCAATCTATCCCCCCCGGACTCCGACGGCGCACGAACGAGTCGCGACTGGCTCTCGAAGCAGATCCAGAAATTCCCCGAGAACTTCGACGACTTCCCGCTTCTGTACCCGGAGCAAGATATCGCGTTCGGGTCGTTTGCACGCAAGACGAAGATTCGCCCCTTGGACGACGTCGACATCATCTCATGTCTCCATGCTACTGGCGGTACGTATGCCGACTACGGCTTCGGCCCCATTGATGTCACCGTGCCTGGGGGGAGCCGGCTGAGCGGGTACTGCCACAACGGTAGCTCCACGCTGAACTCGATTAGGATCGTCAACAGGTACGTCAAGGCTTTGGCGACGGTCTCTCAATACAGCTCGGCCGAGATCAATCGACGAAGCGAAGCGGCAGTCCTTCGGTTGACCTCGTACGACTGGAACTTCGACATCGTGCCAGGTTTCTTCACGGGGCCGGACGCCTTCGGGCGCACATACTACTTGATCCCAGATGGGAACGGCCATTGGAAGAAGACCGACCCACGCAAGGACCGCGACCACATCTCGAAGGTGAACCAGGAACACGACGGTCACGTGCTCAACGTGGTCCGGGCCGCGAAGCATTGGCAGCGGCGGCGTACGATGCCGACCGCGTCTTCCTACTTGCTCGAGACGATCGTGGCCGGGTTCTACGAGGGGCGTGTGCAGAAGGCGACGAAGTGGGTAGACATGGAGATGGGGCCGGTGCTTCGTCACATTGCCAACGCGATCCTCTCCGATGTGCAAGATCCCAAGGAAATCCAGGGAAACCTGAACACGCTGTCCTGGGACGAGAAGTTGAAGATCAGGGAGCGAGCGCTCTTGGATGCGGATCGTGCCGATGAGGCGAGAACATTCGAAGACAGCGGTGAGCACGAGAAGGCCATCAGCAAGTGGCGCGACATCTTCGGTTCCGATTTTCCGAGGTTTGGATGACCGCCACGCCACCCATGCCTAACCTGTCGAGAGTCCAGGCCGCCCATGCGCTCTTCCGCGGCTCGGCCGAGATCACGAAACACTCTCGACAAGTTGCGCTGGGCCTCGAAGTGCTTGCTGCCGTCATTGCGGCGTATGGCGTTCTCAACGGAACAACGCTCTGGGGGGGCTGGGCATCCTTGGTGATGCTCCTCTTGGTGGCCGGCGGCACAGCACTGCGCGTCTGGTCTCGAGGTACGCAAGCTTTTTCGGAGCGTTGCAGGCGGGTCTCCGTCCGAGGCTTCGCTGAGGGGCAAGAGATCGGTGCGGCGTTGCTGTCTGGTCTGGTCTCCGACGCGCCGGTGTTTGCGGTGGCCCGGTCGAGGATGCTTCCCGCTGGAACGCTGGAGGACTACTACGAACCGACGAAGCCCGCGGGGTTCCGCAGGCTTCAAGAGCTCTACGCCCACAGCTCGTTCTACTCCTGGCGCCTTTTGGGGTCGGCGGGAGCGCTCTTCCTAGTGACCGGTACGGCGATCGCCATCATCGGAGCGGTTGCCATCTACGGGCTCGTGGTGGAGCCGTCGCCGTCGGCAACGACCGCAGAGCGTGTGCTTGACGTTGTGTGTTCGTTGGTCTTCGTGACGCTCTCGGCAAGGGCCGTCGACGCGGGGATCGCAGCGCTCGTCGGTGGTCGCGAGTCGCGAAGGGTCGCGGACGAGCTGATCGCGACGGCGGCGTCCGACCGCATCGCGGAGCTGACGTCGCTGTACGACATGAATCGCAATTCAGGCCCGTTGGTTCCCACGCTGCTCTATAGGGTGTCGAGGGACTCGTTGCAGAAGGAATGGCATAGCAGACGGTTGGCACTGGATGAGCTCGGATGAAGCCGCTATCTGGCGTCGTTCACCTCTCCGTCCGCGCAAAGCTCGACAGGTTCCGGATGGACCTGTCGTTCCTCAGGCCAGCGGCCCACCGTCGACGGCGGGACGGAAGGTCTAATCATGTTCGCAGGTTCGAGTCGTACACCCACACGCCTGAGGCCGTTCGCCGTCGTTACCAGCGAGTTGTGCCCAAGCTGCTGCTGGATCGCGAGCACGGGCACCCCGACGGCCTTCGCATCGAGCTCGGAGCCCCCCTGCCCTCCTTCTCCAGGCTCGTCGGCGCCGGCTTGAGAACGGACAGCCCCGGCGCGCTCTTGACCGCCGGCACATGAGCGCGACGCTGCAGATTGGAAGGTTTCGTGCCACTATCCACGTTCGCTTGGCCGCTTCATGTCTGACGATGCTGTAGTTGTTGGGCTTGGCGAACTCGAGGAGCTTGAGCGGAAGCTCGACGAAGTCGACGAACTTGACGTCAAGGTTGCAGAGCTTGTGGAGCGAGCCTCATCGGCTTCGGAAATCTCCGACGAGCTTCGTAGCGTTGCAATAGCCGTTGCGCTCCAGGTTGGTAGTCCGGGTGCAGCTCGATCTCTCGGGCGGCCGTACGCGGACAGCGACTTCGCAGGGGTGCTTCGAGGCTTACGGTTGACGCTGATGGGCCGGAGCCAGCAGGCGTTGGACGGGGCGAGCGACGAGGGGTTGGCGTGGCTCCTCGCGTCGTCCCTCCATCGCCGCGAAGAGGAGACAGGTGTCCCTGCGGCAGCTGGCCTGCTCTCTGTGGCGACGTCGTGTGGATTCGGGGACAATGAGACGCTTGATCGAGCCGAGCGGGCTCTCGGAGACGCTGGATTGGCAGTTGTCGTGGGGGATGGGAACGAGAGGAAAATAGCTTTGACGAACGACGGGAGAGAGAAACTTCGTCGCCGACGATATGGCTCTGGGCGGCCTGTCGTGGTCGAGTCCTTTGAGCCTGTTGGCGAAGGGGGCGTCGCGCCCCAGCCGGCGAGGGTCCTGCAGGGGCTCGTGAGCCGAGCAGAAAAGGCTCTTCTCAAGGGAGATGAACTCCTGAGAACCGCGACGAAGCTTCGCGGAACGGGGTTTGTGTCCGTCGATGAAGGTATTTTCACGCATTGGCGCGTGATGTGCCTGAGTCTGATGACGTCTGCAGGAAGGAGCTTCGAGACCTACGAGAGGTCGTTTCGGAAGGCCACGACCAGGGCTTTCGAGACGGAGTCTCAACGCGGGATGGCGGTGCTGCGAGCGTTCCGCGAGGAGCTTAACGAACAGGTGCGCGCCGGCCATGGGTTCGGCTACGATGAGGGGAGTTCTCAGATGCCCACTGCACGACCTGCCGTTTTTGTAGTCCACGGACATGATGTGGCTTCTCGCGACAGCCTCCTGGCCATCCTGCGAAAGCAGCGAGGGTTCGAGACGATCGTGCTCGGCGAGGAGGCGAATCGTGGGCAGACGATCATCGAGAAATTTGAGGAGAACGCCCGTCGAGTCCGCTTTGCGATCGTGCTTGCTACGCCTGATGATGTTGGGTGTACGAAAGCAAAGCTCGACGAGTGGGATCCGCTGCTAGTCGAGCGTCTCGCCGATCCTGACGGGGAGGACGAGAAGTCTCTTGACGAGCTTGATATCTGTCCCCCGCCTACTCGCCCTCGTGCTCGTCAGAACGTCATTCTTGAGTGGGGGTACTTCGCTGGGAAGCTCGGCCGCAATCGGGTCATGCTCGTAAAGGTCGGCGACGTGGAGTTGCCCAGCGACCTCAGCGGAATCCTTGAAACGCGAGAAAACTTCGAGCTGGAGTTGTTGCGGGAACTGAAGGCCGCCGGGCTGGATGTGGATTTCCACTAGCTCGTGCTCGGCGACTACAGGCTACCTGGCCGAATCGCTCGCGCGAGGTTGAGTCGCACTCCCACTCGCCGCAAGTAGTTCGCCGTCGTGACCAGGGAGCAGTGCCCGAGCTGGTGCTGGATCGCGAGCACTGGCACGCCTGCCAGCGCCAGGTCGGCCGCATGGGTGTGGCGCAGCCCGTGCGGGTGCACGCGTCGTTCCAGGCTGGCCCGCTTGGCCAGTCGCGGCAGCAGATGCCGAGCATAGCTGGGGTCGACGGGGGTCCCTTTGAGGGTGCACAGCAGCGGAGCCCCCTGCCCCACGGTCTGCAGCTTCCCGCGCTCCTTGAGCCACCGCTCGATCAGCGGCAGCGCGTCGAGATCCGAGAGCACCGGCGTTCGCGGCTTGAGCCCTTTTCCGAGCCTTACTCGCACGGTCCCGTTCTTGAAGTCCACGTCGTGCGGCCGCAGCTCGAGCGCCTCGGAGATCCGGACTCCGGTGCGCCAGAGGATCGCGAGCAACGCCCGGTTCCGATGCCCGGTGATCCCGCGAGTCGAGCACGCGCCGATGAGCGCCCGAATCTCGACCTCGGTAAGCACCTCGGGCGGCAGGAGCTTGCCGCGAGTCGGATGCGGCGCGAGTTCGGCCGAGGGTTCTTTGGAGGACTCCCCTGCCCTCGCGTCAACGTC
>CAJXVA010000344.1 GCA_913061055.1 uncultured Pseudomonadota bacterium
GGCGGGCCGCCGCCCCGGCGAGGTCGAGGGAGGCGACGTCCGCCGTGCCCTCGAGGCGCGGAATCAGGCGCGCCAGGACTCCACCGCTGTCGACCGTACTGCCCACGACGGGCAGCGGACCCTTCGCGGTCACGAGGCGACCGGTGGCCGGAGCGCCGACGACGACGTCACCATCAGCTCGGGGCCCGGCGGTTCCAAACGCCGAGAACGAAGGCCTCATGCTCCCGGTACGCACGACGGCGGTGGAGAAGCGCATCTTCCACTGCTGCTCTTTGAGGAAGCTGATCGAACCGTCGTCCTCCGGCTCCGATGGCGGCGCATCGGGGAGCGCCACCAGGACGCGGATGGTCCCGAGCGAATGCTCTTCGCGTTTTCCCGCGGACTCCAGCACGACGAGCACTTGGCGCTCGCCAGCGTGCGAAGGGGAGACCACGGGTCGGAAGATTCCAGGAGTGCTGCTGGGTTCGGAGGAGAATGTCTCCTCCGCCCCGCCCCCACCGGACAACACCACCGAGACTTGGCCGGTGGCGACCGGCCCGAAACCTTCGAGCCAAGTGAAGTGGGCGGCGAAGGGCGATTCGTGCCCGACCACCAGGACCGGGAACTCGACGAACAGCTCCGTGTTCTCGGTCCAGGTCGTGGACGCGACCGCATCTCGTTTGTCGCCCGGGGCGGCGTGTTCCCCCTCGGCATCGTGCGCGTGATCATCGGGATGGAAAAGTGAGCAGGCGGAAAGGACTCCCGCGAGCACGAGGGTCGGTCGGTGGATGAACTTCACGTTGCGGTCTCCGTGAGTCGGGAAAGATCGATCTCGGCCCGGCGAGCGTCCATGGCGAGGTCGAGGACCATGAGGTCGGTACTCGTTGCGCTTCGGTAGGCGTCCAGGAGTTCCATGACGCCGATCTCGCCGCCCAGGTAACCGGCCTCTACGGCAGCGAGCAGGGCTTCGGATTGTCGTCCCCCGTCTTGCGCCAGGGTTTGCGCGGCGGCGCTAAGGTGGTTCAGCTCCTCCCACAGCCCCGCCGCTTGTCCGCGCGCCTCGGCTGCGGCCAAGTTCGTCTGGGCACCCAGAGATTGGGACTGCGCGACCGCTCGAGTCCTGTCTCCTCGTCGGCGGTCGAACGCGGGCAACGGAATGCTCAGTGTGAATACGAACCCGTTTGCCCGAGCCCCGCCGCCAAGGTCGACCCCCTTGTAGCCAGCACCGACGCTGGGGTTGGGAACCCACCATCGTGACGACCCTCGCGCGTCCAGCCTCAGTGCCCGTGCTTCCGCTTCGCGTGCCTTGGCGCTGGGCAGGTCGGTGAGCTGATCCACCGCGTCCTGCTTGGCCAGACCGGACCGCGACGGCAGAAGCTCGCCGGTGAGGCGCGGTTCGGCCCGCGACCATCCGCCACGCTCTTCGGGGGAGGCACCGTCCACCAACGCACGGAGCAGCGCCCACGCCTTCGCCTTCCCCGCTCCCTCCTTTGCCATGCGTGCCTCGATGGCCGTCAGCTCTTGCTCGAGGCGGACCCGGTCATACGCCGCCGCGTCCCCAGCCGCCTCGCGCGCGACCACAGCCTCGAGGCGCTGCCCGACTCGCCCGTGCCAGGCGGAAAGCGAGGCCTGACGTCGCTGAGCGTGGAGCAACCGATAGAATCGTCGTCGAACCTCCGCCTTGAACTCCAGCAGGACGGCGTCCGCCGAGTGCCCGGCTGCGCCCTCGCGCTGCGCCGCGGCCTGACGAGCCAGAGACCTGCGGCCCGAGAGATCGAACTGCTGCGAGAGGGTGAGGTAGTCCTCGCCCAAGACGGTGCTGCCGATGAGTTGCTCGCGGGTGTACGAAAGCGACGGATTCTGCCAGGCCGCCCGATCGAGACCATCCGCCTTGGCGGCCCCTACCCATCCTGCGCGAAGCTCGGCGAGGGAGGGGTTGGTCAACGCTCGCTCCAAGGCCTCAGTCTCGGTCAGTGCCCGCGGGTCGGCGGCGGCGCTCGCCGTGCTGGAGCCCAAGCACCCAGCCAGGGCGAGGGAGATACACCGACTGACAATCGGTTTTGAGAGTGGGCTTCGTTGTCCGGGTGCCATGGGCGTCTTGCTATCCGAGTACGGAACCGAGAAGTGATTCGGTGATGTGATGCACCGGAACGACCACCAGAGCCGCGACCAGGGTGGCCCCGGCGATCCACACTCCGCGACTCGGAATGCGCGGGTCGATCTTCGGTGCGCTGAGCAACGAGCGAACGCGGGTTTCGATGTCCGAATCTCCAAACGCTGCGCCCACCAGCGCGGGGCGCTCCGGTGTTCGTTCGATCAAGCGCCCCAACGCCACGAGGGCAGCCGCAACGTCCGCGCGGTCGCCGATCTGCGCGGCGGCACTTTCGTCGCAAGATTCTTCGCAGGCCAAGGAGAGGTCCGCCAGCAGCGTCGAGCGGGCTCCCGGGAGGTGAAACGCGGAGAGCATGTCGCCGAGAAGTTTTCGCAGCGGGTCTCGCCGACGCACGTGCGCAGCCTCGTGCGCGAGCATGGCTGCAATCGAAGTCGAGTCGAGGTCGCGAAGCAGCGCCGAGGTCACGAACACCCGCGGCGCAAGGAGCCCCGCGGTCAGCGCAAAGGGGAGCTCCGACTCCACTACCGCATGGGACCCGCCGGCGTCGAGCGTCGCGTTGGTGTCGAGGATGCCGACCAAGCGGCGCGCCCGGTGGACGCGAACGGCCGTGGCGCCCAATCGAACGCCAGCGGGAACGAACGCCGCGCAGATGAACGCGGTGAACGAACCAAGGCCTGCGAGGCCTGGGGTGTGAACCAGGCACAGATGAAAATGATGGTCGTCGTGGCCCGTGCAGTGGTCCAGTCCCGGCCACGCGATGCCCACGAGTCCCGGCAGGAGCGCGAGCGCGGTGAGCAGGATGCCCGCAACGAAGGGGGTCGCGAGGACGCCGAGCAGGATCGCACTCCTGCGTTCGCCGGAGAGTCGGCCGATCCACGAACGTGCGTGTGGGTAGGCCAGGGCTGTCGCGGCAGCGGTGAGCGCCGTGAACGAGATGGCCGCGAGCAGGGCGACCACAAGGACGTTCATTTCGCCCCCGTATCGGCGTTGGCGCGACGTCGGTCGGCGATCAGACGCTCGAGCTGCGCGAGGGTGTCACCGCCTGCACGCTCCGCAACATCGACGAATGCGGCAACCATCGCATCGGCCTCACCATGCAAGAGGGCTTCGACAACCTCTCCCACCGCGTCACGCTGGAAGTCTTCTTTGGTCAGCGCCGGCTCGTAGACGAAAGCGTGGCTGACTTTGGTTCGCCGGAGCAAGGCCTTCTCGTGCAATCGCTTCATCGCCGACTGCACGGTGTTCAACGTTATGCCGCGCGTTTGCCCGAGCTTGCCGTGGACCTCTTTGGCATCCGCACCGCCCGAGTCCCAAAGACACTCAAGGACAGCGAGCTCGAGCTCGCCCAGGAGACCCCAGGGAGTCGAACGCATGTCGGCGCGCGATGGCATTGCCGCGGAAGCATGGGGGGCAAAAAACCGACTGTCAATCGGCTTGTGTCGGTGGCCCTCCACACCCGGCGCGCAAGGCGGACCCACTTCTGGGGTGAGTTCAAGTGTTCGAGTGTTCGGTACTGGGCCCATGGCTGATCCGCGAGGCCGCCTGCGCTCGGCCGGCGAGCAACCCTGTGCTCTGCTCCTTCGGGGACCCACAGACTAGCTGTGGCCTCTTAGGGCGTTAAACTTCCGGCGACGGTGGTGCGCGGTGTTGCTGGGGCCGATGCGGCCGGGCACGTACCTTCGACCCCGCACAGTGGCGTTGCAGGCTCGCGTCGCGCTGTGCCTGATGCGGGCGGGATCCTCGGGATTGCGGCCTCCTCCTCCGGCGGTTCGTCGATTGGGCCAGCGAGCTTGAGGAACTTGCGCGAACGCCAGCCGGAGAGCGCGCGTTGACCCGATCCTGCACTACGGACGCGTATTGGCACCCGCGTTCGCGCATTCGGTGTGATGCACAGGATCGCAGTCCTCCAAGGGCCATCGTCAACGCGCTTCGAGCGAGCTCGGTCTTCATGGGCTCCGCGACGGCCCAGCCGACGGTGCGGCGCGAGCCGAGGTCGATGACAACAGCGAGATACAACCAGCCCTCGCCGGTCCAAACGTTGGTGATGTATCCCGCCTACCGCTTCCCGAGGACTGAATTACTCGGCTCCGCGCATACTCCCGAGCCACAACACCCCCAACTCTCGAGCAAATTAGGCGACCAGGACACTAGCAAAGGGGCGCCAGAAGCTCGCCCACTTTGGCCAGGTTCACGGCGAGCGAGGCCCCTGTGGCGAGGTTCTTAATCGAATCCCACGCTGCCGAGACAATTGTTCTGCTCGGAGTCGCCTTCGCCAGCTGGGTCTGGATGGTGTCGATATCGGAGACGATATCGAGCTTGCCTGGCTCGCTGAGTTCCGGCGCGGTTAGGACTGATGAACGGAGCAGGAGGAGCGCGTCAGCCTGTTCCTTGTGAAGCGCATTGACCTGGTTCCCATCCCCCACGGTGATGATGTTCTGCCCCGTCGCTTCGATCTTGATTCCCTTGAATTTGTCCATGGTAAACTCTCCTTCCCCTTCGATTTTGTCGATGCCCCTCGCCGTAATCTTGTAGTAGCTGGTCGTGCTGGGCACTACCGTTCCGGATTTCGTCGGCACCTGCTTCTCCACCTTCTCCTCTTCTACCCACCCTTCACTCAACAGGTACAATAGGTTCGCCATTACTTCCTTCTGGGACAGCTGCTCAGAGAGTCTTAGTTCGCGTTTGACATCGCTGATTTTTATCGCCAGTCCCTGTTTCCCTCGAGCACTCGTGGCGTTCTGACTTCGCTCATAGAAGTACTCCAGCACTAGTCTTCGTAGCTCAGTGTTGCTACGGGCGGGTGCCGCCGCCTTCTTACTTCGCCCCATCCCCGTAAAGATACAACCTGTCTGCTGAGCCCGTCCTCGCCGGCTCGGCGGCCGACGGACCAATGCGGGACACGTTGGCCCTTACCGCGTAGACACCGGCATGCAAGGGCCTGATCGGCATTCAAGAACTTCCAATGGATCAGCGTGGAGTGTTCCAAGAGCCCCTCTGACCCACGACCGGAGAGCCTGCGGATCAACCCGGATACGGTTGAGGTGGGGGAGGAAATTCCTTCCGCCGAGGCCGAAGCCCGCGCCATCTTGCTCGAGCGCTCGCCTCATCTCTTCGCCTAAGCGCAGAACGGGGAGGAACCGAAACTCCTCCCCGCTGGAAACTCCTCCCCGCTGTAGGAGCTGTCCGTGAAGCGAAGCGGGGCATGCTCGAACGACGCCCCAACGGACATACGGAGCAAGCGGTCGGGCCGCCAAACGTATCCGCCACCGAGGCCCCAAGCCCAAGCCGCCTCATCCGCGGATAGCCGCGATTCTGCAGCCGGAGTTGTGAGGTCCCAGGTGCAACGAGGACGTACGCCCCAGAGCGAATCGCTCTGCGAGGAGCTAGCTCAGCACCCTTGTCACTTCTCGCATGGGCACGTGGCGTGGTAGCGGCAAGGATGGCGAGTGCGGCTGCTACTGGCGGCGCATAGCGGCGCCTGAGCGGTGTTTTCTTGAAACCATTAATACAACATACGATGTTACATTACCGGTTCCAGGGCGGCGCGGTACGCGAGGGTCGTGGATCCGGCCGGCCTACGTGCGCTCACGGTCTCGATAGGCTCCAACGTCCGGCGTCTACGCCAAGGAAAACGGAGCAATGCAGGCGCACTCGTCCATCGGACCATGACATCCACGTCAATGAAGGCCAGACGCATGGGCTCGAGCATGTAGTTCAGACGGGGTTGGTTGATGATCTCATCTTCGCGCTCTTGCCACTCACGCCGCGCATCCTCTCCCTTGTCGCGCAACCGAACTCCATCGATCGAGCACGGTCGAACGATCCCCAAAGAGACGCCGGAGCTCTGTTGTGCGGATTTCAGGGCGCTGACGGACTCGAAGAGAGCTTAGGCGCTGGGTCGGACCGCTTCTTTGGATACGGGGCGGCTGGCGCGGGTGTCGGCTTGTTGGCTGTCGGCGTTCCGGACGCCCTCGCGGACGAAGAGCGGATTGGATTGGACCTCAAGCTCGTGAGCGGCGCCCAGATGGTGGTCTGGCGCGATCTGTTTCTCGGGGCCGCAGCAAGCTTCGACCTCGCATTTTATGGAGGCAGGCGCGGAGCAGCGGCACTTCCAGGAGAGCCAACCCACTTCCGTACGGAGCGCTTGCGGTTTCGGCTGATCGGCCGCCGGCACTCCTACGCTCTCTGGAATCCTCGTGCGCGCCGGTCCTCATCGCTCATCTCCTGCATGAGTCGGTCGAGGAACTTGTCGGCAGCCACGATTGCTCCGGAGACCCACAGTCAAGGGCTGCCGGCGACGGTTCGACTCGGTCCGTTCGGCGGCGAATCGCTGTCGTTCGATTCTACGCCGATTTTCTGACAGCTGACCAGCGAACGAATCGAAGGCTGCTTCGCAGCGAGTCGTCTGGCGATCGTCGACTATCTGGCGCTCAGCGAGCAGCGGAAGCCGACTCGCCAATCCGGGACGTTCGGATCCTGCTCTACCCGGTTCCGGATGCGCAGGCTCGCGACCACGCCGTTGACCAACGACGCCCCTCGCGTCACCTTCTGCTCGCCGGTGCCGGGGCCCAGCGGGTCCAGCGGGTCGTGGTCCTCGTAGCCGGTGGGGGACCACCAATCCGCGACCCACTCGGCGACATTGCCGGTCATGTCGAGGGCGCCGGTGGAAGATGCTCCATCGGGTTTCGACCCCACGGAGAGGGTCCGTCCGGCGTCGCACCCAACGTCCCTTGGACCGACGATCACAGCGAGGTCGCAGTTGGGGTTGGGCTCGTCCCCCCAGGGCCACCGGTTGTTCTCGGGGCCCTCGGCTGCGTACTCCCACTCAGCCTCAGTCGGGAGCCGCTTGCCTCTCCATTCACAGAAGTCCGCGGCCTGTTGCCACGTCACGCAGTTGGCAGGCTGCTCGTCGTCACCGGTCTGCCGGAGGTTACAGCCCTCGGCGTCGCCCCGTGGCGTGCAGCCCCCGTCGCCAAGACACGCATCATATGCGCCGACCGTGACTTCGAACATGTCGATGGCGAACGTGGTCAGCTGTACCTGGTGAACCGGAAATTCGTCGTCATCGCACGCGCCGACTTCGACCTTCTGATCGCACCCCATCTCAAAGTCGCCGTTTGCGACGACAGCCATCCCTGCGGGCTCGTCCGTGCACTCGTCCAGGAACTCGAACAACGCGTCGCAGGCCGGCGCTTCGCTGGAGTCGCCCGTCGCCGCATCCGTGCCCTCGCTCGCGCCGGCGGAGGTCGCGGTTGTGGACCCTCGCGTGCTTGCCGTTTGTGGCGATGAGTGCTCGGTCGCGTGGGTCGTCGAAGTGCTCCCCGAAGTGTCCCCCAGGTTGCCGGAGCTCTCTGTGGGCTCCGAGAAACAGCCGACTGCGAGAGCAGCAACGACCCAGGTGGCGTTTTGAGACCTTAGGCGCACCGTCGAACGCACGAAGGGCGCGGCCCAGGCTGGCAGGTTGAGGCCGGTTTGAGGGGGTGTCGTCGTTGTTTCGCTCATCCGCTTGTCCAACGCGCCTTAGAACGCGATACTTTCAGAATCTACTTTAGAATGCAGTCGCTCGCTACGACCACTGGGTGGCGGAGGTCGATATTGAGCGCGCGCGGCGATGCGTGGGCGCCAACATTCGCGAGCACCGTCTCCGCCGCGGCTGGACACAGGGGGAGCTGGCCGAGAGAGTCGGCGTGGAGCCGCTGTTCATCCGGGTTCTTGAAGGCGCGAGGCGAGCCCCAAGCTTCGCGACGCTGGTTCGCCTCCTCGCGGCGCTCGACATCGAGCCCAACCAGCTATTCGAGCCGCGGGAACTCCAGCGCAACCCGGTCGGACGCCCCCCGAAGAAACCTCTGTAGATGGCGTAGATCGGGGGTCCGCGGGTCGTGCTCTTCTCGCCGGTGCGGGTCGGAGCGGCCCGAGCGGAGCGCCGCGTTCACAACCGGCGGGCATCTGGGCGCTACACAACTGCGGAGACGTTGATCCCTGTTCTCCGGGCCGCGGGTCAACAAGAACTCAACACCTACATCAACAAGAACTCAACACCTACATCAACAACCGCGCGTTGTTGAGTTTGTGCGCCAAAGGGCAGTGGTCGTGAATTCGCTCGACAAAGGCCCGTGGGAGGCATTGTCGACTACCCCGTCGAGGAGCAAGAGCGCTACGTTTGGGACGCGTGTTGACTTCGGGGTGTTGAGTTATTGACCCACTCCACAAGGAAGGCCCGACGCGTGCCGAGCTCTCCCGCTACCTGGTCTTGGAGAACGTTCCACGCTGCTGTCGCAGGTGGCAGCGGCAGCGATTCTCGCTCGGGAAGAACGTCAACACGCCCGCTCTTGCGAACCCACGCTGGAGCAATGTGAGCGGGCGGGAAGTCGCCAGGTAGGAAGCGCGTCGTTGTTGACGAAGGACGCGACGGAAGAGTGCCCAACTGCCCACCAGATCTCGAGTTCTCGAGCCAAGACCTCGCGGCGTTTCTCTGCGAGCTCGAAGACCCTTGCCGGGTGTTCCCAGATTGGCCCGATTTTGCGACTCACGTGGAGCTCTTGGTCGGGCGGACTGCGCGAGCAGAGCACTACCTCGAAACCTCTGACCCGCTGGCAGGTAGGGCGGTCTGCTCCGTGAACGCGATGCTCAACGCACCCATTGGAGAAATCGTGAGCCGATCGACGCTCACCGCAGACGTCTCCGCACAGGACCACCGATCCCGATCTCAGCGCGAAGCGGCTGGCGGGCTTTCGTTGGGGCCGGTCGAGCGAGCGCTGGTCGATGCCACGAGGCAAGGGCTTCGCCAAGAAGAGGGATTCCTGAGGACGCTGCTGCGATCCGAACTCCAACGTCAGAGCTGCGATCCTCAGTCGGTAACGGTCTTGACCACCAAGCAAGCGGCCGCCCTCTGCGGGGTCAGTCCGAAGACGATCCGGGCCTGGACGAAGTCCGGCCGTTTGAAGGCTCTGGGCGCAGCGCCGTTCAAGTTCGAGAAAGCGGCGGTCGAAGCCGCACGCGATCGCAAGCCGCATGAGGAGAACGTTCTCGACTACGGGGAAAGGGCCGAACAGCTACTCAACCGGACGCGTGGGCGATGAAGGCAGAGAACTTGCCGCGCGGCCGCTATTTGCGCGTCGACGCGATCAATATTTCGTACATGGCCGAAGCCGAGAGGTCGCTCGCCGACAAGGTTGCTGCTTGCGGGCGTCCGTGGTCGGGAAACCTCTAGGCTGCAGGCATCCCCTTGGGGTCGCTGACACCGCGGCGACCGCGAACGCATCGAGAGGGACAGCGACCGCCCATCCGAACCAGAGCGGTGGAGCGTCGGTGTTGTTAAAGCGGGTGCGGAGCGACCCCAGGACCGTTTCTTGCGTCGAGCAGGGTGCGGATCGTCGCTATGTAGTGCGCTTCGGACGGCCGGGGCGGCGCGGGGCAGGGTTCGGTTCGCGGCCGGGCTTGCAAAGCTTCCAGACGTCGGTCTCGAACTCGTTCGCAAGGCGCTGCAGGAGGCGGAGCGACGGGGCCGTGGTTCCGTACTCGACGCGTTGGAGGTGCGCCGGCTCCACGCCACACGCCTCCGCCAATTGCGCCTGCGTTGCTCCGCTGTCCTCGCGTAGACGCCGGACGTTGGAGCCTATCGAGACCGCGAGCGCACGCAGGCCGGCCGGATCCACAACACCCGCGTACCGCGCCTCGGGAAGTGCTAATACAACATGTTATGTTGTATTAGTGGTTTCAAGAAGCACCGCTCAAGCACGCTATGTTGGGCCCATGGCGGCCGCGCTCGCCATCCTCGGCGCCACCGCGCCACCTGCACATGCGAGGCGTGGCACGGATCCCGAGAGAACTTCCCGCGCTCCGCTTCGCTCTGGGGCGTACGTCCTCGTTGCACCTGGGACCGCACAGCTCCGACTTCAGAATCGCGGCTATCCGCGGATGGGGGCGGCTTGGGCTTGGGGTGTTGCTGGCGGATACGTCTGGCGGCCGGACCGCTTGCTCCGCATGTCCGTTGGAGCGTCGTTCGAGCATGCGCCGCTCCGCTTCGCGGACCGCTCTTACAGCGGCCAGGAGTTTCGGTTCCTCCCGATCCTCCGCGTCGGGGCCGGGTCCGACCGTTTCTTCGGATATGGGGCGGTTGGCACCGGTGTTGGCTTGTTGGTTGTCGACGTCCCAGACGCTCTCGCGGACGAAGAGCGGATTGGCTTGGACCTCAAGCTCGCGGCCGGCGCCCAGATGGTGGTCTGGCGCGGTCTCTTTTTCGGGGCCGAAGCAAGCTTCGACCTAGCATTCTACGGCGGCATGCTCGGAGCAGCGACGTTGCCAGGAGAGCGAAACGACTTTCGTACCGACGGCTTGTGGCTTCGGCTGGTCGGCGGCTGGTACTTCTAGCCGAATCGGGAAGAAGGGGCCGCCTCGGTGAGTCGACGCCCGAATCCGTTCGTACGCCAGCGCAACATCTCCGCCTCATCCAGACCCATCGTGAACAATGTGCATTGTTGGGGCAGCGCCAGGGCTGTCTCTTATACACATCTCCGAGCCCACGAGACCTCTCTACATCTCG
>CAJXVA010000345.1 GCA_913061055.1 uncultured Pseudomonadota bacterium
AGATGTGTATAAGAGACAGGTCCGTCCCCAGGGCGCCGTTGTTCCACTGCGCGGGGTCGTTGACTCGGTGGACTTCCTCGCCGTCGCGCCACGCTCGAACCTCGTGGACATCGGCCGTGGCCACGAACGCGACTTCGATGCAGTTCCATTGTCCCGCTTCGATCCGCGGACCTCGTCCCCACTGATCCATCGTCGGCGAGATGTCGTCGCTGGGAACCTCGTTCGTCCCGACCACGCCCTTGATCTCGCCAAACCGGACTTCCTCGTTGGCCTGCCCAATGGACCCGCGGATGCCCAGGAGCGTCTCGTGGTTGTTGCCCGGGTTTTGGCCCAGTCCTTCCGTCAGCCAGACATAGGCGCGGACATGGATCCGCTCGGTGCCCCGGGGCAACGGGCGGGTGAGCATCGCGGGGGTCGACCCGCCCACGACGTGCAACGCCTGCGAGCCGCTGCGAGCTCGAGTGTCGTCGGCCAAGGCGAAGGCTTGTCCGCCCGGCTCGTTGTTCATGTTGACGACGTATCCAACGAAACTATCCCAACCCGGTGGTGTGGTGCCCGGCGGTGCGTCCTCGAAGTCCTCTTCGAAGAGGACCGTGGCGGGGTCGAAGCCGGTGCTCGGAGGCTCTCCGGAGCTGGCGCTCGAACTGTCGTCGAGGACATCCGTCGTGCTCGACACTCCGCCGACCGTGGTGGTGGAAACGCCCGGAACGATGGTGCTCGACCCTGGCCCCGAGGTCGAGCCGGCCTGCTCGCCAGTCGAAGCGCCGGTCGTCGTGGTTTCGGAAGACGGCGCCGGGTCGTCGCAGGCCGCGACACACAGAGCCAGGGCGGCGATGGGAACGACGGCACGCATCATGAGTGCCGTGGCGGCCGCAGCAGAGAAACGGATGAAAAAAGCTCAGCCCAGGCGGGACTTGTAGTCCTCGTAGCCGAATCGGCGATGTACCGTGATGGCGCCTGTCTGGGGATCCGCGGTCGCGATGGACGGTAGCCGGACGCCGTTGAAGGTCGTGGTCTTGACCATCGTGTAGTGGATCATGTCCTCGAAGATGAGCTTGTCGCCCACCTGCAGCGGTTGCTCGAAGCTCCACTCTCCGATCACGTCGCCGGCGAGGCAGGTCAAGCCGCCGAGGCGGTAGCGGTGCGGGTGCGCATCCGGATCGTACCCACCGACGATCTGCGGGCGGTAGGGCATCTCCAGCACATCAGGCATGTGGGCCGTGGCGGAGGTGTCCAGGATCGCGGTGCGCCCGTCGTTTTCGACGATGTCCAGCACCGAGGCGACCAGGACTCCCGTGTTGAGGCCGATCGCTTCGCCCGGCTCGAGATAGACCTGCACGTCGTGTCGCTGGGCGAAGTCGCGACACAACGAAATGAGCAGGTCGGTGTCGTAGTCCGGCCGCGTGATGTGGTGGCCGCCGCCGAAGTTGACCCACCGCATCGGGGCGAGGAGGTGACCGAAGTTCGCTTCGAAGGCGACGAGTGTCCGCTGCAGGGCGTCGGAGCCGAGCTCGCAGAGCGTGTGGAAGTGAAGGCCACTGACGCCCTGCAGATCGACGCCTTCAAGCGCCGCCGCAGTGGCGCCCAAGCGCGAACCCGGAGCCGCCGGGTCGTACAGTGCGACCTCCACCTCGCGGTGCTCATGGTTGACGCGCAGGCCCAACTCGACGCGGTTGCCCGTCTTGGCTTCATAGGCGTCACGCCGAGGCATCAGCCGCTGGAGTTGGCTGGGGGAGTTGAGGACGATGTGCTCGCACAACCCGAGCAGTTCGTCGAAGTCAGCATCGCTGTATGCGGGCGCGGTGGCGTGAACCTCTCCACCGAACTCCTCGCGACCCAGCCGAGCCTCGTGCGTGGAGCTCGAGGTGACACCGGGCAGGCTCTGCTTGACCCGGTCGAACGTGCTCCACATCGCAAAGCCTTTGAGCGCCAGCAGGATTTTGCAGCCCGACTCGGCCTGCACATGCTCGAGAACTCTCAGGTTGCGGTCGAGCGCCGCCAGATCGCAGACGAACGCAGGCGTCTCCAACTCCGTGACGTCGTAGTCGAAGACGCCCATCGCGCTAGCCTTCGATCTCGCGCACGTGCCAGGGGAGGCCCGACTCGCCCAATCTCTTGAGGAACGGCGCGGAGTCGAACTGCTCCATGTGCCACACACCCGGCTTCATCCACTGGCCGGTCAGCATCATCTCCGCGCCCACAGTGGCGGGTACACCGGTCGTGTACGAAACGGCCTGCGCACGGACCTCTTTGTAGGTCTCGGCGTGATCGCACGTGTTGTAGACGAACACCGTCTTGTCGGCGCCGTCCTTCTTGCCTTTGACCAAGCAGCCGATCGAGGTCTTGCCCGTGTAGTTCGCGGCCAAGCTGGCGGGGTCGGGGAGGAGCGCCTTGAGGAACTCGATCGGGATGATCTCGCGACCCTGAAACTGGATCGGCTCAATGCTGGTCATGCCGACGTTTTGCAGCACCTCGAGGTGCTTGATGTACGACTCGCCGAATGTCATCCAGAACCGGATCCGCTGCAGGCCGGGGATGTGCTGCACGAGCGACTCGAGCTCCTCGTGATACAGGAGGTAGGCCTTTCGCACGCCGACTTCGGGGAAGTCGAAATCCATGCTCTGCGACATGGCTTCGATCTCCTTCCACTCGCCGCGCTCCCAGTACTTCCCCTTCTGCGTGATCTCCCGGATGTTGATCTCGGGGTTGAAGTTGGTCGCGAACGCATGCCCGTGGTCGCCACCGTTGCAGTCTAGGATGTCGATGGTTTCGATGCTGTCGAGCAGGTTGTCGCGCGCGTGGGCACAGAACACGTTCGTGACGCCCGGGTCGAAGCCCGAGCCCATCAGCGCCATCAAGCCGGCCTTCTCGAACCGCTCGCGGTACGCCCACTGCCACTTGTATTCGAACTTGGCCTCGTCCCGCGGCTCGTAGTTGGCCGTGTCCATGTAGTGGACGCCGGTCTCCAGGCACGCATCCATGATCGTGAGATCTTGGTAGGGCAGGGCCACGTTGATGACCAGCTCGGGACCGAACTCCTTGATCAGGGCAACGGTCTGCGGGACGTCGTCGGCATCCACCGCCGCGGTTGCGATCTCGCGCCCGGTCAGCTCTTTGACCGACGCTGCGATCGCATCGCAGCGGCTCTTGGTACGGCTTGCGAGAAGGATCTCGCCGAACACGTCCGGGTTCTTGGCACATTTGTGGGCAACGACACCGCCGACGCCACCCGCTCCGATGATGAGGACCTTATGCATGGAGAAAGCGCCGCAGGTTAACACCTTTGGCTGGCCCCAAATCCTGCGCAGGTGCCGCGGCGGAAGCGTATGATGCGGCCGTGAGCGTCCTGCTTCGCGTCGCCTACGACGGCACGGACTTCCACGGGTACGCGGCACAAAAGCCGCGCCCCGATGGCACCGAGATTCGCACCGTGCAGGTCGAGATCGAGAAAGCTCTCGCCGCTTTGTACAAGACGGCGCTACGAGCCCGGACGGCATCCCGAACAGACGCGGGGGTCCATGCGCTGGGGCAGCTCGTCGCCTTCGATCCTCCTACCCACATTCCGATGCCCGGACTTGTACGGGGCCTCAACTCCAAGATCCCCGATGACGTGGTCATCGTGGCTGCATGGGAGGAACCCGGCTTCATCGACGTCCGCCATGGGAGTGAGGGCAAGTACTATCGGTATCGAATCCGTTGCACCGAGGTTCGGGATCCGATCCAGCGTCGGCAGGAATGGAACCTCGGCCGGCGGCTCGACCCGAGGTCGATGAAGACGGCCGCGGCATCGTTTCCTGGAAGGCACGATTACGCGAGTTTCCGAGCCTCTGGGTGCCAATCCAAGACCACGGAGCGCGTCGTCGAACAGGTCGAAATCACCCATGGGGCGACCGCACTGGGCCCGATGGGAGATCCGGGGCGACTCGACGCGCGGGTTTGCAGTGGGGATGCGCAGCCCGGTCCTGCGTCCGCATGGGGACCGGACTGGCTCGAAGTTCACGTCTGGGGGCAGGCGTTCCTGATGAACATGGTGCGCATCATGGTCGGAACGTTGGTTGAGGTGGGATTGGGACGCCGAGCACCGGCCTCGATCGATGCGTTGTTCGATGCGCCGGACCGAACCAAAGCTGGGATCACCGCTCCGGCGTGTGGACTCACGCTCGTCGAGGTCCGTTGGCCGCCCGAAGGGGAACGGATCCGCAACCGCGGTTGACACGCGCCGCGCGGGAGTCGAGGCTAGCGCGCGAGATGGACGCGGTACCCAAGTCCCGACGCGAGCAGAAGAAGGCCGAGGTGCGAGAAGCCCTCGTCCAGGCCGCGGACACGCTGTTCGTCGAACAGGGCTACGAGGGCACGACGGTCGACCAGATCGCCGAGCGAGCCGGCGTCTCCCGTCGCACGTTCTTCAGGTACTTCCCGAGCAAGGAAGCCATCGCATTCCCACGAGCCGAGGAGCGTCGAGACGCGTTCCGCACGCTTCTCCTGGAGCGCTTTGCAGAGCAGGACGCGCTCCCCGCCGTACGCGCTGCGTGCCTCGAGGTTGGCAAGATGATGGTCTCCACCGCGGAGGAGGAACTTCGACGCCAGAAGGTCGTCGATGCGTCGCCCACGCTCCTCGCGGCGGATCTCGAAATCTACCGGGCCTGGGAGCAGGTCATCGCCGAGGCGGTGACGCGCAGCGGCGATGCGGAGCGAGCGCGGGTCGGCAAGCTGTTCGCTGCCGCCACGATCGGCATCGTGCGTTCGGTGCTGCGGGCCTGGTTTGATGCCGGTTGCGAGGGCGACGTGATCAAGATGGCCGAGGAAGCCTTCGCGCTGCTCGAGACCGGCTTCGGCGGCCGCCTTTGACGGCCCGCTGCGCCTCCCGCATCCGCGCCCAGCCTCCGTTCGGGGCTGCGTCGGTTGAAAGTTTTGCGAAGCGTCGCGCGTAGGCGATCAAGTGGGCATGGCGGATTCCGGCGAACGCGACCTGAAGGCCTCGGGCCGGATCAGTGTTGCGATCTTCGGCTCGCGCTTGCTGGGCCTCGCCAGAGAGATGGTGTTCGCCGCGCTGTTTGGCGCAGGTGCCGTCGCCGATGCGTTCCTCGTCGCGTTTCGGATCCCCAACTTGCTGCGGGACCTGCTCGCCGAGGGCGCGCTCAGTGCCGCCTTCGTCCCGACATTCACCGCGACCCTCAAGCAACAGGGGGAGGAGGCTGCGGCTCGACTCGGCAACCTGATGTTCGGCGGCATGCTGGTGCTCACCGGCGCCCTCACGGGATTGGCCCTGGTGCTTACCGAGCCGCTCGTCGCCGTCATCTCCGGGTTCTCCGACCCGAGTAAGGTCGCGCTGGCCGCCAAGCTGACCCGAGTCATGCTGCCGCTGCTGTGCACCGTGTCGCTGGCCGCGGTGTGGATGGGCATGCTCAACGCGCAGCGACGCTTCGTCGTGCCGGCACTGGCCCCGGCGATGTTCAACCTCGTCTCGCTGAGCGCCGGGGCGGGGGTGTGGCTGATGGGCGAGGACATTCGCCTCGGTGTGATGGTGTGGTCGGGCGGAACGATGCTGGCCGGGCTGACCCAAGCGGGCATGCAGCTCGTCGCTCTGTGGCGGCTGGGGCAGCGGCCGACCCCGATGCTTCGAGGCATCACTTCCAACGCCGGGGTTCGGCGGGTGTTGCGATTGATGGGGCCGGCGGTGGTTGGTGTGGCCGCGGTCCAGCTCAACGTGATCATCAACACCCGCTTCAGCGGCCTGCTCGGCGACGGGCCGGTGGCTCAGCTGTCGTACGCGTTTCGCTTGTTCTTCCTACCGCTGGGAGTCTTCGGTGTCGCGCTTGCGACCGTCACGACCACATCGGTCTCCGAAGCCGCAGCCGATGGAGAGGGATCCGAGATCGCGAGGCGGGCAGGGGACAGCTCCGCGGCGGCGTGGATGCTCGCAGGCGCGAGCGCCGTGGGCTTGTGGGTGCTTGCCGAGCCGGTCTGCTCGCTCGTCTACCAGATGGGCGAGACCGGGCCGGCCGAGGTCGCCGCGATCGCTGCGTGCTTGCAGTCGTATGTGATCGGGCTGGCGCCATACAGCCTGGTGAAGGTCCTCGCGCCGTCGTTCTATGCGGTCGACAAACCTCGCGTTCCGCTGCTGGCCTCAGCCACGGGGGTGCTCGTCAACATCGTCTTCAACGCGTTGACGTTTCGCGAGCTCGGAGCGCCCGGCATCGCATTGGGAACCGCGCTGGGGGCCACGACGAACGTCGTCATCCTTCGTATCGCATTTCATCGCAGCTTTGGCCCGATGTTCACCTCGGGCGCGGGCCGACGCGTCACCGGACTCTTGGTGGGCCTGGTGATCCTCGGGGCGGCGTCGTGGGGCGGTCGGTGGGCGCTGCTCGAGCTGCAGGCGTGGGTGCCTTGGTCGGGGTTGGTCGGAAAGGCTGCACTGGGCAGCGCTCTGATGGTCGTGATCGCGGTGGCGTTCCTGATCTACACCGCCGTCCTGCGAGGATTCGGGTATCCGGGCGCCGAGATGCTCTGGCGAATGCCGGCCGGGTTGTGGCGACGGATCGCGAGACGCCGCGGGTAGGTTGTCAGGTCAGTCCGAAGTCGGTGAGCCGCTGGCCCGCGGAGCCTGTTGTCGCCGCCGGAACGCGCCGGGGGACTCTCGAAAGTAGCGCTTGAAAGCTCGGCCGAACGAAGACTCGGTGTCGTATCCAACTCGGGTGGCGATGTCCGCGAGGCTGGACCAGGCATCGTCCTTGAGCGCGTTGGCGGCGAGGTGCATGCGTAGCTGCGTCAGGTACTTCAGCGGCGATGTGCCGACCCGGGACCCGAAGCGTGCGGAGAGGTTCGAACGCGACATCCCGACCGCTTTGCCCAGGCTTTCCACGGTCCAGGGATCTGCCGGGTACTGGTGGATCAGTTTGAGAGCTTGCCGAATGGGCCCATCTCGCAGGGCGCTGATCCAGCCGCCTTTCCCGTCCGGCTGCTCCTCAAACCAAAATCGGATCAGTTGCACGAACAGAAGCTCGACCAGCCGCATGGTCATCATGTCGGAGCCGTCGGCCTTCTCGTGGGTCTCGTGGCTGAGGAAGCGAAGCGTCGTGTCGAGCCAAGGCAACGCGATGCGCTGCTCGTACGTGAGCCGGATGAAGGGGGGCAGGAGTGACAGCAGGGGGTGGTGTTCGTGGCTATCGAAACGAAGCCCCCATCCTCGGATGACCGCTTGTCGACCTCCGCCCCCGTACTCGAGGGGCGGATAGATGTCTCGGGGTGCAGACCGATCCTGTGGGTCGTCTGGCTCGCACTCCTCGAGGACCTGTGCGTAGGGGACCGTTGGTGTGGCTGGATGATCTGCCAGCGCGCCGAAATGGCCCGGGCAAAACATCAGGAGGTCGCCGGTCTCCAGCGGCACGGCCGGCTCCCCGTCGCGCAGCAGGAAGCAGGCTCCCTTCTCGATCGCCATGAATGAAACGCTGGTCACCGCGGGATAGGAGATTCCCCAGGGAGCGGAGAACTTGGAGCGGCGGCTGAGCGTGCCCTCGACTCTCAGCCAGCTCAGTACATCGGACAAGACATCCATGGTTCACTCTCTCTCGTCCGAGGACTTCCATCGATATTAGACGAATTGCACAGAAAAGTGGAGTCAGCGGCATATTGCTCTCGTGGGTTCGGCGTCTACGTTGGGCCCAGAGAGAAGGCCACATGAAGAGCAAGGTGCACGCCATCGCAGGGGTTCTCGGATTTTTCTGCGTCCTGACGTTCTGGATATCGACGGTGTCGTCCGAACTGCTCGGCAGTCCCGAGACCGTCGCGACCGTCAAAACCTCCGTTTTCCGGGGCATGCTCGTCCTGCTGCCGGCCTTGTTGGTCGCGGGCGCATCGGGGGTGTCGCTGCTCGGCAAGCGAACGGATCCGCTCGCGGTCGCCAAGCAGAAACGCGGACCGATCGCGTTCATGACCGGCCTGTTCGTCCTGCTGCCATCGTCGTACTTCCTGTCGTCGTGGGCGTCGCAGGGCGCGCTCGATGGTTGGTTCTACGGCGTTCAGGCCGTGGAGTTGGCCGGCAGCACCGTATGCCTCGTGATGATCGGCTTGAACATCCGCGATGGGTTGGCGTTGAGAGGACGAATTGGGGCAGGGCGCTCGAAGAACCCCACGATCGAGGCGCGAAACGGTGGGCCGCTGGTCGCGATCCATCTTCCCGTCTTGGCGAATCCCCAGGGGGACGCGCTCCCGAACAAGCCGGTGATGGCGCTGTGCCGGTGCGGTGCGTCGAAGACCAAGCCCTACTGCGATGGTTCGCACAACGACATTGGGTTCGACAGCAGTCCCTCGGAAGACCGCAGCAAGGACGAGATCCTCACGTACGAGGGCGAAGAGGTGACCATCCATTACAACCGCCTGCTGTGTTCGCACGCGGCGGAGTGTGGGCGCCGACAGAAGGCGGCGTTCGACTCGTCCCGCAAGCCGTGGATCGTGCCCGACAACGCGCCCAAGCAGGGCGTACTGGACGTCGTCAAAGCCTGCCCCTCCGGCGCGCTGCGTTTCAGTCTGCCCGGAGAATCCGAGCCGCAACACGCACAGCCGGACACCAAGGGCATCACGGTCGAGTCGGATGGGCCGTACCGCGTGTCCGGAGTACCGTTGGCTGACGCTCGGTTGGCGACGGGCGCGAACCCCCACAAGTACGTGCTTTGCCGCTGCGGCGCATCGAAGAACAAGCCCTACTGCGACGGCTCCCACTACGACATCGGTTGGAAGTCCGGCCCGCCGCAGTAGTGCTGCGGGCCCCCGGAAATGGCGACGAAGCAGCGCGTCCTCGCGGGACAACCCAACCCGGAGCGCATCGCGGCGATCTATGCTCGTTCCTGTCGCCATGTGCCGGAACATCAAGACCCTCTTCAACTTCGACCCGCCCGCTACCCACGACGAGATCGAGGCCGCGGCCCTTCAGTTCGTACGCAAACTGAGCGGGTTCAACAAACCATCGCAGGCCAATGAGGAGGTGTTTCACGCCTCGGTCGCGAGGGTTGCCGAGGTTGCGCGCGACCTCTTGTCTGCGCTGGAGACCAAGGCTCCGGCCAAAGACCGCGAGGTCGAGGCCGCGAAGGCCAAAGCGCGCGCAGCCAAGCGCTTTGCCTGAGCTGGCTGGAGTATCCTGAGCTGCAATGTCGTCGCTGCGGATCCTGCTGCTGACGCACGAGCACGAACTGACCAAGCTGACCAACACCGGTCGGGTGGTGCTCGAGGCGCTTGGGCCCTTGGCTTCGCGGATCGTGTGGCGCCGTGCGCATCCGGATCCGGAGCTGCTGCGGAGCATTGAGGGCGGTGGTGTCGCGTTGGTCTGGCCGCTGGCGAGCCGCGGCGATACTGCGCCGGTTCGCGATGCGCATACCTACGTCGTGGTCGACGGCACCTGGCAGCAGGCCCGCAAGATCTACAACCGCAGCCCATACCTGCACGCGCTGCCGACGATCGCGCTCCAGCCGGACGGGCCATCGATCTACACGTTGCGCCGCAATCAGATCGGCGGAGGGCTGTGCACGGCGGAGGCGGTGGCATGCCTGCTTCGACAGCCCATCTTGGCGCGACACCGCGGAGCTGAGCTCGCACAGACCGTCAGCGAAAGCCTACGTGCGATGCTCTCACCCGGGTCTGCCTGAGTGGTCCGAGGGCGCTGTTCTAGCGCAGGACCAGGTCGAGGATCACGGGGCAGTGGTCGCTCAACGTGTCGTAGTAGGTCTCGATCTCGGGGAGGAACATCGTGCGGTCCAGGTCGCAGGCTCCTGGAGACGTGACGGCTTCGACGGAGATGTTGGGGCTGACGAAGGCGTGGTCGAGACGGCGGGTCTTGCCGCTCTTCTCCTGGTAGGTGTAGTCGACGGGAAGCCTCACCCGGCTGAGCGGATGAAGGATGTCCTCGACGACGTCCTCATCGTTCTCTTCGCGCCCGGTGTCGACGGCGAAGTGGGTGTTGAAGTCGCCGATCATGATGACGGGAAGGTCGTCGGCCTCGCCGAGCACCGCGGCGCGGGCTTGGAGGATCTCGGCCTGCTCGATGCGGCGGTCTGTGCTCTGTTCGTTCGCTTTGAGGTGAACGGCCAGCAGATGGCTCACCGGGTCGCCGTCGGCGGTGTAGATGGTGCCGTGGACCGCGGGGCGCAGGTAGCCGCTGGTGTCGATGTCTTCCAGCGCGTAGTTGTCGTCGTCGGTCGGTGCTCGAATCTCGAACGCGTCGGTGTGGCAGACGGCGATGTGTTGGTGCTTTCCAGCCCGGCCGTCGTACGAGACGCACTTGTACTCGGGCACGACTTCGGTGAAGAACAGCTCCTTGTCGACGATCTCCTGAAAAACCAGGATATCGCGGTCGCTGAGGTGCTCCGCGATGAACTCTCGGACCCGCTGGGTGCGAGTCTCGCTCCCGAAGGAGCCGTACAGGTCGCCGTCCAATCCGAACCATCGGATGTTGAAGGTCGAGATTCGAAGCTCTGTGCCCGAATCGCCGACGAGCCCCTGTTCGGTCACGTACTCGAGCAGCTTCTCGAATGCGCTCCGCCCGACGAAACGAACTGCGTCCAGGTCGGTCAGGGAGGTGATGGGCTCCTGCGCCCGCGCGTCGAGGATGTTCGTGGCGGCTCGGCGGTCCAGTCCGACG